>JALHQF010000063.1 GCA_022842085.1 Patescibacteria group bacterium | reverse complement strand
GTGATCTGCCCAATAATGGTGTGTGGGTTGAGGTGTCTGGCAGCATGCGCGATGCCGACGGCCGCCCACTCCTTGTGGTAACGAGCCTACGAGAGATCCCCGAACCAGCGAGCCCCTACCTCTACTAGCCATGCCCTCACGCGTTTTCATCCTTGTCCAGCTGCTGCTGATTGCCGGTTTTGGGGCAGTTGCCGTACTTGGAGATCGCAGCCAGCCGCGTATCCGGGAGGTTTCTGGGCAGGTTGCCGTAAGCGAGCCCATTGTGATCACCTTTGACCGTCCCATGGTTGAGCAAGACGTGCGTGAACGAGTAGTGCTCACGAGCCTCGGGGCTCCAGTACCCGTGACGTACCGCTGGTCGAGTCGTGCGCTCGCAGTGATTCCTGAGCAGCCACTCGATTATCAGGTAACCTATGAGCTCTCTGTTTCTGGTGTGCAAGACCGAGCCGGTCGCGTTATGCGCGAGCCGCAAACCTTCACCATCCAAACTCCGGCACCCCGCTTCCTCTACCTAACGGAGAAGCAGCAGCTTGCTCGATTCGAGGTTTCTAGTGCTGCCACCAGCCTGCTTACCAGGCCTGAAGAGGTGGTGCTTGGCTACGAGGTAAGTAGCGACGGAACCCGAGCACTCCTCTCAATCCGTGAAGGGACAAGCCAGCGGTTTCGCCTCGAGCTACTCACACTAGTGGATGGATTTGTAGCAGATCGCCGTACGTTACTTACGCGCGAGGATGCGTCGTTTGCCCAGGTTAGGGTGTGTGCTTCGGGAGCGTATGGGGTTGCGTATGAGCAAGCCTTCGATGGTGCCGAGCGTATTCTTGCAGTGGCGCTCGACACGGGCGAGCGAACCGTCCTACGTGACACGGCTGACCGGAGTGGAACCGAGCTACAGTGTTCAGCTGTTGCTGACGTGGTGGCCTACCTTAATGGCGAGGGCCTGGCTGCGCAAACACGAATCAGCGAACCAGAAGAGCTTATACTGGGACGCTACCGCTACCTCTACGAAGTTTCCCGAAACGGTCTCGATGTAGTGCTCGGTGATGTGGCAGGCGGAAGCCTTCCCTCGCCGCGCTTTGTGGCACGGATCAACGAAGATGGCATCCGTTCCGTGCTGTCGGATGAGCGAATTGATGTTGGTGATCCGGATGTAGCTGCCGCGAGGCTTGTGGCGGTTGAGACACTCGAGAGCGGCCTACAGCAGGTCGTGGCCAGCGAAACCATCCGTGGAACTACCTACCGGAGCATTCTGGCCGAGGGCGAGGTGCTTCAGCGACCTCGCTGGTCGCCCAGCAACCGTATGGTGGTATACGAGCGAGGTAGTAGTACGAGCGATAACCTAGATGGGGCAGGGTACGTGCGAGATGGAGAGCTGGTGCTGGCTCGTGTGCGTTTTGATCGACCACTTGGCCAGCCGGCGATTCCCGAGCCGCTTGGGGTGAAGGGCGGCGATGTGCGATGGTTGCCGTAACCTGCTAGCATTCTCGCGTGACTGACCATCAAATCCTCCTCTACTACTGGTATGGCCACCTGCCCGACGCGGCGGAGCTGGTAGCACGTGAGCGTGCGGTGATGAAGGAGCTAGGTCTTACGGGACGGGTGCTCATTGGCGAAGAGGGGGTAAACGGCACCCTTGAGGGCACCAAGCAGGCCACCGAAGCCTACGTGGCGCACTTCACGGGTGAGGCACGCTTTGCGAGTACACATATCAAGCGCTCGGTAGGTACTGGTAGCGCCTTTCCCAAGCTCGTGGTGAAGCTGCGGAGGGAAATCGTCTCCTCCTACCTGGGAGAGGAAGACTTCAACCCAGCCGAGTTCACTGCGCCGTACATAACAGCCGAGGAGCTCCACGCCCTCATCCGCTCTGGTGAAGAGTTTGTGATGATCGACATGCGCAACATGTACGAGCACGAAGTGGGCCACTTTGCCGGCTCGCACCAGCCTCCGATGAACTACTTCCGCGATCTGCCTAAGCTCAAGGGCTGGCTGGAACAGTTTCGCGGCAAGCGCATTGTGACGGTGTGTACGGGTGGGGTGCGCTGCGAAAAAGCCTCTGGCTACCTACTAAGGCTGGGCTTCACCAATGTGCAGCAGCTCTACGGCGGCATTGTTACCTACATGGAGAAGTACCCTAACAAGGACTTCCTCGGCAAGCTCTACGTGTTTGATGGCCGCGTAACCATGGGCTTTGAAACCAATTCACCCGAGCACCAGGTTATTGGTACCTGTAGGCACTGTGGCGTGGCCTGTGAGCGCTACGTGAACGACGATCATAGCGCAACCCGAGAGCACTTTATCTGCTGTGACACCTGCCTGCGGCCAGGCTACGTGCGAGCAGGTGTGCAAGAGTTGCAGCCTGCTTAGCGCAGCATTGCCTTACGCAAGCTCATGGCAGCAATGCCCGCAAGCGCAAACGCCAAAGCAAAGCGCAGCTGGTCGAGGGGGCCAGTTTGCACGAGGGTCCCCGGAGAGGTAGGGGCGGCGGTTGGCGTGGCGCTGCTCGAACCTGATGGTGCGCCGACACCTCCGGTAGTAAAACTGTACGATTCAACCCGTGCCAGAATGTTGGTGCTGTCACTCTGCGCAACCACTTCACTCAAGCTAAGCGAAGGAACAATCGGGAAGGCATCCGAAGTTACGCGCAGGAGCGTCATGGCGCCAAGGTAGCGATTGGTGCCACTTACCCCGGCCGCTGCCGAGCGCTCAATCACCACCGATGCACCACTGCTTGT
>JALHQF010000062.1 GCA_022842085.1 Patescibacteria group bacterium | reverse complement strand
ACGCACGGCATGCGCCACAGCTGCTACGGATTGGTCTTGCCCGATCACACGCTCTTTTAGACGAACTTCGAGATTGAGGAGCTTCTCACGCTCTATGGCGGTGAGCTCAGCCACGGGGACGCCGGTAATTTTACTGACTACGGCAGCAATCTCGCGTACTCCAACGCTATTGGTAGCGGTTGAGCGCTCCTGCTTCCAGGCGTCGAGACGTTCCTGGTGGCTGTGCTCCAGCTCCTGCACCTCCTGCGTAAGGGTATAACGCTTCTCATCGGTACCATGCGTCTTTGCGCGCTCAAGCTCGCGGCGCTTGCGAACTAATCGGTCTTCTAGCTCTTTAACCTCGGTAGGCTGGGAGGTGCTGGCAATACGCACCCGAGCTGCGGCTTGATCGAGCAGATCAATAGCCTTATCAGGGAGGAAGCGCTGCGTAAGGTAGCGATCCGAGAGGTCTACAGCAGCCTGAATTGCCTCGTCGGTGATTTCTACTTTGTGGTGAGCCTCATACGCATCGCGAAGCCCATGGAGGATGGTAACTGCTTGTTCCTTGGTTGGCTCTCCTACCAGTATGGGCTGGAACCTCCGCTCAAGCGCCGCATCCTTCTCGATGTGCTTTTGGTACTCACTCAATGTAGTTGCGCCGATGAGGGCAATCTCTCCTCGTGCCAACGCGGGCTTGAGTACGTTGGCCACATCGAGACTACCCTCCTGCGCACCCGAACCTACCACGGTATGTAGCTCATCGATAAAGAGGATCAACTTGCGGTCACGCTTCACCTCATCGAGGAGCTTTTGGATGCGCTCCTCAAAGTCCCCACGATAACGAGTACCTGCCACCAGGTTTGCAAGTGAGAGCTCTACGAGACGCTTACCCTGAAGGGCCTCGGGGACCGTACCGGCCACCATGCGCTGCGCTAATCCCTCAACTACGGCGGTTTTTCCCACGCCGGGCTCACCAATCAGTACAGGGTTGCTCTTCGTTCGCCGAGCCAGCACCTCGACTGTCGACTCAATCTCAACAGCCCGGCCAATAACTGGATCGAGCTTGCCTTGTTTTGCAAGCTGTGTGAGGTCGCGGCTATATGCATCGAGGGTCGGGGTTTCAGATTCCTTTTTTGGCTCTGATTGCCCTTTATCCAGCTGTTCCTTGAGTTTAGTGGAGCTTACCCCAAATCGCGAAAGAATCGTGGAGGCCATCCCCTCATCTTCTTCGGCAAGCGCAACAAGTAGGTGCTCTGGGCCAATCACAGCATGTCGATGCTCCTGCATGACTGCAAATGCACGCACCATTACCTGCTTTACACGCGGGCTAAGCCCCAGGGAAACTGCCTGGTTGCCCTCGTCTTGGCTGTTCGCATCGATGTACCCGCGAATATCAGCCGCCTTTACGCCAAGGCTTTCAAAAATGACCTCCCCAACTGAAGTCTCACTTACCGCGTAGAGAAGGTGCTCTGTGTCTACAATGCGCCGACCAAACCTGCTGGCAACAGCGGCAGCGCGATCGACAGCTCGCTTGGCATCGTCAGAGAGAAAGCGTGTGAGGTTGGTGCCCTCGCGAGATGGCTCGAGGGTATCCCCAAACCCAAAGAGCATCGCCTCGAGAGGCGAAAACTGACGACTTTGGAAACGAGCGTAGTCTTCTCGGCAGAGGTGCAGGAGGCGCTCCTCACCATTGCGGTTGATGCGAACCTCCGCTACGGCTTCACGCTGCTTGCAGATATCACAGATAACCATGGCTCAAATGTAAAGCACACTTTACATAGCGTCAAGTACCCAACGATGGAGGAACCCCCACCCTGTGCACAGGGTGGGGGCAGGAAATGGCCCTTCGTAGGATGCTACCGCGGTACAGGCAAACGCGCGGAGCGGGTGGGTTCCTTGCATAACACCTATGCTCCCAAGCTGCGTGCCCGCCTGCGTGTCGCACTGTCCAGCTAAAGTTTCCCAGAAGCAACCATGACCCCACCATGGCGCCCTGTACGGACCTCGTTTCCGAGGGTTGCTCACTCACCCCGCCGAGTATGCGGTGAGCTGGACCACGTAGTGAAGGTTCGACGTGTGGGAGTGCCCGCAAGCGGACGCTCGCCATGAGGCTAGCAAGTTACTACACTTATGTCATGCAGATTACCCCGCTTCGTCTCCTCCAGTTCGCCACCCTCGTGGTGGTGGTTGCCCTGGTTGGTAGCCTCTACCTCGGCACGCAGTTTGAGCCATGTGTGCTCTGCTGGTACCAGCGCATCACGCTGTTCCCTCAGGTAGTCATTCTCGGCGTTGCACTCTGGCGGAAGGATACCTCGGTGCAACTTGCGGCAATTCTGCTTCTCGCAGTGGGCTGGCTCATCAGCCTGTACCACAACGTGCTGTACTATAACCGCAACTTCTTTGGTGACAGCAGCTTCTTTATGCCCTGTAGCACCACTGGGGCAAGCTGCACTGAGCGCTACCTTGAGCTAGCAGGCTTTCTCACTATTCCGCTCATGAGCTTCCTAGCACACAGCCTTGCGCTGGCTGCCCTCATCTGGATGGCTCGCCTCGTACGCGCCAAGTAGGCATGCTACGCTAGTCCTATGCGCGCTGTTTCACGCCTTGTCCTCGCATTCGCACTCTTCGCTGTGGCGCTCCCTACATCTGCAGCCACCAAGAATGCGACCATCCGCCTCACGGGTCCGATTAACCCACCAGATGGCACCACGTTCCAGGTTGAGGTTCGCATCGATCTGCCAAGTAGCGCTACCCGTGCAAAGGTAACGATCCCCCTTCCAGCCAACGTCGTGTACCAGAGCTGGAGCGCGGTAAATAGTGATTTTC
>JALHQF010000061.1 GCA_022842085.1 Patescibacteria group bacterium | reverse complement strand
TCCAGGCCAGGTGCTTACCCGCGGCGTCTGCGGCATGGGCCGTAGCGTGATGCACCTTGATGAGCTCAGCTGCATCGAGAGAGGTGCGAAGTCCAATGGCAATATCGTTGGTAACGTGGCTTCCGCCTACCGGAATTACCCCGGCATGCACGAGCTCTCCTTCTTCAAATACCGCGAAGCTTGTTGTGCTAGCTCCTAGATCCAGGAGTACACAGCCCACTTCCATCTCTTTACGCGTGAGAAGCGCCTTGGCAGCAGCGAGTGGTGTAAAGACAAGTTCTACCGGTTGAACCGTAGCCTGCTCTACGCAGCGCAGCAGGGTTTTAATGCTTGCAGTTGCGCCGCTCACCACTTGCGCCTCAACTTCAAGACGAATGCCCTGCATACCAACAGGGTCGCGTACATCTGAAGTGCCATCTACATTGTAGCTGCGAGCAGTGGCGCTCAGTACCTCACGGTTTGCAGGGACGCTCACTGACTTTGCGGCATCGAGCACCCGAAACACATCTTCGTCAGTAATGGCGGCATCTGGTCGGAGTACTGCCACAACCCCACGCGACGGCGTGCACTGAATGTGCTCTCCACCGATACTCACCGTAGCTTGGGTAATCGGCTGCCCTGACATGCGCTCGGCTTCGTCGAGAGCGGCAGCGATACTCGAGATCACCTCCTCTACGTCAACCACGGTGCCCCGACGCATGCCATGTGTGGGTGCGAAGCCCACACCTACAAGATCGAGCCCGTGCTCTTGGGGGTACCCAACCGTTACAGCTACCTTACTAGTTCCGAGGTCGATTCCGATGAGCGGTGCTTGAGCCATAGCTTACAGTGTACAAATCTTATGCAAAACGCGCTAGCAGGTGTGGGACGAACACGAGCCAGGCAACAACGAGAGCGATAACCGCCGCGATTAGCACCGAACCAGCGAGCGCATCTTTAACGTAGGCAATCTGATCGTGGCGCTCGGGATGTACGACGTCGAGGAGCTTCTCAACAGCTGTGTTAATAATTTCAATGGCAAAGACCAGTACAATTGAGAAGAAGAGCAGCGCGGCTTCAACCTGTGTCACGTCGAGCCAAATTGCGAGAATCCCGGCAATGCAGGCTAGGAAGAAGTGCACACGTGCGTTCTGCTCTGTGGCAATGAGGCGCCGAAGGCCTCTGGCTGCGTGGCCAAAGCTCCGAAAGAGCTTGCGATAGCTAAAGCGAGTCATCGAGAACGGGTGGAATGCTGATGCCACTCCGAGCGTACGTTGCAATGAGAATTGCTTCAACTGCTTGCCACTGCGTGAAGTCACTCTCATGGTCGAATCCGGCGAGGTGGAGGATGCCGTGATGCACCATCTGGAGCGGCGTTTCGCCGTACGCGACTACCTTCTCTAAGCACAGCACTACGTTGCCCAGGTATCGTTCGGGAACAGGTGCTGGAGGGAGTTCTTGAGGGAACGACAGCACGTCAGTTGCTTCGTCAACTCCCCGCCATGCTGCGTTGAGTGCACGGATTTCTTCAGCACGTACCGCCTGGATCTCAACGATGCCCTCTAGGCGTAGGTGGTACTCGCATGCGACGCGCACTACCTCGAGCTCGGTGCTCGAGAGTACCGCTTGAAGTTCGTGCGATACCTCAAACGTGAGCACTAGTCGAGCGCTTCACGAATAAGCTGTGCGGCGCGTGCTCCATCAAGCGTTGCGCCGAATGTTTCCTTGAGAGAGCGCATAGCGGCACCTATAGCAGCAGGACCTTCTGGTATTGTCCCCTGCTGTTTGAGGCTGAGAATGTGCTGACGGATGAGCGTTTCATCTGCAGCAGCAGGGAGGTACTCACTGAGGATGGTGAGCTCTGCCCTTTCGTTTGCGGCGCGCTCATCACTACCGGCTGCTTCGTAGGCTCGGGCAGCCTCTTCGCGTTTCTTTACCTCGCGTTTCGTGATGACCAGCATTTCTTCCTCGGACAGCTCGCTTCCTTGAGCAATTTTCGCGTTATGAAGTTCGCTGCGGAGCATCCGTAGCACGAGGGTACGCAAAGCGTCACCGGAGCGCAGGGCCTCGGTGATGTGTGTCTCAAGGGACGACAGCTGCTTAGTAGTAGCTGCGCTCACGGCGAACCTTCTCACGGTACTTTGCGGCCTCTTTGCGCATAAAGCGAGTGACTGGCCTTGCAAAGTAGCGACCCTCACGCACCTCACGAATGAGGTCGGCGCTCTGGACGAGGCGGTTAAAGCGGCGAACGAGCTGCTGGGCAGCTTCTTTCTCTTTGCGTTCTACGTGCATACCAAGAGACCGTACCGATTTTTCAAGGAAAGAGCAAGTCTTTCTGACCCTGTTGTTCATCAGTAGTGAATTTCAATAAATGAGCTAAGGGATTGACAAAAGCTAATCGTTATGGTATGGTCTGGAACGTTATGCGTAGTATCCGGACAACGGGTACACCGAGAAGTATTCAACTCGGTGTAACCTGGTCCCACCGACTCGCCCAGTGCCTGAGCACCCCGAGTCGTGCCGTTCGCACCCTGGTAGCAGGTACCGCTGTGTACACCGCATTTTTGCCGGTACCAGTTTCGGTTGCCGCAGAAGATGATGGGCTTGGCGTAAGTCAGACCCTCACCCTTTCTGTCCAGCTTCCAGCGTCGTTTCCGATTAGCGTGCCCCAAGCCCAGGTGAGCGAGGTAGCACTTGTACAGAGCCGTGCTGATGAGAAGGCGGCAGCTGCTGCTGAGGAAGCTGCGAAGCAGGCTGCGGTTACGGCAAGTCGCCGACAGGCCACCCGGGCCACTGTTACTCCTATTCCTGCGTTGGCTCATGCGACTCCTG
>JALHQF010000060.1 GCA_022842085.1 Patescibacteria group bacterium | reverse complement strand
GTCCAACGGGACATGGTAAGAGCACCACACTTGCTGCGCTCACCAATCAAATTGCCCGCGAGCGACGTGACCACATCCTCACTATCGAAGATCCAATCGAGTACCTCGTAGAGCCTGGTAAGTCGATTGTGAGCCAGCGTGAGGTGGGGGTGGATACGGCGAGTTTTGCCATGGGTCTGAAGGCGGCACTCCGTGAGGATCCTAACGTCGTACTGGTAGGGGAGCTACGTGACCTCGAGAGCATGGAGTCTGCCCTGCAGATTGCCAACACAGGGCACCTCGTGCTTACCACCCTGCACACCAACTCCGCTGCCCAAACTCCCTCCCGCATCATTGATACCTTCCCAGCTCACCAGCAGCCGCAGATTCGGGCAGAACTTGCTGAAACGCTCATTGGTGTTGTTTCGCAGCGACTCTTACCGCGTGTAAAGGGCGGTCGTGTGCTCGCCAGCGAGGTGATGGTAGCCACGCCCGCCGTGCGCTCACTCATCCGTGAAGGGAAAACCTACCAACTACCGAACGTCATCCAGACATCGGTTGCGGAGGGCATGATTTCACTCGATCGCTCGCTTGCCGAGCTTGTGAACCGCGGCGAGCTGGCGCTCCAGGAGGCGGAAGCTTGGTCACTCGATCAAAAAACGCTCCATACCTACCTCTACGGTGGGGCACACCACCAGCTACCTGCCTAGGCCATGGTGCAACGCTACCGCTACCGTGCGCGTACCCCAGAGGGAAAGGTGGTTTCAGGGGTTGTAGAGGCCTCTAACCTTGAATCGGCGAAGAAAGCCCTGCAGCAGAATAAGCTTACGCCGCTCTCGCTCGAGGTCCCTCGCACGCTCTTAGAGTTTGTCCCATTCTTTGGGCGAATTCGCCTCTCCCAGCGCTCGGTGTTCGCCCGCCAGCTCTCCACCATGCTGGAGGCAGGCCTCACCCTCACACAGTCGTTGCGCCTGCTCATTCGTCAGCAGCCTGCCAACCGGTACCGCGCTGTGCTCGAGTCGCTCCTCGTAGATCTTCAGGAGGGCTTTAGCTTCTCAAGTAGCCTTGCTAAGTTCCCCGATGTGTTTGACGCGGTATTCGTAAGCGTAATTCGGGCTGGCGAAGCAACCGGAAAGCTCGAGCTCGTCCTCAAGCAGCTCGCTGATAACCTCGAGAACGACGTACGCGTGCGCAACAAGATTATCGGGGCCATGGTCTACCCAGCCTTCGTGGTGATGGCCATGATCGGAGCAGCCGTAGTTGTGTTGGTAACGGTGATTCCGCGTTTGCGAAGCATCTTCCTTGAGGCCGGGGCCAACCTGCCCTGGACCACCCAGCTCCTCATTGCGATGTCGGATTTCGTGACGCAGCAGTGGTACATCGCTGTAACGCTCGTTTTCGCGGTAGTTGGCGGGCTTTCGGTGTACCGACGGAGCGAGGCGGGTCACCGGTTCCTCAGTCAGTTTGTGCTCAAGATTCCCATCTTCGGAACCATCGTGAAGGAGTCAAGCATGAGTCGCTTTGCCCGCCTCTTGTCCATGCTACTCTCAGCGGGGGTCCCACTTCTTGAAGGGCTCAAGCTCATCCAGTCCACCTACACGAACCGTGTGTACCAGCGTGCCTTTCAGCTGCTCAGTAGCGAGGTAGAGCGTGGGGTGCCGATGAGCGCCCCAATTCAAGATAACCCAGTCTTCCCGCTCGTAGTGGGTCAGATGGTGGCGGTAGGCGAGCAAACGGGGAAACTTGACGAAGTGATGGAGAAGCTTGCCAGGTACTACGATGATGTGGTGCAGGTGCGGGTGAATACTATCAACAGCCTCATTGAGCCGGTGATGATTATCATTCTGGGAGGTGGCGTGCTCTTCCTTACCTACGCGGTACTCTTCCCGATCTACTCGATTTCCCAGGCAATTTAGCATGCGAAACTCGGCGTTTACGCTTATTGAAGTTCTTCTGGTTATCGCCATTATTGGTATTCTCTCTACCCTCGCACTCTCACAGCTTGGGGGATCACGTACCCGGGCGCTCAACAGCTCGGCGCAGGCAGACATTGCTACCGCAGGAAAGAGCATTGAAGTATGGCGAGTGGTGCGTGGTATTGCCATAGACCAGCGTGAGAATGCGCTTGCCGAGAGAGACACCCAGGCGCCGGATCCCGGTGACCGTAGTGGAAGTGAAACCTGGCTGCGTGGAGGCGTAGCGAATGGATCCTGGAATACCTTCCTTTCCTCAACGGCAACCAGCCCAGACTCCTACGGGACAGGCCTACGGCAAACGGCAAACCGGAGTACCTTGTACATGTACCAGTACAATACGAGCGAAGACACTAAAGCGAGCAACAGTGGCGGCTACTGCCTGAGCACGAACCTGCAGCGAGTGAACGGCTTCGGTAACCGAGGTTTCTACATCGAGAACGGCAGCTCAGCGTTTACCGTTGACCCAATTGTCTTCGACCGCGCTAACCTCTGCTCCTAGGATTCGCTCCTGAAGCGCTTTCTCCCATCCTCCACTGAAGCGTTTGTTGACAGTAAACCTGGCGCTCCAGGAAACTGAACATACGGTTCTCCGGAATCGAAACCTAGCACTTACACTTTTCATTCAATATGAAGCGAGGATTCACCCTCATCGAGCTTCTCGTAGTGATTGCCATCATTGGTATTCTTGCGACGCTCGTCGTTACCCAGCTCGGCGGTGCTCAGACCCGCGCACGTAACTCTACGGCTAAGTCTGACGTTACCAACATGGGTAAGGCCATCGAGACCTGGAAGACCAACGGCTCTAACGAGAACGTTGCGATCTCCTACGCAACCACCAGCCTTGCAGGCACAACCAACACTGGTGCGTTTATTACGTACTTCAACGGTAACGCTTCCCCAACCGCAATTGGTTACCCAATTGCCATCACTCGTACCCCAAGCAGTAGCCACACCTACC
>JALHQF010000059.1 GCA_022842085.1 Patescibacteria group bacterium | reverse complement strand
CTTCCAACTGAAATGCCGGCTGAACTGTCACCAATGCCCAGAAGCCTAGCAATGGCAAGTCCCAGCAGGTAGAAGATTGCCGCTTGGAGAACTGCAAGAACGAGGAGGATTTTCCAGTGGCGTCGGAGGATGCGGCCAATGGCGAGAACCGTTCCGACAACTGTTGCACTTTCTCCAATAGCTATAGCAATATCTTCGGCGTCAGCAGCCAGGGCAGTGGCGGTGTTGCCTACAACACCATTCCCCAACTTCTTACGGATAGCCGCCTCTGTTGCCACCTGTGCTGCTCCGGCCAAGATGTCGCCCGCTCCTGCAGAGAGGGCTTTACCGGCAGTTTTTTCTGCCACTTCGGCAGCTCCCTCTACGGCAGCCTTCTTGGTTTGCTTGGCCAGCCTTTCTTTTGCCTGCTCCTTTAGCTCTTCTCTACCCCGGGCCATGGCTTCATTCTTGAAGTTGCTCGCAAAACTAGCATCATCATTCACCTGATTTGAAACGGCCTCTTTCTGTTGCCAAGGCAGGTTGATTCGAGGTGCGTTTGCAGGATTTTGCAGTGGTTGAGCAGTGCGGTTTGCGACCTCTTCAAGACCCACCCGTTTCTGCGGGTTAAATCCACCAGGCAAGGGCTCAGCAGCCTTTGGTGGTGTGCTGGCACCCTGCGCGGGTGATGCGACTACTGGGTGAGGCGTTGGCTGTGGAGTGGGCGAGGCCGTAGGGTTGGCGGGGTTTGGTGCTGGTGCGGCAGGTTGCTCAGGGAGCGCAAAAGGCTCTACTGGATCGCTGTCACCAATATCCAGGTAATCAGTTTCGTAAGGCTCTTCGGGGAAGCCCTCAATGGGCGGCTCACTGAGATCAAGGAGCTCTTCGTCGGCCTCTGGCTGTACCGGGGGTTCCTCAAGCTCTGGCATAGGCTAGTACCCCTGCTGCATCGCAAGGAGCTGCTTAGGATCGGTAGTGATGATCTGATCTTCGGTATACGACGCCACAACCTTAATGGAAACGTGATTGAGACCGGCAAAGAACAGTCCTTCCCCAACATCAGCATTGAGGAGGAGGTACTTCTCTTGCTCGGTAAGGTTGAACGCCTCGGTCACTGCCTCAATTGAGCTCGTGCTCTGCTTGAGCAACATGCGCATTGCGGAGTTTGACACCACGGCTTTCCCGTACTTGCTCCCCAGGAAATCCTCAACGTCCTGGGAGATTACCGTTACGCCGAGGTAGTACTTGCGAGCGCGCTTCGCGAGGCCGTAGAGGAAGCGAGCTGAGTCTTCGTACTGCATCATCCACCAGGCTTCATCGATCACCATGATCCGGCGCTTGAGGCTGGAGCGAACGAGGTTCCAGATGTAGTTGAGGATGACGTAGATGGCGATTGGACGCAGGCTCTCCTCGAGGTCGCGCACCGAGAACACTACCATTCCCCCACCCAGGGTGAAGTTGGTTGGCTGGTTAAATAGGCTTGCAAAGGTGCCGTTTACGTACTTATCGAGCCGCAGTACAAGGTTTTCAGCGCCACGCAGGTTGCCCAGAACGGCGATGAGGTCGCTCATGAGCGGAGCTGGGTTCTGTTGAGTTTGCGGGTCTTCGGTGATGTCCTTGAGGGCGTAGGTTTCCTTCAAGGCGCGGTCTAGGATGGCATCCTCTTCAGCAGTGAGTCCGCCCGCCATGAGCCGAATGAGTCCGTGTAGAGTCGTGATTGTCGAGCGCAAGGCATCCTCCTGCTCATCGTCTGGATTTTGCACCACCGGGAGATCAAAGGGATTGATGCGCTTGGCAGAGTTGAGGCTAATCTCGAGGTAGGATCCTCCTACCGCCTCGGCGAGCTTGCGGTACTCATCCTCAGGATCGATGACGATGACATCCGTACCGAGCATCAGGTAGCGCAGGAGCTCTAGCTTCACCATATACGACTTTCCGGCCCCCGAGGTGGCAAACACCGTGCTGTTAGCGTTCTCGAGGTTGAACCGGTCGAAGAGAATGAGCGAATCGTTGTGACGATTAATGCCGTAGAGGATCCCATCGTCGCTCGTCAGCTCGCTGCTGCTGAATGGGAAGGTGGTTGAGAGCGAACCAGTGTCGAGGTTACGCACAATCCCTAACTGGTCGAGGTGGAGTGGAAGCGTACTGGTAAAGCCCTGCTCCATCTGCACTAGCGACTCCTTGGTGTAGATGAGGAGGCCGCCCAGGGTGGCAGCAAGCTGCTTACTCAGCGCAGTCAACTCATCAAGTGACTTTGCGTAGAGCGTAAAGTACAGCGCGTACTGGAAGAGCTTGGTTTGCCCCTGAGCCATCTCCTCACGCAGTGTGTCAATGTCACCGTATGCTGTGTCCAGCTCCGGGTCGCGCACGAGGCCCTTTTCGGCAACAATCTGTCGGCTGCTCTCTACCTGGGCAAGCTTTCGGCGCAGGGTGTTCATTACTTCACCGTTGTTCATTGGGGTGATAAACATCCCAATGTCCATTGTGGCGTCGTAGTTGATGATTGGTGACAGCCAGTTTGTAGAGAGGTAACGAGGGTATGCGTACACAAAGAGTGTGCGCACGTAGTAGCTCCCAAGCTGGAGGTGGTTAGTGGAAACGATGAAATCGGCCGGCGCAATTATGTCGCGTGTTGTGGTGAGCCCCTGTTGGTAGGTGGCGAGGGCTTCGGCGGTGGCGTCGGCGCTCTCATCGCGTCGCTTGAAAATCATGCCTGGTCGTTTATCGGAAGTTCACTGCTCACCACGGCTCCCGAGAGCACGCTGAGGTCTTGGTCTGGGAGTCGCTCCTCTGTGGCTACGTCGGGGTTATAGATGCCGTAGTAGAGCTCAATGAGGCGCTGTGTCTCCAGGAGTTCGGCCTTAACTCCAAGCCGCGCGAGGCCACTGGCAACCATTCCGGACCGGTTGAGCACCTCACTGCGTAGGCGTGCAAACTGCTCACTGTCCATGAGAGGGCCAGACGGCTGCTTATGGAGCAGGCTGTTGAACTGATTCT
>JALHQF010000058.1 GCA_022842085.1 Patescibacteria group bacterium | reverse complement strand
ACCAATGGTATTGAGATCGATGCGAGCTTCACCCCTGGTGAGGTGCACGTAGTGACCTTCAAGGCTACTACTGCAAGGAGCATCACTAGTGAAGTTCCTTGTCGCGTAAACAAGGTAACGGCTACGGCAGGGAATGCTGGAAACAGCGGAATCATGGCGCAGGCCGAAACCTGTTTCATCTTCCCAACTCCTACGCCAACACCTACCCCAACTCCTACGAGTACGCCAACCCCAACTCCGGTGCCAAACGAGCTCCCGAAGACTGGTGGTGCCGAGCTCCTGCTCGGAGTGGGTGCCCTTGGTGGCCTCTCACAGGCTGTACGCATGCAGCGCCTTAAGGCTCAGCTGAAGAAGCGCCGCAGCAACCTCGACGTACTGTAATCGTCGACGAAATCCGCCCCGAAAGGGGCGGATTTTGCTGTGCTACTCGCCCAAGAGAGAGTGACACGCTCGGTTCTATGTGGTATACAGCGCGGTATGCGGAAGCTTACAAATACGCTGGTGAGCGTTACGGAGAGCCCGTGGTTTACCAGGTTCATCGTTGCGGTCATCGTTATCAACGCAGCAACGTTGACGCTCGAGGCGATTCCTGTCACGCAGCAGCCGTGGAAGGACGTTCTGTACATGGTTGATCGCGCGGCGTTGCTCATCTTTTGGATGGAAGCCGTACTGAAAATTTCGGCAAAGAGGGCAGGGTACTTCAAGGAAGGGTGGAACCTCTTTGATTTCACAATACTCCTGCTAACGAGCGCTCCAGGGATTGGTAACCTCTCCGCGCTCCGCTCTCTGAGGATTCTGCGTGCGCTGCGGCTCTTTTCCGTGGTGCCACAGTTTCGATTCGTTGCCGAAGCATTCATCGCATCAATCAGAACGGTTCTCGCCACGATGGCAATTATCAGCGTCGTAACGCTGATTGCCTCAGTAATGGCGGTTGGTCTGCTCGGTGCGAAGCATCCGGAGTACTTTGGCACGCTTGATCGAGCGGTGTTCTCTATGCTCCAGCTGATGACCCTCGAAAACTGGCCCACGATTCTGCTCCCGGTCTTTCGTGGAGCCACCGTTCCCGAGGTGATCCTCTACGCAGTGTTCTTCGGTTCCCACTTCGTGGTTTCAACCGTGGCGCTCTTCAACCTACTAATTGCAGCAGTCCTCAAGGGGATCGAGCGACCCACTGCACTTGACGATGATGATGTCGAGCGAATCGCTGAGGCGGTAGTAGCTCGTTTACGTTCGCAGGACGGCCACTAGTGGCCGTCCTGTTTTTTGACCTCGTGAGGCTTTGGGGTACCACCTAAGAGCTCACGGACAATCAGTGGCCCTGTGTATATCAGACCGGTAACTACCTGTACCGCATCTGCGCCCGCGGAGCGGGTGGCTTCATAGTCGCTTTGGCACTGGACACCGCCGCAGCCAATCAGGGTAAATCGATCGCCAAATTGCTTCCTAGACCAGCTCAGTCGCTCGAGCATGTGAGGAAGTACCAGTGGCCCACTGAGTCCACCAGGGGTTGGAGAGAGCTCTGCTGGCTTATGGAGCTTCGTAAGGTTACTCCAGATCACGCCGTGGATGCGTGGTTCACGTTCCAAGAGGTGCAGAAGGTTGGAAACTACGCCTTGGGGGAGATCGGGTGAGAGCTTTACCAGTATCGGGGTGCTTATGGCCGGCAGCTCTCTAAGGAGCAGGGGGAGCTCAAGTGGGTCCTGGAAGGGTTGTGGGCAAGCGGTGTTTGGGCAGCTGAGGTTGAGTGTGATGTAGTCGCACACAGCGTCAAACTGTCCAATTCCTGCTGCGAGCTCCCGTGCGGCCTGCTGTGAGGTTGTACAGCTTCCATCATTGCTCGGTGCTAGGTTTACCCCAAGGAGGTACGGACGGGGAAGCAAGTAGGCGGCGGCTACGCGAGGGTACACCACCGCAGCGCCTGCGCTCTTGAGTCCGTAGTTAACGACGATCCCTTTCTGTCTCTTTGCGCGTGTCAGGTGAACTCCCGGGTTTCCCGCATATGGTTTTTGGGTCACGCTTCCAACTTCTACCATGCCAAAGCCAAGCGACCCAAGGGAGGGTATGATCTCAGCATCCTTATCAAAGCCACCGCCAACCCCTACAGGTGTTTGTACGCGCTTGCCGAGTAGGCACACTGATTGATCGGGCGGCACAGCCAGGTTTTGGTAGTAGCGCAGCAGTCGCGGGTTGCGAGCACTGAACCTCCCCACGTTGAGGGCCTGCGTGTGTGCCCACTCAGGCGGTGTGGTAAAGAGGAGGGGGCGAAGGAGGGTTTGGTAAGCCCAGGTTACTCGGTGCATCGCAATCCTAGTATAGCCCGTCTTTAGGTACACTACTTGCCTCCATCTGCTACCCTGTGCCGGTAGCCCACCTGGGCGAACGTGAACATCATGAAAAGTCTTTCTGCTAAGACAAGCCCGCAGGAAGTGATCGTAATCTACAGCTTCCTTGCTGGGCAGGGCCTCGTTTTCGTCACCGTGCTCTACCTCTTGGTGGCAGCCCTGATTAACCTAGTCACTCCCTGGAGTCCTACGCTTCCCTCTTCATACTGGAGCGTCTTCTCGATTGGCTACGTACTCACCATTTTCGGTGTTTCCTTCTGGCTACACCGCATGGCAACTCACCAGTCGTTCAAGGCTCCGATCTGGTTTCGCTACGTCATTGGAGCGCTAGGGGCCATGGCGGTACAGGGGTATGCCCGTAACTGGGTAGACGATCACCGTACGCACCACGCGCATGCGGATAAACCCGGGCTCGACCCACACACCCCGCGAGATGGTTTCTGGCACGCCTTTGCTGGCTGGCTCGTCAAACCGGGGAAACGTCCCGAGCCGAAGGCGTGGGCCGAGGCCGAGAGCCTTGTTGCACAGCTAGAGCAGCAGCTGGTGGAGCAAGATGACCCAAAGCAGCGCGAGAGGCTGCGAGCAAAGCTGGCAGACAACCGTGATCGTGTCGTCAACCGAGAGGTGGCGCGCTACTTCGACCGTACCCTCTGGGTATGGGTAGTGCTTTCACTTGCCCTTCCAGGAGCTGCCTGTTACTTGCTGGAGGGAACCTGGCAAGCCTTTGTCATAGGCACGGTGATCTGTGGCTTTGGCCGTATTGCTGCGGTAAACGTGGCCACGTCGCTCGTCAACTCGTACGAGCACAAGCCAGACTTTCCCGGCAACTACCGTCACGCCA
>JALHQF010000057.1 GCA_022842085.1 Patescibacteria group bacterium | reverse complement strand
AAACGTTGATCCACTCCGAATTGGTGAGGTGATCAACAACCTGGTGGGTAACGCGATTAAGTACACGCTGCACGGGAGCGTTACGGTTTCCGCCAAAGCCTCAGGTAAAGACGTTATGCTCACAGTGAGAGACACCGGACTTGGTATGTCGAAGGGTGAAATGGAGCGCCTCTTTGAGAAGTTCTACCGCGTGGAGAATCCAAACCGATCCCAGATCCAGGGCACCGGACTTGGGCTCTACATTACCAAGCAGATCATTGAGCGCATGGGTGGCAGTATTCGTGTTGAGAGTAAGCCCGGCATTGGCAGCACATTTACCGTAACCCTGCCAAAAGCCTAGCGCCCCTTCGCCTATCCATCTATCCTAGAGCCATGCCTGAAACTGGAACCACCATCCTCCTTGCCGAAGACGACATCATCCTTGGTGAGCTCTACCAAGAGCGCCTCAAGGCTGAGGGTTTTTCGGTGGTGCATGCGAATAATGGCGAAGATGCGCTGCGTTGGACTCAGGAACAGCTACCGGCCTGCGTCATACTCGACATCATGATGCCAAAGATGAATGGCATCGATGTCTTCAAGGCTCTCAAAGAGCAGGAAGAGACGGCAAAGATCCCCGTGATCATCGTTACCGCCCTCGTGCACCAGATTGAGCAGGTACAGCAGCTAATGTCTCCAAACGACGCCTACGTCGTGAAGAGTGAGGTGCTCCCAGCAGACATTATCGCCATGGTGCAACAGCGAATTGCTGCTGCAAACGATGCAGAGGCAACCAAGAAGGCAGCCTGAGCCTACTCAAACGGGTTCTCACTCCCTCCAGCGTTCGGGTCTACCACGATCACTGGCCCCTGTCGCTGGTGATTGGCATTCAGCTTCAGCTCTGGCAGCGTGAGCGGTTGGGCTTCCTTTGGTTTTGGTACGGGCTTGTCTACGGGCCGAATTGCCCCAAGCAGTGAAAGGGCCGCCATTGAGAGCGCTCCGGCCCCAACAAGGAGCACCGCCCAGTTACCAAGCTCCTTTGGAACCCGATGGCTCTTCCTCTCCTTTGGCACCTCTTTTGCCGCTTCTGGCGTCACTGCCTTTGCGGCCTTGCCATCCTTCTTATCGGTTTTTACTTGCTTTTTAGCAAGGGGGAGCTTGAGTGAGAGTGCCATACTACTGGGCTGATGCTTCTGGAATAAGGAGGGCTCCGGCTGTGATTGCAAGTTGCAACCCACCCTCTTCACTATTGGTAAGTGAGAGCTGGTCAATTTCTACAATGCGCTCGAGACTTGTAAGTCCCTGCGTAAATACCTGGAGCCGTCCGTAGCTACCCGTAGCTGAAACTGACAGTGAGAGCTTCTGCAGAGCAACAGGCGGCGCCTGCTGCACTACCCTAGTACCATCTGCCGATACCGCACCTGTCGCCACTGGGGCAGCCTCGACCTCTGGTAGCTCGTCCACATCGGCAGGAACAGTTGCCACGGAAAGTGTCTCGATTGTTACTCCACTCGCACGAGCCAGAGCTTCAACCTGCAGCAAGAGATCTTCGGGTCGGGATTTCGCAGGAAGCAGCACCTCAGCTTGACGCTTGAGATCAGCTACCTGCGCAATGAAGGTTTCACTGGTAGTACTTACGCGGATACTACCCAGCTCAGCTCGCAGCACCTCAACATCGTAAATTTGATCGGGAAATTTCTGAAAGCCTGCTACGCCAAAGAATCGAAACGCAACGAGAAATGCGATTGATCCCACCGCAAAGGCAGCAATCGATGGTGACACCGTGAGAGCTGGGAGCTTGAGAGACGAATTCATGATTCCTGGTTGAAATCGATTGAGCTGGTTGGCACGAGTACCGTTGCCGAGAAGACCACCGACCCTTCTTCTGCATCGTACTGGATACCATCGACCGTAAAAGCCGTAATGGCTCCGTCAACCTCAAGCGTGCGGGTACGTGCAACAAAGGTGTTAAAGACGGTGAGATTGGGCACATCTCCGGTAAGCCGATAGATAAACCCATCTCCCTGCTCAGGATCGGCCGACTCTGTGAGAACTGCTGATTGGAGACGAACGTCACCAGGAATGAGGTCGTTGAGGAGCGTGTAGGCTCGGAACCAGTCGACTTCGTTTTCCTGGAGTGCGTTGATGAGCTGCACACGACTAATGAGCTCAGGGGTAATACCTGCCTCTTCTTCAGCCTTCTGCTGCTCTGCCTTAGCCTTTTGGATAGCCGCCTTGAGCTCCTCCTGCTCTTTTGCTGTGGCTACCGAGAGTTGCTCGGCTACAAACTGCGTGGCGTACCCACCTGCCACACCCACGAGAAGGGAAGCAACCACTGCCGAAATGAGGCGCTGCCGCTGGATGCGCTGGAAGATGCGCTCCGGAACGAGGTTAATCTGCTTCATAGCTGGTCAAAGGTGCTGTAGAGCGCCGATCCAAGCGCACCGAGGTAACGCCGGTCGCAGCCTTCGGGAAGTGCAATCACGGGCTCACCAAACCGCACCTTCCAATCACCCGTTTTCTCTAAGAGTGGTTTGAGCTCTTCGATGTTTGACCCTCCTCCAGTAAGGTAGACCGCCACTGGCTGCTTGGCGCCTTTGCGCGCACGGTTAACGTAGTACTTGGCAACGTGATCAATCTCATCGGCCAACATTCCGGCAAGCTTGGCCGCTTTTTCGGGGCGCGTGGCTTCATCGATTACCCCGGTTTCGGGGTTCTTGATGATGTTTCCACCCGCCGTAATAGTGCCGGTTACCCAAACAAGGTGGTCGGCGTAGACGGAAATACTACTCTGCTCCGAACCGATATCTACCAAGACCACGGGGCTCCCCTCGCTCACAGGAATCACGGCGCGCGCCACAGAAGACGGCTTCGGCTCGATAGCCATGGGTTGGAGCTTGGCACCTTTTAGTACAGCAAGGTACTGATCGATGTTGGCCTTCTCTACGGCAACCACCAGCACCTGGTATGAGTCCTTATCGCCCGAAGGAAGGATCTGGTAGTCAAGCTGCAGGTTTTCGAGGGTATCTGGCAGGTACGATGCAGCCTCGTTTCGGACCACCTCTGATAGGTCTTCCTGAGCCACCTCTTTCGAGATATCCAGCACCTTGCGAAACACCGTCGACTCCGCAACGGAAATATAGGCAAGCTTGCCAACAATCCGCTTTGGCTTTGCCTCTGCCAGTGCTTGCTTCAGTGCTCGTACTGCGTCACCAGGATCAGCTAAACCATCTCGACCAAGGCTGCGCGGGTTTACGCTCACCTCGTTAAAGCCAACAATCCTGTGCGACTTAGTACCAAGCTGCACTGCCGCCACCTTAATGCTGGCGTGTCCGATATCAATACCGATGACGAGCTTTCCCATACCCTTAGTCTACACTGCATTACT
>JALHQF010000056.1 GCA_022842085.1 Patescibacteria group bacterium | reverse complement strand
ACGTACGCCACAGCGGAACGCTGGGTGTCAGCCAAATTCGACCGATTATTGAATCGGCGCGATTTGAGCACCTTCGCAGCTGCCTGCAGCTCGGTTTTGGCAAGCATAGTCGGTTCACAAGCGCCAACCACAGTCGCCTTGAGCACAGCCTCGGCTGCTGGGATCTCACGTGCCGTGTTACGGAGCACCTCACCAGCGCCAACCAGCTCGACCCCTCACTCGCCCCCACTATCGAGCTCTTCGGCCTCGTACACGACATCGGGCACGGCCCCTTTAGCCATCTCCTCGAGCCGCTCTGTGAACTCGATCATAACCAGTACGGGCGACAGCTCCTTGCAGGCCCTCTGCAGCAAGCTGTAATAGATTGTAACGCCGATCCTGAACACCTCTTAGCCCTCTGGGACGGTGAGCACCCTGCGCGGGCACTGGTGAAGCACAAGCCGTTTGGTACCGACACAGGTGACTACCTCCGCCGCGACGCCGAGGCTGTCGGCGAGGCTTACGGTGATCCCTACACACTCCTACTTCCATTCTTACGCTTTGACGGCGTAACCCTTGCAGTTGACGCTGCCGGACTTCCGCATGCGCGTACGCTCGCGGGCTGCTACGTGCACATGTACACCAACGTGTACTTCCGAAAATCGTACCTGGTAGCCGAAATGGAGTTCCAGAAAATCCTCCAGCGCTGGGTTGAACTTACAAAACCCAGCAACCTCTACGAAGCAACTGAGGTTGAGATCCTGGAGTCGCTGCGACGCAGCACCGACCCCTTACTCAACAAGCAGGTCGCACGTCTCTGGAGTCGCCAGCACCCACGGAGTGCTGTTGTCTGGAAGTGCGCGGGAACCGAGGCAGCAGAAGATACCATTGGAAAGCCTGTTGCCGTAGTGAGCCTTGCTGAGAGTGCCTGGAATCGTCTCGCAGCCTGGAAGCCCAGCCTGACCGCCCTGCGTGATGCTGAGGCCGTACTCGCTGCACAGCTCAAGCTTTCCGCCGAAGACGTTCTCCTTGTCACTAACCCGGCTCCGGCGCGGTTCGCGGCCCCCTCGTTTGAGGTCTGGAACGGAAGCGTACTCACCAATGTCAAAGATCTCAGCCCGAGCTGGACGATAGGAACGGCAGAGGTGGGCACAACGGCTGCCGCAGTACGACTGTGCGTACCGCCAGTGATGCGCGAGCAGGTTGCTCGAGAATCTGAAGCTCTCTCTACTACGCTGCTGGACTTGGCAAGCTAAACCTAAGCTGGTAGACCCAAGAGCATGAGACAAGGATGTCCTGACTCACGATCTTTCCCTTTCGATATCGCTCCCCTTAGATCCATTACGCTCGACGATCTTCGACGCTTGTTCGACCACACCGTGGCCTCCCAGGCCGACTACCTGCCGCACTGGTACCCTGATGGACGCTTTACGAAACGCTGGCTTACCGATTTTCATGGCATGCTGAGCTTCGTAGCAACCGATGCCGGCGAGCCTGTGGGGGTCATTCGACTCATCCCTTCTCCCTTCGTGGAAGGCGGTGGTGAGATGGAGTACCTGGTACACCCCGCATGGCGGAGGTGCGGCATCGCAAAGACACTCTGCGAGGCCGTCATTACCTGCACAGACGGCCGTTTGGTAAAGCGAATCTGCCCAACCAACCATGCCAGTGCAGGCCTTGCTCGCAAGCTTGGATTTGAGGAACAACCTGAGGCTGTGCTCGGAACCAAGATTTGGACCCTCGAGCGCGGCTAACCTACCGCCCCCAGAAATTCTGGGGGCGTTGCCTATGCCGAAAGCTGAATTGTGCGTGTTTTGCCAACTTCCCATCCGAGCCGCTCACAGAGTGCTCTGCTGATTGGAAGAAATCCCCTTCCCGCCGGGTCTTTCATGGGCCACAGTTTGGTGGTAAAGGTCTCACCCGCGATGGTGACCGTCACGGAGCGCATACCAAAGGGGCCAGGTGCCCCGATAAGCTCTGGTACTTCGACGTAGAGCCAAGCCGCGCGCCCATCGTAGCGCTCAAGCTTTCCCTCAAACGTCATGCTGGAACCTCAAAGTAGGGCACAAGGTCACTAACCGAAACTTGTTCGGGCATCCCCTTAAGGTCGGCGCGCCAGTTCGCTTGGAGACTCCACCCTTGCGCCTTGGTTGCCAGCTCACGCTCTCCAAGCACAAAGGTTACTGGGACCTTCTGGAGCTTGGCGGCACGCACCTTCTTGCCAACGCTCTCATTCGAGGCATCAACCGCCACTCGTAAGCCGAGTGCGCGTAGCTCTTTCGCGAGGTTCTCCGCGCCTTCAACGTACTGCTCGCTCACCGCAGCAAGCTGTACCTGCACAGGTGCAAGCCAGAGTGGGAGGTTACCGGCAGTTTGCTCGAGAAGCATGGCGATGAAGCGCTCGTAGGAACCGAGAATGGCACGGTGAATCACAATCGGGTGCTGTTTGCTGCCATCCGCCGCTGTATACTCCAGGTCCATGCGGCCAGGGACGAGAATGTCTACCTGCGCCGTAGCGATAGTGTCCTCCTTCCCCAGTACGTTACGGGTCTGCACATCAAGCTTCGGACCGTAGAAGGCCGCCTCACCCTCAGCCTCAACGAAATGGTGTCCATCCTCTTGCAAGACCCGGCGAATTGCCTGGGCTGCGTCATCCCAAATCTTGCTTTCGCCTTCAAACTTATCCTTCTGGAAGTCTGGGAGCGACAGGCGGAACCAGTAGTCGGAAAAGCCAAGCTCTGCGTAGACCTCATGGAAGAGCGCAAGTACGCCCCGCAGCTCCGCTTCGAGTTGCTCTGGCGTGCAGTAAATGTGGCTATCATTCTGCGTAATAGAGCCACGCACCCGAATGAGGCCGGTAAGGGTGCCAGAACGTTCGCGACGGTACACACCTCCTGCCTCAGCAAGGCGCAGCGGGAGATCACGGTAGGAGGTTACGAGCTGCTCCATCATCACGTGGTGGTGCGGGCAGTTCATTGGTTTTAGGTAGAACCTCTCACCTTCGTCATCCACGAACGAGTACATGTTCTCGTCATAGTGACCAGCATGACCCGAGCGTTTATAGAGGTTCTCGTGCGCCAACACCGGCGACTTTACGTAGCGGTACCCGTGCTGCTCTTCTTTACGACGCATGTACTCCGAGAGGAGGTGAAAGACCGTCTCCCCATTTGGGAGCCAGAGCGGGAGCCCTGCACCAACGGCCTCTGAGAGGTGAAAGATGCCCAGCTGCGGCCCTAGTACACGGTGGTCACGAGCCTTTGCCTGCTCAAGGCGCTCGAGGAACTCCTCGAGTTCCTGCTTCGTAAGGAAAGCGTAGCCATAGATACGCTGCAGCATCGGGCGCTTCTCATCTCCACGCCAGTAGGCACCGGCAACCCGGCTTAGGGTAAAGCTCTCAGGGTCGATCTCACTCGTAGTGGCAACGTGCGGACCCTTGCAGAGATCGGTAAACGTACCCGAGGTGTAGAAAGAAACCGCAGTCTCACCTTTCTGAGCAAGGTCGTCGAGAAGCTCCTGCTTGTATGGCTGATTCTCAAGTGAGCCACGCGCATCAGCAACGGTTTGTTCGGTGCGACTGAAC
>JALHQF010000055.1 GCA_022842085.1 Patescibacteria group bacterium | reverse complement strand
GAGCCAGTTCGGCTCACACAGATCGCCTTCAGTACCGTGTAGTAGCGGCCCTGCGGCGGGCTTTTGGTGGTCACGCAGTGTATCCTGCCAAGTGATGCTAGGTCGCGCTACGCCTCACGCCCGTCGGATCCTCAGCCTTGCGCGTCAGCAGCACGTTCAGGCGCAGCGATCGCTCCATAGCTCACACCAGCATGCCAAGCGTCTCCTCAAAAAGGTTGGCCTGCACCTGCCGCACCTGCGGCAGCACGCGCATCGGATTACCATCTCAGGGGGAGCGGCACTCCTCTCGGCAAGCGCTATGGCGGCAACCCCAATCACCATGGGGAGCTTGCCAAACGTGGTAGGAACAACGCCTGTGCCAGCTGAGCAGACGTTTGCTCCCGAGCCACTCGGGCCGGTATTTGTGGATGTGGCCGAGCAGTTCCCTATACTCGTGCAAGAACAGCTACCTGAAGGGCTCAACCAGCCGAGTGCTAGTCAGGAAGAAGCGCTCACTCAGATCTTCCAGCAACGCTTTGGCATTACCGCAAGGGCGCAGCTTGAGGGAAACCGGCTCAATGTGACGAGAGGGCGAATGTTCGGCGAGCAGCACCTGCCACTCTACCCAGGCGACACCATCGACCGGCACCGTATCAACCGGATCACAGGTGAAGTTGCAGATCCAACCGCCAACCTGACAGGGATGGTGCCTGGCCTGCCGAGTTGGGGCTACTTTGCACCAAATGCGGCCTCAGTTACGCCAGAAGATGTTGCCAGGGAGCAGTGGTATATTGCTGCACAAACCTTTCTGGCGCCTGGTTGGGATGAGCGTACAGAAGAGCTCTACAAGTGGTTTAAGTACCGCAAGGTTCTTGTGGTAAATCCCGAAACCGGCCAAGCGGTTGTGGCGTGTATTGGCGATGCCGGCCCGAGTCCACGCCTCAATCGACACTTTGGCGGCAGCAATGAGGTGCTGATCGCGCTGAACTTTGGCCGCACACGACACGGCGAGGTGTTGGTCTTCTTTGTGGATGACCCAAACAATCAAATCCCGCTCGGGCCGCTAACGGGGTACAATCCATAGTATGTCGCAGGTCTTCTATGATCAGCTAGTTGATCTTACACCGGTAAAGGAGGTGCTTGAGGCTCATGGGCTTAGTGAGCGTGAGCAAGCTGCTGTGCTCCATGAGCTTGACGGTGCAGTGCACCATGCTGTTGTGGAGTGCGTGCTTGATATTCTGCCGACGCATGAGCACGAAACGTTCCTTGAGAGCGTCTCTGCAGCACCGCACGACGTACGCCACCTTGATAGCCTGACCAAGCACGCGGCAGACGCTCGCGATCGCGTGCGCCGCGCTATCTCAGCAACCCACCAGCGATTCCTCGATGCAATCCACCGATAGCTTCCTGTTCCGACCAGCGCGCGACTTCTTCGTGTCAGCCATTTTTCTCTTGATGATTGGCATTCTGCTGGCGGTAATCCCGCTCCTCGCAATGGACGGTGCACAAGGCTTGCTTGTGCGGCTGGTGGCTGCGATGGGGGCTGCCTTTGCGGCGCTGCGCTTGGTAAACCTCCTCTACTTTACGTGGTACGAGATTCATCCTACGGCCCTGGTAATCCATACTGCGGTAACCAGAATGGAGATTCCGTACCGTCGGATTACGAAAGTGGCCCAGGCAGCCGGTTGGCGTGCACTCTTTTCAACCCCCGGCCGTAAACGCTTCGCAACGAGCATGAGAACCGGCATCGTGCTGACCTTGGCAGACAGCGACTACCGCAGTGTGAGCTTGAGTCCGCTTGACCGTCGTGCTTTTCTACAAGTGCTCCTAGAGCGCATTGAAGCCGATCGCTCGAGCCGTGCTACTAAGATCCGTAAGCGTTCGAAACGATGAAGCAATCTCTTCTCCTTACCCTCATTGGTGTGGCGCTCGCAGCGCTCGTTGGTTGGGGAATTTGGGCGAACGAGCAAGGTAAGCCAGATCCTAATGCGCCACGTACCGTTGCGCTTGATCCCGCTGCTGTAGCGCGGGCAGAAACGACCGGCTGGCGCAAAGGCGCCGAAAATCCACTGGTTGTCCTGGTTGCCTACGAAGACTTCCAGTGCCCAGCGTGTGCGAGTACAGCTCCAATTATTAGTTCACTGGTAGATGTGTATGCCTCGCAGGGGCTTGCCTTTGAGTTTCGCCACTTCCCGCTTAGCCAGCACAGTAAAGCAGTTCAAGCTTCTGTCGCAGCTGAGGCAGCCGGCAGGCAGGGGAAGTTTTGGGAGTTCCACGACCGTCTCTATAGTACGCAGCAAGCTTGGAGCACTGAGGGCAGGAGTGCGTTTACCGAGCGCCTGGCAGGGTATGCACGCGATCTAGGTCTCGATGTAGCCCAGTGGGAGCGTGATACCGCTGACAAGGCCCTTGCAGACCTTGTGAGTGACAGCGCAGCCAACGGAAGGCGAGACAACGTAAGAGGTACACCCTTCTTGCTCATTGATGGCAAGGAGGTTACCTACGCTACCTACGCCGAGCTAGAGCAGAAGATTCGTGCTGCGCTTCGAGAGAAGGCAGGGCTGTGACTCCAGAGCCTCGTATCCTCACGGTTGCTGAGGCATCTACGTTTCTCGGCGAACTCGTTGCTCCGTACCCCCTTGCAGTAACAGGTGAGGTGGCAGGATTCAACGTCAGCCAGGGAAAGTTTGTGTTCTTTGACTTGAAGGACGAGCAGGAGGAGGCGCGTCTCGCGTGCTTCTGCATGCTGCACCAGTTGGGTGTCCCACTCGAAAACGGTATGCGTGTTGTGCTCCATGCGAGAGCAACTGTGTTTCGGAAGAGTGGCAAGCTAAGCCTGACCGTTATTCGAGTTCAGCCAGTAGGGGAAGGGAGTTTGCAGCGAGCCTTTGAGCTCTTGAAGCAGAAGCTCGAGAAGGAGGGCTTGTTCGCCGTTCATCGCAAACGAGCGCTCCCGGCCTTGCCGCTTCATATTGGAGTAGTTAGCTCGCAAGACGCAGCGGGCTGGGGAGATTTCTGGCGCATTCTTCAGACGAGGGGTCCACAGGTGCGCGTTACCCTTACGCCAAGCAGCGTCCAGGGAGTGCGTGCCGTGGAGGAGCTGTGTGCGGCTCTTGCCTACCAAAACACCTACGTGCAGCCTGAGGTGATTGTGCTCATTAGGGGAGGTGGCAGTGCCGAAGATCTCCACGCCTTTAACGAAGAGCAGCTCGCAAGGGCAATTGCTGGGTCCCGCACTCCCGTACTGGTGGGAGTTGGTCATGAACGAGACATCACGATCGCAGACCTTGTGGCCGATGCCCGCGCCAGCACTCCAACGGCAGCGGCACAGCTCGTGCTCCCAGAGCGAGAAGCCCTGCTCGCAAACCTAGACCAGCTTGCTGTACGTATACGATCGCACACCGCACACGCGCTCTCTCTTGCCAGGGAACAACTCAGCTCCCAAGGCGAGCAAGTAACGCTGCGTGTGCTCCAAGCGGTGACGATGGCTCGGCGGCGCCTTGTGCACATCGAAGAGCTTGTACAGGCACGTTCGCCGGTTGCACTCTTAGCTCAGGGGTATACGCTCACCACGAGCGAGGGCGTGCTCGTACGCACTGCTCACCATGCCAAGCAAGCGACCACCCTTAAAACCCACTTTGCCGACGGAACCGTTCTCAGTACACCTCATGCCTAAACAGCTCAGTCTCTCCGATCACCTGAAGCAACTCGAAGAAATCGCCACCAGCCTCCAGC
>JALHQF010000054.1 GCA_022842085.1 Patescibacteria group bacterium | reverse complement strand
GGCGCATCTTTGGGCTCACCGATAACTGGTGGGGTCCGGCTGGGGCTACTGGTCCGTGCGGTCCAGACACCGAGGTATACGTTGACGTGGGTCGCGAAGACTTGGCTCTCACTGATGATTCTGGCATGCCAGACTTTGAGAGTGGGCGGCTGTTGGAGATCTGGAATAACGTCTTCATGCAGTATCGCAAAGATGAGGATGGCTCGCTCAGTGAGCTACCGGCTCTCCAGGTAGACACCGGCATGGGTCTCGAGCGTATCGCAGCATACCTACAGAGTGCCCCGGATGTTTTTGGTACCGACCTCTTTGCGCCGCTCCTTGCGAGTCTGAGGGAGCACACGGGCGTTACTGAAGAGACGTCGCTGCGCATCGCGGCAGACCATATCCGAGCCGCCACGTTCCTCGTAGGGGACGGAGTTTTGCCGAGCAACAAGGCGCAAGGGTACGTGTTGCGAAGGCTTATCCGCCGGGCAGTGCTGCACCTTGGTGCAACTCGAACAGAATGGATTGGTCCGGTAGTTACCTCTATCGTCGATGTATACGCAGATGCTTACCCGGAGCTCGTTGCCCAGTGGCCGGCAACGGTAGAAGCTCTGACGGTCGAGGTATCAAAATTCCAAAAGACGGTAGACCGCGGTCGCAAGGAAATTGAGAAGCACAAAACGCTAAGTGGTACGGATGCATTTAACCTGTACCAATCATTTGGTTTCCCATTGGAGCTCACCAAGGAGTACGCCCGGAGTAAGGGAATCCAGTTTGATGAGGCCGAGTTTGATCATGCGTTCCAGGTGCACCAAGAGAAATCTCGCACCGCTTCGGCTGGTGAGTTTGCCTCCGGCCTTGCCGACCATAGCGACATGACGGTGAAGTACCACACAGCCACACACCTGCTTCACCAGGCACTGCGAGACGTGCTGGGGCCACACGTTGTACAGAAGGGAAGCAACCTCAACGCCGAACGCTTGCGCTTCGACTTTGCTCATCCAGAGAAGCTCTCAGAAGAAGAGATTGTGGCCGTTGAGCGTCTGGTAAACGAGAAAGTGCAAGCCAATCTACCAGTCGTGCGCGAAGAGAAGGCAACAGAGGCAGCCTTTGCCGAAGGGTTTATCGGAGCCTTTGGGCACAAGTATCCAGAGGTGGTCAGTACCTATGACATAGGTGGCTGGAGTCGTGAGATCTGTACTGGCCCTCACGTGGCAAACACAGGAGAGCTTGGCGCCTATAGCTTCCGTATTGCCAAAGAGGAAGCCAGTAGCTCCGGTGTGCGACGCATCAAGGGGGTGCTGGAAAAGGAATAGCCCCCACCAAGTGTGAGGGCGGAGGAGACTAGGTGGTGGCGAGTTCGTAGAGTTGCTGGGCAGCGGCAAGCTCTTTGTCGGCGCCGTTTCGAACTTCGTAGACTGTAACTTGGCTCGTGAGCAGCCATTCACGCAGGGCGTGCTCGGGAGTACCCGCGCGCTCTTCCATGGCAACGAACCACACGTCCGGTTTGCCGTGGGCCTCGCAGGACCAGGTTTTGCGATCCGTTTGGCTTGCGCTGATTAGGGCAACTCGCGCCTCGACGCACCCCGGGAGCATTTCCAGAAACTCTAGGTCATTGGCTCGGCAGCCATTGAGGAAGAGCGGCCCTTGCTCAGGAGAATGATCTCTCACTGCTTTGACGAAGAGCTCAAGAACATGGTTTGGAGATGTCTCTCGAATGCGCTGGATAGCGGGGATTACCCACCGCTGACGAACCTCCTCTTTTCGACCACTGAGCCACTCGACGTGCTCGGGGGCGGGATCCTTTTGAGGGTCATTGGGGTAGTAGGCAGCCAGCAGGCTTGCCTCACAGAGCACTGCGGGCGGGACATCGGACACCTCCCTCAGGGACGAGATCACGGCAGGGAGGATAAGTGCCCCTGTTTCACGGACTACGAAGGGGTAGCCCCCCACTTTTAGCAGCTCGCACGCCGCTTGAACGACGTGTGTTTTGCCACTCCCGTTATAGCCAACGGGCAGCACGACTCGAGTTTTCAATCATACACCTCACGCTGCGCTGATGCGCTTGCAGCTGTATACCAGACTACTCGGTGGAAGAGAAGAAACGTTCAACAAACGGCACGACCTCACGCTCGATATGAGCAGTAAATTGCTCGATACCATTTACGGTGTTTGGCACGAGGGTGAAGAGCTGGGGATACTCCTTGGGGAAGTGGGTGAGAGCCTTCGCCATATCTTCCTCCACAGAGCCAGGCAGGATGCGACGTTCAAAGGCCTCATCTCCCATGCGTTCGCGCAGGGCTTCATCACTCGCCTCTACGAGGAGGAAGTGAACCTTGGTATTTTCAAGCTGCGTGATGAGGTACTCGTACTCAGACCACGGTCGCACACCAGAGAGGAGGAGCTTTTCGTGGCTGCCAACAAGCTGCTTGATGATGGCGTGTGTGTCGTTGCGGCGCAGGTCTGCTTGGTGGAACTGCCAGAGTGGCCGCAGCTGAGCCTTACGCTCGTAGTTGGTATCCTGTTGCTGCTGGGGCATCCTTGGGTTGGTGACAATCGACTCGGTATCGAGCATGTCTCCCGAGAGGTGGGTGAGGCCGAGCTCTTCGTGCAGCTGCATGCGCTGGTCGATGGAGAGGCCGTTGTGCCAGCGGATTGCACTCCGGACAATCTCTTCGCCAATGCTCGACAACACCACGTCTGACGGCAGGTGCGGATAGAGGGCGTTTACGAGCGTATCCTTGCCTACGCCAGGCATTCCAGTGATGCCGAGAATTCGTCGCATATACCCATGCTACCAGGTTACAGGTGCCCGCAAAGGGGCTTGACAGCCGAGGGGCTTGCGCGCATACTCCCAGCGTTCTGCGGTAGCCCCGCTTTTTCCATTATTATGGATAGTAAGGCTACTGGTGGCCGCAGGCTCGCATCCCTACCAGCAACTCCTATGAAGAAAGACATCCTGCTTACCGAGGAGGGGAAAGCAAAGCTCGAAGCCGAGCTCAAGCACCTCATCGAAGAAAAGCGCGTAGAAATTACGGAAAACCTCCGTGAGGCGCGTGCCTACGGTGATCTCTCCGAGAACGCTGAGTATGACGCTGTTCGTGAGGAGCAGTCTCGTGTTGAGGGGCGTATTGAAGAGCTGATGGCTATTCTCAAGCACGCAAGTGTAATTCAAGCTGACGGCGACAAGAGCAAGGTGGATATCGGTGATACGATCACCGTAGAAGTAGAGGGAGACACTGAAACCTACATGCTCGTGAGTACCGCTGAATCCGATCCAAAGGCTGGCCACATCTCCGTGGAGTCTCCGCTTGGTCGGGCTCTGCTTGGCGCCAAGGTTGGTGAGAGGGTTGAGGTCACCATCCCGGATGGTGGCACTGTTACCTACGCCGTCAAGAAAATCTCCTGAGGATGGGGCGGTTCGAGGGGCTCGATCCGCATGCAGCCCGCCGCGCTAAGCTTGCAGCTTGGCGCGAGCTTGGTGTTGATCCTTACCCCGCCACTACACCAGCCCACCAACGTAGTGCCGAAGTTCGAGCCTCCCTCGAGGAGCTTCAGCCTGAGCAAGATGGTGGGGAGGTAGCAGTTGCTGGGCGCCTACGCGCCCTACGTGGGCAGGGGGCTATTCTCTTTGCAGACTTGCAGGATCAAACCGGGCGCATCCAGGTAGTGTTTCAGCAGGATCAGCTGAGCTCAGAGTTTTTTGAGCGGCTAGAGCTCGTCGATCTTGGTGATTTCATCTGGGTTGAAGGAGTTGGCACACGTACGAAGCGTGGCGAGCTTTCAGTCCGGGCTTCCCAGTGGCAGCTCCTTAGCAAGGCGCTCGAGCCACTGCCCGATAGCTGGTCCGGCCTGCAAGATGTAGAGGCGCGTCAGCGCCAGCGGTACCTTGACCTGCTGGTAAACCCGGGAGTAAAAGAGCGTTTCGAGAAGCGAGCGATACTCATCGACACCATGAGGTCGTTTCTCAAGGAGCGCGGCTTCCTTGAGGTTGAAACCAACACCCTAGAGCATATCCCTGGGGGCGCTGATGCTGAGCCGTTTGTAACGCACCACAACGCGCTGGATGAGGATTTCTACCTGCGCATCTCGCTCGAGCTTCCGCTCAAGCGCCTGGTGGCTGGAGGGCTAGACCGTGTGTTTGAAATTGGTCGGGTATACCGAAATGAAGGAATGAGCCCCCAGCACCTCCAGGAGTTTACCGAGCTCGAGTGGTACTGGGCCTACGCTAACTACCGGGATGGTATG
>JALHQF010000053.1 GCA_022842085.1 Patescibacteria group bacterium | reverse complement strand
GCTCTTCCGATCTCCGCGGCGTTTCTCGTAAGCTTGGGGTTTGCTGTGCTCAAGCAGAACAGTGATATCGCCGGTGTAGAGGTGGACTTACTCTGTCACCACCGGGGTGATTTGGTGATTGTCGAGGTAAAGAGTCGGATAGGGGGTGATCACCCAGGCTACTCTCTTGACCGCCTTAAGCTCAGTCGGCTCCGCCGAGCCGCTCTAGCGCTCCAGGGTTGGTACCCAGATCGTACGGTGCGTGTAGACGCCGTCACCGTGCACTGGCACGCTAGGAACAGTGATCCAGTAATTGAACACTACCCAGATGTCCTCTCCTGAACGCGTCCGCATCGCTCCGAGCCCAACAGGAGAAATGCACCTAGGTACCGTGCGTACTGCGATTTTCTGCTGGCTGCTGGCTCGCAAAACGGGGGGACAGTTTCTCGTGCGGATTGAAGACACCGACCGCAATCGGTTTGTCGAAGGCTCGGCGGAGCGAATCCTTGAAGCACTAGCGTGGTTGGGGCTTGAAGCAGATGAGGGTGCTTACCTCAAGGATGGCGCGTACGCCGAAAAGGGCCCGCACGGTCCATACACCCAGTCGCAGAACCTGCCGATGTACCAGGAAATTGCCCAGCAGCTCCTGGACGGTGGTCACGCGTACCGCTGCTTCGCGACGGCCGAAGAGCTTGAGCAGATGCGTTCGGAGCAGCAGGCGCGTGGCGAGCTCCCACGTTACGACCGGCGGTATCGAACCTTGCCGTGTGAAGAGAGTGACGCACGCGCTGCAGCGGGCGAGTCCTTCGTGATCCGTCAGGCACTGCCGCTAGATCGAGAAGTAGTGGTGCACGACCGCATCCGTGGCGAGCTGCGCTTTAACACGCGTGATTTGGATGATCACGTGCTCCTGAAGTCTGACGGCTTTCCAACCTACCACCTCGCGAGCGTGGTAGACGATCACCGCATGGAGATCACCACGGTAATCCGGGGAGAAGAGTGGCTTCCGTCGCTCCCTAAGAACGCCCTGTTGTACGAGGCGCTCGGCTGGGAGGCGCCGGCTTTTGCGCACGTACCCGTGATCTTGGGTCAGGATAAGAGCAAGCTCTCCAAGCGCCATGGCGCCAGGCCCACCCTCGACTATCGAGGTATGGGGTACCTTCCAGATGCGCTGGTGAACACCCTGGTTTTTCTTGGCTGGTCCCCAGGTACGGAGCAGGAGTTCTTCACCAGAGACGAGCTTATCGCGTCCTTTAGTATGGAGCGCGTAAACCCAGCACCGGCGGTGTTTGATGCCCAGCGGCTGGACTACGTGAACGGGTGGTATATTCGTCATCTGCCCCTGAGTGAGCTGGCACATGAGGTAGCAAATAGATTGAGGGTCGATGTATCAGATGAGCGAGTACTGCGTGTAACCCAAGCAACCCAGGAGCGGCTCAAGCGCCTTGATGAAATTCCAGAGGTATGCGGCTGGGCGGTTACGGCTCCTTTGGTAAACGATGAGCTGCGCGGCATCGTTACCCCGAAGAAGCGCGCCTGGGAGGAGGTGCGCCAGATTCTGGTCGAGGTGACTGAAGTGCTGGAAGCTGTTGATTCTTGGACGGCAGAAAGCTTGGAAACGGCACTGCGAAGCCTCGTGTCTGAAGAGCGCAAGACCGGGGACGTATTCTGGCCAGTGCGGGCTGCGGTTACAGGCTTGCCCGCAAGTCCAGGTGCTTTTGAGAGCCTCTGGGTGCTTGGTAAAGAGGAGAGCCTAGTCAGGCTACGAAACCTTCTCTAGGCTAATAGGGTAACCCCCTTACCCATGGCTCATTTCAATACATCACAGGTTATCTCTCACGGCTGGAAGGTCTTTCAGGAGAACTGGAAGGTGGTAGTGCCCGTCGCTATAGTTGCCGGTGTCGTGAACGCTCTACCAGGCTACTTTACGGCACCAGACGCAAGCTCTGATATGTTCTCGTTTAGCGAGGCAAACCAGTTTGACAACCCGTTTGGCATTCTGCTTGGCCTTGTAGTCTCGGCGGTGGTAACCCTACTCCTCATGCGCCTGTCACTCCGACTTGTGGATGGTGAAAAAGTGGATTTTGCAGGCGCATTCAAGGGAATCACGCTACCCATGGTGCTCTGGTTAATCGCATTGCAGATTTTGGCCGGCATCGGTATCGTCCTGGGTTTCATTGCACTAATCGTGCCAGGAGTCATTCTTTTGATGGTGTGGTCGCAGGCAGGCTATGGTGTTGCAGAGGGCCAGGCGGCTATTCCGGCCCTTCGTGAGAGCGCGCGGATTACCCGGGGTGCGCGACTTGCTCTCTTCTGGTTTTACGTCCTCAGCATCGTAGCGGCATTCGCTGCCATAGCCATCGTGGGAATCGTTGGGGCGCTAACCTTTGGTCTAGGTTGGCTTGTTGGGGGTATCTTACTCTCAATTGCAGCCATGGTGTTCTGGCTTGTGTCAGCAGCCATTTACCGACAGCTACAAGCGACGGCCGCAAAGGAAGCATAGGTGGTTGTCAGGAGCGCGGGCTTCAGGTAGCCTGCGCTTCGCGATGCCTGGTGGCCAAGCGGTAAGGCGCCTCGCTCTGGACGAGGAGATCCTAGGTTCGAATCCTAGCCAGGCAGCCAAAAACAGGAAAGAGCAAAAGCTCTTTCCTGTTTTTGTTATCCGGTGAGATAAAGCAGAGCAAGCGCGGCATTTTGTCTTCAAAAGTTTCTCAATTACACTACGAGTACGAACTGCTTATTGTCTCCATGTTCACATCAGTACTCCGTAGCTTACCCGGAAAGCGTGGACCCTCGATTGTCCTTGCACTTCTGATCTCCTTTGCTCTACCGTACCCAATCTCTACTCTTGCGAGTGGTGAGAGTGTCACCGGTATCAGCACGGCGTCGGCGATGGTGAATACGGCCTCGCCAATTCCCGGCCTTGTGGTAGTGGCGACAGGCAATCCAACACTCGACGTGCGACTGCAAGCGGGTCAGGCTGACCTCAGCATGACGAGTACTACAGGGCTTACCTTCACTGGTCCCACATCAGGGCCACTGCTCATGTTCAACGGTACAAAGGATGATATTAACGCTGCTCTGAACACGCTTACCTACCTGCGCACCAATGGTATTGGGAGCGATACGGTTGAGATCTCTCTCGTTGGGCCTGGATACGTTTTTAACCCCATCAACGGGCACATGTACGAGTACGTTGATGCTACTGGGATGGGCGGTATTGACTGGCCAACTGCCGAGGCTGCGGCAGCCGCAAGGACTCTTGGTGGGTATACAGGGTACCTTGTAACTGTCACCTCACAGGCTGAGAGCGACTACATTACCCCGCGCATAGAAGGCTCGAGCTGGCTTGGTGGGAGTGATAGTGCGGTGGAGGGCGAGTGGCGCTGGGTGACCGGTCCAGAGGCGGGAACACAGTTCTGGCAGGGCGACATGAATGGATCCGTTGTCTCTGGCGGGTTCGCAAACTGGAACCCCGGTCTGGAGCCTAACAATATGGGCGGTGAGGACTGTGCACAGTTTCTTACAGGAAGCGGACAGGTTGGCTACTGGAACGATCTTCCTTGTGACAACACCGCGCTCCTTGATGGCTACGTAGTGGAGTACGGCAATGTCAATGGCGCCTTTGATGTTGCGTACCGATCCGTTAGCGTTACAACCACCGCACCAACTACGCAGGTGGCAACCTGTGCTGCTTTTCAGGCCCTCGATGATGTTGCCGGCAACTACTTCAACACGATTGAGCTGCAAAATGACATCGACTGCCAGGGCTTTGTGGTTACACCGCTCTTTTCACAGCACGGGGAGGTTTTTCAAGGAACCTTGGATGGAAATGGCTATGCGCTAAAGAATATCGTAATCGACCTGCCGAGCAGTTCAGACGTCGGCATTATTGGAGAAGCTGACGGCGCCACAATTAAGGATCTTCGTATCATTGGTGGCTCGGTAGAGGGAGAAGAGAACGTGGGCGGACTGGTTGGGCAAGCTCAAAACCTCACGATCCAAAATGTTTCAAGCAACCTAACGGTTGTTGGTGAAGAAGCGGTGGGCGGACTCGTGGGAGACATGGATGCGGGCGAGGCTGACCTCGTGATTTCTGGAAACAGTACAACAGGAAGCGTGTCGGGTGACTACGATGTTGGTGGTCTGCTTGGGAGCCTCGATATTGAAGGTCCAGTAGAGTTTCTCATCAGCAAGAACTTCACCAAAGGCAACGTTGCGGCTGAGTACTACGCAGGTGGTTTATTCGGTAGGGTCTACTACGAAGCGTATGACGGAGACTCAGTTGTCAGTATTTTGGACAACTACACCTGGGGAGATATTAAC
>JALHQF010000052.1 GCA_022842085.1 Patescibacteria group bacterium | reverse complement strand
GTGGTGAATCATGCCCTCAACCTCTAGGGTATCGAGGCCTCGCAGCTCAACCTCGTCACCGTTGGCCAGCACCACCTTAAGCTTGGTGACGTAGTCGCGCGTGTCCCCGTACTTCACGGTTTTCTCGCCCGATGAGTTATTTGCCACCGCCCCGCCAATGGTGCAGAGCTCCAGTGACGCTGGATACGGTGGGAGGAACCGGCCACGCTCCTTAAGCTCGTCCTGTAGCTCACCGTACCGCACACCCGGCTCAACGCGTACGTAGTCTTCACCAAACTCGAGGATTTGATTCATGTGCCGACGTACGTCCAGCACGATGCCATCGGTAAGCGGGCCACCGGCTTGGTCGGTGCCCGAACCACGCACAGCTACCGGGACTACGTCTTTACCAGCTTTTGCGTACGTCCAGAGCAGGTGCAAAATAGCCTGAATATCCCCGGCGTCCTTGGGAGCCACCACCATGCGCGGTGTTTGCGTGAAGACCGATCCATCGAGGCTGTACGCCTGGAGGTGCGCGTCATCTGTCCACACTTCACCGCGAACAATGCTCTGGATATGCTGCAGGGTAGTCATGCTATCTCATGGTACACCAGGGCTCGACACCACACCTACACTCTGGCAGTGTGGCTCCTATGCGACGGAGAAGAAGATTAGCTGAAAACGAAGATCGCTTGGTAGAAGCGTTTTGTCGCTGGTACGGCTACCACACGCACCTAAAGGCTTTGGAGCGAGCACTTGCACAAGATCCCAACAACACCGCGCTTGCAAAACGAACTGCCCGCCTTCGCAGACGAGCAGCTCGAGAAACCAGTACCTCGTTTACCCGGTAGCCTTCCCAGGAAGGCTACTTCTTTTTCCCCGTAGCACTCAAACCAACGATCGAGAGAATAATCGCAACGGTAAGTGCGATACCCGCACCCCACAGGAGGACCATGCGGAAGCTCTCCGCAACCTCTCGTGGATCAGTCACCATGAGGTAGATGAGCGGCATAGCCGCGATGACCAGGTTGAGACCCGCAACCGGGAGGAACCACCCCTGATCTGATGTGGCTTTTTTCATACGCGGATCGCTTCCTTAATGAGCCGGATTACCTCCATTGGCGTCTCGCTCTGCCAGACGTTTCGCCCTACAGCCACGCCCATGAGGTCTGCCTCACGAATCATCCGGCACTGATCAGCATACTCCTCTGGCGTAACGTGATCTCCCCCTGAGATCACCACCTTACACTCGCCGGCCATGCTTCCCACCCAACGGAGTGCCCCCACATCCCCTGGGTTATAGACCTTTACCGCATCCGCACCCAGCTCTAAGCCAATACGCGCGGCGTATGCACAGAGCTCTGGAGTTTTCTCATCATGAATTTGTACACCGCGTGGGTACACCCAGGCGATAGCAGGAATCCCAGCCCTATGTGCATCGCGTACAATTCCGGAGAACTCCGCCATCTGATCGGCTTCGTGCGAAGCGCCCATGTGGATGGTGTAGCCAACGGCACTCGCTCCGTAGGAGAGCGCCTCCTCAACCGAGCAGTTCTGCTTGCCCCAGCTCTCCGGCTTGTTGAAGCGCGTGTGTCCGTTAAGCTTCGTGATCAGTGGAATCTGATCCTTATAGCGCCCATGGTAGCGCTCGCTAATACCACGACCAAAGATCACCGCATCAAGATCGCCTTCGAGCGCGAGCTTGTAGATGTAGTGGGGATCTGCGTTCTGCTGGTTAAAGTCGGATGGGCCATGCTCCATCCCTTGATCACAGGCAAGCCAGATCGCTCGCCCATTTCGCGTAATACTGTCCAAACTCACCATAGTGCCCCTCCTTTAAGCTATGTGGGTTACGCCTTCTTCTTCATCATTGGCATGTCGCCGTGAATCAGGTGACTCAGAGCAACTCCCAGAACACCGCCTAGAATTGGCATCACGTAGAGTGGCCATGCTGCAATGGCAAGTCCGGCAGAAACTGCAGGGTTGAGGATGCCAAAGCCTGTTGGGGAGGCAAGGAGAATGCCTGCCATGAGAGCAAGACCAATTACCAATCCACCAAATCCTTCGGCCACTTTGCCACGAGCCACGGTTGCAACTGCAAAGGCAAGCAGGGTTGCACCTGTAAGCTCGGCGATGATCACGGGGTTCTCAACTTCTGTAATGTTGGTGAGACGAATCAGCTGACCGGTAATCTGACCAACGAGCAGCACACCAAGAGCAGCGCCTACCAGCTGCGAGAGCACGTGCACGAGCGCGCGGACTGGGGAAATGTGACGGAATGCAGCCAAACCAAGGGTAATAGCTGGGTTGAACTGTGCACCACTTACTGGAGCAAGCAGGTATACGAGAGCCGCAAGGCTCAGACCAACAAAGAGGGCGCCAGACTGGAGCGAACCAGCTGTAGCCGCGATGCTTGCCAGCACCAGGGTTCCGAAGAGTTCAGCAGCAGCCGAACGGTACATGGGGATGTCGTTCATGAAGTGTGGGGGGTTATGGGTCGTCGGAGCTGCCGAAGGGCAAAGCCTACCGCGACTACTCCTAGGCTAGCAGAGGCAACCGCTCCTGCGCCACGGTCTCCTGTGCCGGCCATAGCAGCTGCAGCAAAGAAACCAAGGCACCAAAGCAGGAGCCCGGCCACACGAACGTTTGGCCACAGGTACCGTGAGCCCTCAAGGTAGAGGTAGATTCCTGCCGCCACTACGCCAGCGAGGCCCAGGCTGAGTACATTGGTACTCGCGAGACCGTACGCACCCATGAGCGCCGCAACCGTAACCAAAACCTGGGCGATGAGCAGGTGCGAGAGCGCCCGCACACGACCTGCCTTGAGGAGTACAAACCAGTGTGCGAGCACGCCACTAAAGAGCGCAATTGCCAAGGAGAGCCACACAGCTTCTGCCTGCCAAGAAACGTTCTGCCGTACATCGGGAGTTACACGAAACATGAGGGATGCAGCACCAAGCAGTACTACTACCCCAGCGCTTCGCAGGGAGACGCTCTCAACGATGAAGCCAACCGTCGCCAAGCATACGGCCGCGAGCAGCCAAGTAACCGGCGCAATAAGCGGGTTCACCAGGAGGGTGAGGCCGTAGAGGAACGCCACGAGCCCCGGAACCCACAGGTACTTCGCGTAGCTACGGCGCCGACCCCGACCAAATGCGATCTGTCCAGAGATGAGTGAAACCGCCCCGAGCGCAGCCTCTGCAAGGCCAGGTGTAGGGATAGCCGCAAACCCCGCCAGGAGGGTGAGGTACGCAAGTGAACCGGCCACACAAACCACCGCCATCGCTTCTTGCCTTACGTGCGGATCGCGATGTGGAACCTGAAACGGCTGCGTTGCGAGAAACCATCCCAACAGAGCGAAGAGGGTCACCCAAGGCTGGAGACGCAGCTCTGTACCACCAAGCGTCTGCGCTGCCAGTACAGCAAGGAGGAAGAGGCCTGGCAGCGACTCAACGGTGAGGTGCGTGCGATCACTCTGGCGCACCGCTAGACGCAGCACGAGTGCAAGAAGTGCCGCCGAGGCAAGCGCAACAGGGAGGGTTGGAAGCGTGGCAACCGCCAGGGTGAGTGCGAGCACCGCTGCTACTGCCGATCGAATGCTCCCTCGGTGTACCTGTACATAGGCAACCGCTGTGAGCACTGCCCCAAATCCGGCTATTCCAAGCCAGTAAGAGATTCCAGCGAGCAAGCCTGAGGTGAGCGCTACAGCCCCTGCTATCGCAATCCAGGTGAGACTCACGGCAAGCGTTGGCTCACGATCGGTTCGTCGGTGCTGATGGCGCGCATGGCCGGCGCGCCCTGTTCGGTGACGCGCAAGCAGGTGAAGGTGGCTATCACTTACCGGTAGGAGCCCACTCCCAAGCGCCACGAGCACTCCACCCAGAACCGCAGACACCACCAACAAACGCGAAAGTGGCACAATAGGCCCGAGGCTACTCCCAACCAGCGCGGCGAGCGCCGCCGTAAGCAGCGCCCAGCCAAGCGTGCGAGCAAGCCCCCGAGAATCCAACCGTTGCCCCAGTAGCATGGACTTAGGATACGTCGCCTTTTCCTAATCGCAAAGAGAGAACCACCCGACGGGTGGTTCTCTCTGGTGGGTCCACTGGGGCTCGAACCCAGAACCAACGGCTTAAAAGGCCGCTGCTCTACCATTGAGCTATAGACCCGCGAAGCGATACTAGCAGGTCTTGACAGGATTGGGAGTGGCGGGTATAAAGCAAGTGGCCTGGCTAACACCACGCCATGAACAAGCCGGAAATGAGGCTCGCCTCTACACCGGTAGTAAAAACCAAAGGGGTGCTGTCCGCACCCGTTGCAATGCGCAAAGGCTCCAT
>JALHQF010000051.1 GCA_022842085.1 Patescibacteria group bacterium | reverse complement strand
AGCGTATGGGTGTTGTAGTGGATGGTACCTGGAGCAGCTTCGATCTGCGCGGAGTTGAGTTTCCCGCCTCTCGGAGTATCCCCCTGGCAAGTAGAGGCGAGCTGCTGCAGGTAGTTGGGAGTGTAGAGCGCGGGGTGCGTTGGCCAAACCAGCCGGTACCAGGCTGCGAAACGAGTGTAACTAACAACAAGCTTGCCATTGTAAGCTGTCTCACAGAAAACCTGCCCGTACTCTTCGTTCCTGGCTACGGCACGTCGGTGAACCTTGCACACCTCGTACAAGCGCAGGCAGATCCCGTGCCTACTCGTGCTGGTTGGGGTTTCATCTCATCCCTCGTTGGCCCGTACCTCGAGCTACTGAGCGCGCTGGAGGCAGCTAGTGTTCCAGTAGCAGTTGCCCACTACGATTGGCGCATCCCAAGTGATCGAGCGATGCGCGAGTACCTCATCCCAGCCCTGGCGGACCTCAAGCAGAAAACTGGCGCTCGGGCTGTACACGTCGTGGCGCACTCGTTTGGCGGTATCCTTACCCAGCAGTACCTTATTTCTGATGCCTACTCGGGTGACGTCGCCTCAGCCACCTTGATCGGCACACCAAGTAGGGGATCGCCAAAAGCCTATGGCCCATGGGAGGGTGGAGAGCTCCCGCCAGACTGGGCAGTGGTTGGTCACCTGATCCGCACCTACGGGGTACAGACAGAGGGTCGTTCGCAGGATTTTCTGGGCAGGATTCGGAGGTTTATTCCGTCGCTACGTGAGCTTATGCCAGAACCTAAGATGGTCTGGGGACCGGCAGGTGCCCAGGAACGCCTCGTACACCAGAGCCCGGTACAGGCATTGTTCACTCAGCGCAGTGCTCGACTCCTTGCTCGTACGGCACTCACCACCGTTTCGGGTACCGGCCAGCTTACCTACCCCCGGGTGCTCGTTGGGGCGGCACAGGCGCACCGTTGGGAAGATGGGGTACTTGAGAGCTACCAGCTGCTCGAGCGTGTGGGCGATGGAACAGTACCAGCCTCAAGCGTGTGGATTTCGGGTGCCACCAACGTAAGCTACCCCGCAGGGCACCTTGCACTCGTTTCGGCAGCTCTACCAACAATTTCAGAGCAGTTGGGTGTACCGCTCACGTCAGTGCCGCTCCCAGAAAGACGTATGAAGTGGTTTGTGGTGGATTGCCCGGTTGATGTCTCCATTATTCTGCCAACGGGAGAGCAGATTGTTGCCGGATCGAGCCCGGATACGTTCGTGAGTGATGAGGCAACTTGGCTCATTGTTCCGGATACTCCTGGGGAGTATGAGGTGTATGTCTATGCTAGAGAAGACACAGAAGTTCGCTTTTGGGTTGACCACGGTGAGGCGGTGCGTAGTTTTCAGCGGGCAGGAACTACACAGCTGATAAGCTGGCCTCTTGCTCAGCACGATGCGCTCAAAGTCTTGGAGCATCAGTGGCCGGTATTGAGAGTTACAGCTTCACTTCCCCACGTTTCGCTGCGTAACTTGCTGCCCTGGCCGAGCTTCTCCTTGCGAAGCCTTGCCCTGACCTGGTTGACCGTGGGAAACTAAGGTACCTAACGCCTATCTCTACCCATGCCAACCGTTCTCGTCGTCGAAGACGAGCAGATGCTCGCCAAAATTATCGGGATCAAGCTCCAGTCCGAGGGCTACACTGTGCTCCACGCCTACGATGGTCAAGAGGCATATGAAATCCTTGCCGGAACCGAGAAGCCAGACATTGTGCTTCTGGATGTGCTGCTTCCAAAGATGAGTGGCTTTGAGGTGCTCGAGAAGCTCCATGCCGACCACGCAGAGATTCCAAAGGTAGTAGTGTTTTCCAACTTCGCGCAGAAGGCCGATGTTGATAAGGCATACGAGCTTGGAGCTGTAGACTACATTGTGAAAGCCGCATTCTCTCCTGCAGAGATTATCGCCAAGGTTGAGCAGTACACGAAAGTGGTTGAGGAGGCAGCAGGCACAGATGAGGGTGAGGCCGACGCCTCACGAAAGGTGGTTTAGACGTGGCAGGGGACGGCCGATCCATAATCTGGCGTCCTCGAACCAGCGTTAAGCTTCGCTTTGCCTTTGCCCAGGGGCTCTTTACGGCCTTTGTTGTTGGCTTGCTAGCTGTAAGCCTCTACCTTCCGGTACGAAGCCGTCTGGTTGAGATTTCCGATCGTTCCTACCAGCTGCTGGCCGAGAACCTCGCCTCCAGCCTCTTTACGCCGTATGCTGAGGCGCTCGAAGAGAACCCCCTCAACCCAAGCGACAGTGAGTCATGGCGGGAGGTTCGTCAGAAAGTCGAGCAGTTTACTGGTCAGGGTGTACGCTACGTCCTCGTAACGAATGAGCAGGGGAGAGTTGTGTACGACACTGATCCCGGTAGGGAGAGCCTTGAGGGAACGCTCCTCCAAATCTCGGATGCCGACCGGGCAAAGCTCCTAAGCAATGAGACGGTGCGTCGATCTGAGACTCGTTATGAAACTGATCACTTTGTGTTCACCGCGCCGTGGCTAGAAACGGTAAATGGGGTTTCGCAGGTTCGATATGCCGTCCACCTTGGGGTTGAGCAGAATACCGTAACAGGTGAGTTTAACCGTTTGGCGCAGCTCTTCCTGTCCCTCAGCATCTTAGGAGTTATTGCCGGAATGATCGCTGCCTACCTCTTGGCGGCCAGGCTCACTAAACCAATTATCTCCCTTACCGAGTCGGCACTCGCGATTCGTGCGGGTAACCTTAACGCGTACGCGGATGTAGCGACAAACGATGAGCTTGAGCAGCTTTCGCGAGAGTTCCAGAGCATGGTAGAGAAGCTGAAGGACTTCTACTTCCAGGAGTACCAGCAGAAAGAGCGGGCAGTTGCCGACAAGAAGCGTCTCGAAAAAATTAACAACCGCCTTAAGGAGCTCGACGAGCAGAAAACCGACTTCCTCAACGCGGCTTCGCACCAGCTTCGTACCCCGCTCTCCGTGATTCACTGGTCACTCTCACTGCTCTCAGAGGAGTCCGAACAGCTACACCTACCAGACTCCGAGAAAGAGCTCCTTACCGAGTCGCTCAAGAGCACGAAGCGCATGGTTGACCTAGTAAACGATCTCCTCGACCTCTCTCGCATGGAGCAGGGTCGTAAGGAGCTTACCTGGGAGAAGGCAAACTACGGAGCAGTCTCCAAGGAGCTTGTAGAGGCACTGCAGCCCCTCGCGAAGAATAAATCGCTCGAGTTAACCTACCAACAGGAGGGCGAGATCGCTGATAGCATCACCGATCAGAAAGCGTTCTACCAGGTGCTCAACAACTTTGTAGATAACTCTATTAAGTACACGGCACAGGGTTCGGTGCATGTGCGCGCCGAGCAGAAGGGGCAGCACGTAGAGGTCACGGTGCGCGACACTGGAATTGGTATGAGCAAGGAGCAGCGTGAGCGACTCTTTAGGACTCGTTTCAACCGTGGGGATGAAGCAAGTAAGATGTTTGCAAACGGATCTGGACTTGGCATGTTTGTGGCCCACGCACTCCTCAAACAGCTGCAGGGTGAAGTGGAAGTAGATTCGGTTGAGGGCAAGGGCACAACCTTTACCCTAAAGATGCCAATTCTGAAGGAGGCACCCAAAGAGACCCGGCACGAAGAGGATGCGATGCAGTTTGGGCAAGCGGAAATAGCTAAGACGAAACGCGATGCCGACCAAGCCTAGCATCTCAACAGAGGCGTTCCTCGAGCTTACCCAGGGCACGGCAATTGATCCGCTCCTGCAGCAGCTTGAGCAGCAAACAAGGCGCACGTTTCTTCCAGCACTCGCCGAACACATGGGGCCGCCTGCAAAGGGTGAGCTGTTTCGAGTCGAGAACCTCACCAAGTCCTACGGCACGGGTGCTGCGTACCGTGAAGCGGTTAAGGGAGCGTCATTTGCGGTGCACCAAGGTGAGTACGTCGTGATTGTCGGACCAAGTGGCTCGGGTAAGAGTACGCTCCTCACCCTCCTCGCTGGCCTCGAACCCCCTAGCCGAGGGGCCGTTTCCGTGCAAGGTAATCGGCTTGATGCTTTTACCGAAGAGGCACTTGCCTGGTACCACCGCAGCGTTGTGGGTCTTGTTTTCCAGAACTTCAACCTCCTCGACAGCCTGTCGGTGCTCGATAACGTTGCGTTTCCTCTCCTGCTTTCAGGCGTACCAGCTGCTGAGCGTGAGGCTCGAGCCCTCGAGCTCCTCGATTCATTTGGGCTTGCAGAGTTTGCGGGGTTCTCTCCAAATCAGCTCTCAGGCGGGCAGCAGCAGCGTGTCGCCATCGCCCGTGCGCTGGTGCACAATCCACTCCTGCTGTTGGTTGACGAGCCAACCGGCAACCTCGATTCTAAATCTGCCCAAACGGTGACCCAGTCACTCGCCGAGTTGCACAAGCGCGGCA
>JALHQF010000050.1 GCA_022842085.1 Patescibacteria group bacterium | reverse complement strand
CAAGGAGGAGGAAGACCGCTCCGCTCTGTAAGGCATCTGCGTGCTGTCGGACAAAGGCTTCGCCCGCCGCTACGGTTGCTGCTTCATCTGAGAGAAGCAGCTCAAGACCCACGAACTCAGCCCCTCCGGCTCTCAGTACTTGCTGTACCGGCTGGGTGGTATCAATCACCATGCTCGGCTCGGCTGGCGGCAGGGTGCCGGCGTCGAGTACCAGGTCGATACGAGCTCGCGCGCGCGGAGAAAAGGCGGCAAGGAACTCATCGGGTGTGCGGGGCCTTGCCCCACCTGCGGGATTTGCCGAGGTTGCTGTAATCGGGCCGAGGCTTGCCAGCTCGGCCGCAAGTGGGTGACTTGAAACGCGAATCCCAAGTGTGCCCCGCTCGTCTTGAAGACGGTGATCAACGGGACTTGGCACCGCATTTCCAACTACGGTTACTGGGCCCGGCAAGTAGCGCTCTACCGCCGCACGAGTGCTCGGTGTATCCGCAACGTAGCCCCAAACCTCTTCAAGCTGGGTGAGCACACTGATTGCCTTGCCAATTGGCCGCTGCTTAACCTCCAGGAGCCTAGAAACACCCTCTGCATGTACAGCGCTCGCTCCGAGCCCGTATACCGTTTCGGTGGGGTACACAACTAAGCCACCGCGGCTCAAAACCTCGGTTGCAGCTGCGAGCACAGCCGGTAGGGGAGTATCAGCCAGGTTCATTCGTTGCACGAGCTCACCCCTGGACGTGAGCTCGTGGTACCGCGGGTGGGAATCGAACCCACACCTTGTCGCCAAGAGCGGATTTTGAGTCCGCCGCGTCTACCGTTCCGCCACCGCGGCACGGCGCGAGCATACCAGCTTTCCGCAGGTTAGGGGAGACGTCGAAGTAGTGTGTGGTAGAGCGTAACTGTCTGCTCTGCTGCACGGTCCCAGCTGAACTTGCTCAACTGCTGATAGCCCAGTTTCGCAAGGCTCTTTCGCTGGGCATCACTCAGGCGTGCGGCCTCCTGCATGCGTTCGGTGAGCTGGCCCGCATTGCCTACTTGGAACGCGCGTGCAGCTGGGCCAGCAACTTCGGTTAGGGCGGCGATATCACTGCAGATCACTGGAGTTCCAGCTGAGAATGCATCGAGCACTCCCAGGCCAAACCCCTCGTGCGTGGAGGGTACAACCACGGCGGTTGCGTAGTGGAAGAGCTCAGGCAGCAGCTCATCCGGCGCAAAACCAGGCGTGAGCACCCGCGAAGCATCCGGCATGCCGGCAAGGTACCGTTGTACCTGTGCAGCAGCGTTTGAAGGCTTACCAACGAGTGCTAATGAATGAGGTGAGTGGCCTAGTGCTGTGTAGCGCTCAAATGCCTCAAGTAGTGTGAGAATACCTTTATGCGGCTTCCACTGGCTTAGGAATAAAAAGTACGGGTCGCGTGTTCCAAGGTACGAAGCTACGCGCTCCCTCCCTCCTGCTTCCCAAGTCTGCACAGGCGCTGGACCGCCGTTTACGATTACCTCAATTCGAGCGTGGCCAAGACCCAGGTGCCGTTCGATGTCGTGCGCCGTTGCCTCACTCACTGCAATGAGCTTGACGGCACGCTGGGCGAGCCGGTTGAGCGTGAGCTGAAAACCAGCAAACCTCGCTCGGTTCTTGAGACCATTCCTCGAAGCAACGTGGAGCTGCGTTAGGTCGTGAACCGTTGCAACAAAGGGCCGGCGGTAGAGCACCGGGTGATTCAGATTCGTAAAGTGAACCACATCACACTTCTCACGATTTAGGATGCGCAGAAAGGTTGTTTGCTCCTTGAGTGAGTAGTGTGAAACTGGAACTGGGACTACCCGCAGATTCGGAAAGTGAGTGGGCACCTCCGCAACGTCCTCAGGTGTAACGAAGAGTACGTACTCACTCTCCGAATCGAGCTGGAGGATGCGCGGAATCAGCTCCCGGCTGTACCTCCCGATTCCACCCGTGGTTGTTCGAAAGAACCTCGCATCAATGCCGATTTTAGCGCGACCACGAGGCTGTGGAGTCATTGTGTAGCCACCCTAGCAGACGGACGCAAACCTGGGAAACACCTTGACATTTGAGCTAAAATTTGCTATAGAGAGCAGGTTATGCAACAGGGCGTAGAACTCCGTGAAACCGATCTTCGTGCCATCATGCACGAAGCGCCAGTCGCGCGTCGCTTTTTCCTTGAGCGTCGCAGCCTTGTGGTTGGATTTGCCGTTGCCGCATTCCTTGCTAGTGGGGCAAGCGTGCTTGCGGCTGGCTTGCACCCAAGCACTGGTGGTTCTGGGCAAGTTCCTCGCAGCCAAGCAGTTGCGGTGGCAACTCCCACCCCAACGCCAACTCCGGTGGTAACTCCTACGCCTCTTCCCGTCACCCTTCCAGACAATACTCTCAGCATTCCGAGTCTCGGCATTTCGGCACCGCTCATCCCAAACGTCGGTCTCAGTGAGCAAGAATCGAGTGCTGCCCTCAAGAATGGCGTAACACACCTCGCAGGCACGCCACTCCCCGGGCAAACAGGGATGTCCGCCATTGCTGGGCATAGCTCAAACTACTCTTGGGTTCGCAGCGCGTACAACCGCATCTTCGCCAAGCTTCCTGGCATCCAGGCTGGTGACCTCATCGAAATCAATAGCGCAGGCGTGCAGTACCAGTACACGGTAACCAGCGTGTACGAAGTGCAACCGGATCAGGTGTCTATCCTTGGCGATCACAGCGCAACCGGTATTCGCCTGATTACCTGCACCCCCGTTGGCACAAGTCTGCGCCGACTCATCGTTGAGGCAGTCCAGGTGGCACCTGCTCCTGCATTTAACGCTCCCTACCAGCCAACCGTCGACTTTACCGGTACGCTGCCAAGCGACGTGTAAGCGGAATTTCCGCCCAAAGTGCGTAGACAACTACCCCGTCTGCACTAGTAATTTCCACAAGTCGACCATCACTACTCACCGAGAGTGCAGTGGTCGAGTCTGACAGGGGCAAGTAGGAAGTAAGCTCCCTGCGCTGGACATGGAGGAGTAAGAGCACCTCACCTTGGCGGAGAACCAGGTGGCCTGTTTCTGAAATCCACCCAGCAAGGTTCACGTCTCCACTCAGGCGAGCAAGGTAAGCTTGCTCATCAAATACCTCGCCGTTTCGTACCGTGAACCGCAAGGGAACAGCTTCAGCAACCACACGTGCCTCTTCTACCTTGGGTACTTCGTAGCGCAGGAGTACACCTCGAAGCGCTGCACGCTCACCTGGCCCTAGCTCAATTCGTGACCGTACTGACGCGTACCCCTCCGCACGAAGTTCTACGTCGTAGCGTCCAGGGGTAAGCCAAGCTTGGCGCCAGGGGAGCAGGTGTGTGCCATAGGAAACGCCATTTAAGAAAACCTCTGCTTGCTGACCATGGGCAATGGTTGCTATATCAAGCACGGCCGTGGCCTGGAAGCTTCCTACCTGCGAGTTCCAGCGGAACCCTAACGCGGTCAAAACAAGCATTGAGCTCACGGCAAGCGTACCAAGGCACTTTGCCCACCACAACCAGAAGCGCCGCCAGGGGAATCGAAGCCAGGGATCCATGCCAGGGTATCCTACCGGAAGTAGCAAGATCGTGGTACGGTCGTGCGGTATGGCAACGCTCTCAGTTACCGGTGGTAGCACGCTTTCTGGCGAAATCACGATCGCAGGCCGCAAGAACGCCGCGCTCAAGCTGCTTGCAGCAAGCATCCTTACACAGGGTAAGGTGACCCTCGAGCGGGTGCCAGACATCCTTGATGTGCGTAAGATGCTCGAGATCCTTGAGGCACTTGGCGCGCAGGTAACGTTTACTGGTGGCACAGCGGTGCTCCAGAGCCCAAGCAACCTGAATACTGAGGTTCCCTATGACCTCGGCAGGTCACTGCGTGCGTCCCTAGTGCTCGTTGGTCCGCTTCTTGCTCGGTATGGCACCGCAACGTTTCCACACCCCGGAGGTTGCGTCATTGGTAAGCGGGGTATTGGTACGCACATTACCGCCCTAGAGCGGCTTGGAGCTTCTATCGAACTGCATGACGAAACATATACCGTTGCTGCCTCAAGCGGCCTAACAGGTACGCATGTTTACCTTGCCGAGCGCTCGGTAACTGCAACCGAGAACCTCATGATGGCAGCCTGCTTAGCCCGAGGTACTACCACAATTCGCAATGCTGCCGAAGAAGATCACATCAAGAATCTCGCCGATCTGCTCCGATCGCTAGGGTACGAGGTCACCGGCGATGGAACCTCTACCGTCTGCATAACCGGCGCAGCGCTTTCCAGTCGCGACGTTACTCTAGCAGTTATTCCCGACGAGATTGAGGTAGGCACCTTTGCCGTAGCGGGCTACATCACGAGGAGCACAGTAACGCTTCGAGATGCAGGTACTCACGACCAGCTCGAACCTATCCTCAA
>JALHQF010000049.1 GCA_022842085.1 Patescibacteria group bacterium | reverse complement strand
GAGCTGCCTGCCTCTTTCAACGCTAGCTACTGGTACCTACCAGGATTGCTGCCTGAGTAGTTAATGTACTCATCGTGCTCTACTTGTAGGCCATCTTTGCGCGCGTACGAAAGTGCGATGAAAAGCCCAGCAATAAAACCACCAACATGTCCAGCGTACGAAATACCGTTACTGGTACCCGCGAGCAGCATAACCAGGTTAAACAGTATCCAGACGATAACGTACCTGACACCTAGGCTGTGAAACGTCACGCCAAGGATCACCGACTTCTCGTTGTACTTCTCACGATAGTAGTTGAGCACAAGGTTCGCAGCCATCACGCCTGCAATCGCTCCAGAGGCACCGAGTAAAGGAATTTCTGATCCAAACGAGATAATTGCAACGAAGAGCGATGCCGAGAGCGCACTGGCAAGGTAGAGTTTTAAGAATCGCGCAGTACGCAGCCGTCTCTCAGCGTAGGCACCACCAAGGAGGAGGAACACCATGTTTCCGAAGAGGTGAAAGTAGTCGATATGGAAGAAGCTCGCAGTTATCGTCTTGGTGTACCCAAAGATTGTGAAGTCGCCCGGCACAAAGTAGAAGATCGATTCGACACCAAGTGGCACGTAGGCACAGAAGGGTGAGGAGTCCCTAAAGGCATAACAGGCGCTCAACTCAGTTTTGGTTGGCGTTGCCTGACAGGATTCAGAGCACCGAACTAACTCATCACCATCGACGGTTGAGCGAAAGCACGAATCAAAGCACTCAACGCGCCAAGCGTTTTGAATTTCTTGACCGCCAGATGCGCGGTAGCGAGCCACATTCACCTGCACTAGGATGAAGTGCATAAGGACCATTGCACCTATAAGCAGTAAGGTTGCCCAGGGCGTGTACCATCGCTGGATAAACACCTGCTGCTCTTCCGTGAGCTCTTGCATATACCGTTGATGGTACGCCGTACCTGGACAGCCTTACTAGCCTTTGCTACTTTCTCTCCTGCGTGGCGCCATCGTCTAGCGGCCTAGGACACCTGGTTCTCATCCAGGAGCTCGCGGGTTCGAATCCCGCTGGCGCTACCACTAAGAGACTCCTCGGTAGCGAGGGGTCTCTTAGTGGTTACACCCCATTACAACTAAGGATCATCTCCTAAGTAGTTAGCACGTCACTCGTATAGTTCTGGGAAACCGTCATAGACTTATGACCTACCTGCAGTAGAGAATGTACCCATGGAACCACAAGCAACTCCCCCACTAGCTGGCGAGCCTACGCAGCCCGTGACCATGTCCACACAGCCTGTACCAGACCCTCAGGCCCCGCTGGTGCCTACCGCTCCCGAAGTACCTCGCAAGTCTCGCAAGCTCCTTTTCTGGCTCTTACCTCTACTAGTTGCTGGCGGCGTGGGCTACTACCTGGCCTCGGGAGGTCTCGGTGCTGGAAGGGAAATTACCTACGAAATGGACGGCTACAGGTATACCCTCGTACTGCCAGCAGGGTATGAAGTCCAAGTGGAATCGAATAGGAAAGTTATCTCTCCCGACAACAACGTATTTGAAAAGATAAGCAAAGGAGAATCGTACACAGCAATCTCGTTAAACCCGCTTGCATCGGGAAAGAATACCTATGCAACTATCGAGGGTATCTGGACGAAATCTTCAGCGCAGTACATTGCAAACGACGTAAAAACTCCAACAGGCATGTTTTCATGTGCCCAAATCTCAGAACAAACCGTCGATTGCGTTTGGATATCTGCCTCGGAAACACTCGCGACAAGTGCGCTCTTTAGCTCAGGCACAAACGTAACCAGCGCTTTTACCGAGCAAGCCAAAACCGTAATGCAAAGCCTTACGTACTTTGGCAAGGAGTAGCCTTCACTTCTTATGCCTCTCCGACGGACTGGAAAGCATTGGTAGCATTACCACTCATCGCGGCATTACACTGAGACTATGCACAGCCCCTCACTTTCTGCCGCCGAACTTGCACAGCTTGATGGGTTTTGGCGGGCCGCAAACTACCTTGCGGTAGGGCAAATCTACCTTCTCGAAAACCCCCTCCTGCACGAGCCGCTGCGAGCAGAGCACATAAAGCCGCGCCTCCTTGGGCACTGGGGAACCACCCCCGGACTCACCTTGCTCTACGCACACCTCAATCGAGTCATCCAGCAGCGCGACCTCAACGTGCTCTACGTTACTGGGCCTGGCCATGGTGGACCTGGCATCCTTGCAGGAGCGTACCTGGACGGAACCTATAGTGAAACCTACCCCGAGATTTCACTCGACCTGTCTGGGATGCAGAAGCTCTTTCGGCAGTTCTCCTTTCCAGGCGGGGTACCTAGCCACGTGGCACCAGAAACACCTGGCTCAATCCACGAGGGCGGTGAGCTAGGTTACTCCCTCAGCCATGCCTATGGAGCCGCATTCGATAATCCCGACCTGCTGGTTGCCTGTGTAGTGGGAGATGGTGAAGCAGAAACAGGCCCGCTGGCTACGAGCTGGCATAGCAATAAATTCCTCAACCCAGCAACCGACGGCGCAGTTCTCCCCGTCCTTCAGCTCAACGGCTATAAAATCGCTAACCCCTCAGTGCTCGCACGGCTCGAGGAGGGAGAACTACAAAAACTCATGGAGGGGTATGGCCACGAGGTCTTCTGGATCGATACCGCAGATCCATTTGAGGCACACCAGCTGATGGCATCAACGCTCGATACCGTCACAGACCGCATTGCCGAGATCCAGCAGAAGGCTCGCGCAGGAACGCTCCAAGGGCGAGCACGCTGGCCGATGATTATCCTCAAGACACCTAAGGGCTGGACAGGCCCAAGCGCAACGCCAGATGGCTTACCGCTTGAGAACCACTGGCGCAGCCACCAGGTTCCTCTGCTCAATGTGGCAAAAGACCCAGAAGAGCGCACCATGCTCGAAGCCTGGATGCGTAGCTATCGCCCCGAGGAACTCTTTAGCAAGGATGGCGCTCCACTCCCTTACATCACCAAGCTGGTGCCGGAAGGTGAAAAGCGGATGAGCGCGAGCAAGCACGCAAACGGCGGTGCAATTCTCCAAGACCTCCGTCTACCCGATTTCCGTGACTACGCTGTACAGGTGGAACACCCAGGAGCCGAGCTCGGCGAGGCAACGAAGGTGCTCGGCACGTACCTTATTGAGGTGATCCGCGAAAATGAGGACGCACGGAACTTCCGGCTCTTTGGCCCTGATGAAACTGACTCAAACCGACTCAGTGGAGTGTATAGCGTTACGGGCAAGCAGTGGAATGGTGCCACCCTCCAAACAGACACCAATCTTGTACAGGATGGGCGTGTGCTCGAGATCCTCTCAGAGCACACCTGTCAAGGATGGCTTGAAGGGTACCTCCTCACTGGGAGGCACGGGCTCTTCTCGTGCTACGAGGCCTTTATCCACATTGTCGACTCGATGGTCAACCAGCATGCGAAGTGGCTAAAAACCACACGAGGCATTAGCTGGCGTCGACCGGTGGCATCGTTAAACTACCTGCTTACGTCACACGTATGGAGGCAAGATCACAATGGCTTCAGCCACCAAGACCCCGGCTTTCTCAACCACGTTGCGAGTAAGCGTTCGGAAGTGGTTCGCATCTACCTGCCTCCAGATGCAAATACGCTCCTTTCGGTTACTGACCACTGCTTGCGTAGCCGTCACTACGTAAACGTGATCGTTGCCGGCAAACAACCTGCCCCTCAGTACCTCAACGCAGAGCAAGCGACCGCCCACTGCACAGCTGGCCTGGGAGCATGGGAATGGGCATCGAACGACCTCAACGATGAACCAGATGTTGTTGTTGCCGCCGCCGGCGACGTGCCAACCCTCGAGGCACTTGCCGCGACAAAGCTCCTCAGGGAGCACCTTCCGGAACTCAAGGTGCGTTTCGTAAACGTTGTTGACCTTATGACGCTCGAACCCCCCACCGAGCACCCGCATGGGATTACTGATCACGAATTTGATGCAATCTTCACAAAGGATAAGCCGGTGATCTTTGCGTTCCATGGCTACCCTTACCTCATCCACCAGCTCACGTATCGACGTACGAATCATCCCAACATCCACGTGCGTGGGTATAAGGAGGAAGGAACCACCACCACTCCGTTCGATATGGTGATGCGAAACGACCTTGACCGCTATAAGCTCGTAATTGATGTAATCGATCGTGTGCCAGGTCTTGTAGAAAGCCACCAGCACTTACGTCAAAACATGCAAGAGCGTCGACTGGCTTCGCGTCAGTACATCCTAGAACACGGTGACGATCCAGAAGAGATTCGAACCTGGAAATGGACATCTTAGTATTTAATCCAGGGAGTACCACGCTCAAGGTTTCACTGGTGGGGTTTTCTGACGGAAAGGGACAGCTGAAGAGCTCGCAAACCGTTTCCCATGCACAACTAGATGACGTCGCT
>JALHQF010000048.1 GCA_022842085.1 Patescibacteria group bacterium | reverse complement strand
AGCAAGAACCTGCGCCACAAGCCGCTTGGGATTGCTGTCAAAGATGATGTTGCCGCTTCCCCGCCCACCTCGCTCGATAATCTCTCGGTACATATCCGAGATTCCCCCGCTCTCTTCGAGAACCCCAATCACCTTTCCTCGCTCAAACGCCTGGGTAAACTCGTGCAAGCTGCCAATGCGCCCAGAAACGCTGATCACCCCATCCGAGAGATCGATGAGAAGGCTGTCACGCCCTGCATACTCGTAACCCGTATAGAAAATATGGTTGTGGTAACGCACGGGAAGGCGATACTTTTTGACGTGCTCTTTAAGGGTGTGAGCGGGTGAAAAACCGATCACCTCACCTCCCGCTCGAGATGCTCCTTGCGCCGCATACGCCGGCACCCCAGTTGTAGCGCCCGTCAGCACAACGGCACCCTGCACCGCGAGCTCATGTCCCACCGCCAGCGCATCGGCTTTCCCCTCTTCCGCGGCACGTCCAGCCGCAGCACCCGAAACACAGATCTTAGGATCGAACATACGCAGCGAGGATTTCTAGGATTTCTAGGATAGCGGCAACCTGCTGCTTGAGGGAAGCTTCTTCGTACCGAGCAAGTACTCGCTCTCTCACTTCTCGTGAGGCCGCCGTACCCGGCTTTGCATGGAGCATTTGCTGCATTACCCCACTTGGATCACTTGGAGCAAGGAGCGTAACAAATTCCGGACTGGCCACCGCCAACTCAACGAGAAGATCAACCTGCTGGCTGGTGGCGCTAACAAGGAAGCTGCGGAGCTCTGCCGCAAACGTTCCATCGCGCAACGCACCAAAATCAACCATCCGTTCGTAGAAACCCTCGGGAAGCTCAATCGCATCGCTTTTAGCCTGTCGCTCTGCTTCAAGGTTCACGAGAAATGCCTCAAGCATGCGCCGAATGAGTACCTCAGAAACTACCTGGCCAGCAGGTAAATCTTTGCGGGCCAGTATCATCCGAGCACACTGAGCAGCTGTGGTCACGAGACTCGTGAAGGTTGTGAGCTCGAGTATGTCGCGCGTTTCGTTGTATGCAGCAACCTCAGCTTCGGGCAAAAACGTGAGCATTGCCGTGAGCTCGCGCACTTCTGGGAGGACCTCTAGCACGTGCGTGTATGGCACGTACTCATCTCTGGCGAGAGCGGCATCAAGCTGGAGCTGGAGCGATGCCGCTCGCTCTCCGATGTACCCAGCCGCATCGGCACCCAGTGAAGCAATACTCTGCGCGTACACACGAACATCATCGGCAAGCTCCACGGTTGCGAAGTACGCACCATTCTCAATGGTGGCAACCAGGCGCTTGGCCAATGCTTGCGGAGGCTCGGAAAAGCGTGGCTGAAAATCAGCGACTTCCTGCTGGATCCTTTGTACAACTGAGGAAGGATCATACGACACGAGCAGGTTGAGCACCCGTAGCGCCCGAGCTGGACCTAAGAGCTGCCGTGCGCGCCAAGCCCACGCCTGTTCGGCTTCCTCAAAAGCACTGTTCCAGCTAGCCTCAAACACCGTTTGCGGGTACTGCTCATCCTGAGCACGGAGTGCACCACCCGCGGTTCGCACATACTTCTCTACCTCTTCGCGAGAAGCAGTACCAAGCCAGGGCACAAGCGTGTCGAGGAGTGTATCTGGCAAGCTCATTACTTCATTTTCATATCAGGGATAGCACCAAACTGCGCGGCAAACGCGGAGGTCGGGTCTTCTTCTGGTCGGATCTTCAACTGAGCCTTACCGGCTCCCTTCCCCTTCTTACCTCCACCTCCGGCAAACGCACCAGCCACGAGCACGATAAACTCATCCTGCGCCGCAGCAGGGAGTCCTGCAGTTTTTGCATTGGCTACAGTAGCTGTTACCGAATCAACCACGATATCGAGAGGATCGTAGGTACCAAGACCATTCTTTCGGTAGAAGGCCTGCATGCTCTTTACGAAGTTTGGCTGGGTCTTTGCTTTCTCCAAGGTAGCGACGCGCTGAGCAGTAATGAGCTTCTGGCGAGAATCGACCACTTTCTGCTCCTTCTCAACTGCTTTCTTTGGTGTGCTGTATACCGTATCTGGCTTAGCAACGATTGCCTCTTCAAAGCCGATGTTAGCGAGGTTCTTATCAACACTCACCGCTCCCGCATGCTGCTTCGCCTCCTGCTCTGAAGTGATAAGGGTGAGCGGCCGAATGAGGCTATCCTGTAGCCCCTTGGCCTCTGCTGCCACACGTGCTGCCCGCGTGCGCTCTTCTGGTGTGTAATCGGCGGTATTTGCACTCACATCGTTTGCAAAATCAACGAGCTTCGTTAGGTCGTCATTTACCGCACCTGCGGCTTCTCCATACACCTTACCGCGAGACACCTGATCACGCAGTGCTACGAGCTTTTTAGATATATCGCCATCAACTAAGTGCTCATTGTCTCTGGCCAAGGTGTTGATTACCTTCATTCCATCCTTTGCGTCGCCCTTAAAACCGAAGACACCAATGTGATCACCATCAGCAATGGTTTCCTTAATCTCTTTCAGCTCTTTGGCACGATCCTTGGCATACTTCTTCTGCACGGCATCAGAGATATCCGCATCCCCGTAGAGCCGCACCTTGGCCGCTTTACTCAACATCTCGTACCCAGCGTCGGTTTTCTTATCCTTGCAACGCTTTTCGATTTCGGCGTCCTGATCGGCAGTCGTAACGAACGTAGGATCTGCGCGCACGGCTGCACTAATGTCAGCAAGCGATGTCCTGGCACGATCAAATAGCTCCTTCAGCTCTCGCCTCTGTCCAGCATTCTTGAGGTTCCCAAGGAGGCGCTCTGCTTCGGTAAAGTCGGCCGACTTCACCTCATCCATTGCCGTGTACAGCGTGCTCGCATCGGCGGCGGCTGTGGTGGTAATAGCAGACTTCCGCTTCTTGAGGTCCTTCTCAGCTTTCTCACGCTTGGCGGCCGCAGCGGTTTCGATCTCGAGAAGAGACTTGGTACCAAGCGCAGTGGCGATCGCGGCTTCACCTTCGTAGAATGTAGTGCGCCCTGCTTCTAGAGCCCGCTCCTTATCCGCTACGAGGTCATTCTGCTTAATTCTCCGCGCCTCGTTGTGGAGCACCTCGCTCAAGCGGCCAGCTCGAAGGTCGGCTTTCATGCCATCCAGGATCTCCGAAAGCACCTTACCAGCGGACTGAATAACCTCTTTCTCCACTTCTTCACGCGCCTCTAGGGCTTTGCGACCCCTGTTTGCAATACCGACGATTCCCCGACTCTCACTGAGTGCTCGCTGCTTACGTCGATCGCCCCCACCCTTGAAGAACTTCACCTGCTCATCGAACGCTGCTTGGCCGGCAGTGAAGGCTTGAACGAGGCTCCCAGGGATTCCGAGCACCCCACCAGGGATAGCATCTTGGATCTTCTCGGCACGCTGCTTGTTCTTGGCAAAGCGCTCCCTCAGCACGTTTTTCTCCGCATCGCTCACATCAAGCTTATCGATGGCCGCCATGTTTGCCTCGGCATTCTTCGTGTAGTCCTTGCTGAAAAATGTTGATCCAAGACCATCCTTTGCTTTCTTCTGAACGGCAGCTTCGTACCGCTTCTTCATGCTGTCGAGCTGAGCCTGGATCTTCTTCCGCTTGGCAGGATCCTTCTCCTTCAAGAGCTGCTCCTCGAGGCGCTTTTTCTGATCTTCGTACGTATTGATGCGCCCCTGCCTCGTAAGGCCTCCACCGAGCGCGGCCACTCGGCCCTGCAAGAAGCGGTCACGGGTAGCTTTGTAGCGCTCGCTGCCAAGTGCAGCTTGGGTTGCACCTCGCCCAAGCGCCAACCCTGCCCCCGAAACCCCACGAGCACCTCCCCGAAGACCCTTATCCACCTTATCCACTAGAGCCTTAGCTTCACCTGCCATGCTAAACGGCGTGCGCACCGCCAACCAAATACAGTAGATGCCAGCCGCAAAACTAATGACGTCACTCACAACGCCGAGATCATTCGCGGCACTCTGCTGGGTTACGCCAAAGAACTGTGCTCCAAGCCAGATCCAGAAGAGCGCCACCACGGGCATGAACGCCCAGTTGAAGGCAAGCTTCGACCACCGCTTCCAGATGAAGTTGAGGAGTGGGAAACCTGCCCCAAAGAAAGCAAGGCCAGATGTGGCTGCACAGACCACCAGGATCAATGGTCGAAGCATGAAGAGGAGCCCGAGCCAAATAAGGAGAAAGGCTGCCACAAAGAGCACGGCTGCGAAGATGGCTCCACGAAAAACCTTCCCCATGTCTGCCTCTCCATTATCGCCAACCATTTTGAGGTACTCACCGTTCGGCCCAAAGGCAAAGTTAGAGAAGGTAGTTTGGTAGACCGTCACCTGCTCTGCGGTTGAGCCAATAGGCGTACCGGCCGACGCTACGCGCTCTCTATCGAAGAACGCATTGCTCACGGCACCAGAAACCTCGTACATTGCCACCGTCGCAAAAAAAGCTTAC
>JALHQF010000047.1 GCA_022842085.1 Patescibacteria group bacterium | reverse complement strand
GAACGTCACTCCTTCAGTAACGAGCCGCCGCATACGGGCCTCAAGGTCTGGAAGGTCTTCCGGAGTAAGGCTTCGAGGAAGGTCGAAGTCGTAGTAGAACCCATCATCAATAGGCGGACCAATGGCGAGCTTTGCGTCCGGAAATACTTCCAAAACCGCCATGGCGAGAATGTGGCTAAGCGAGTGGCGTCGCTCGTAGAGTGCATCGTGGGACATACCCTTATAGGTTACGAGAACTGGTGAGGAATCGGAATGGTGGTGAGAAGTTCGTGTACCGCCAAGCGGGCGGTTTCCTCTGTCATGGCTCCGGTAAGGAGACCGGTGATCAAGGATCCGATTTGCTCCCAGTGCGCGCTCGCTAGGCCGCGGGTAGCACCCCAAGGCGTACCTATCCGAAGCCCAGACGGGTTTCGTGGACCCGCTTGATCATGAGGAATGCTATTACGGTTCGCTACGAGCCCAACGCGTTCCAGAAGATCTTGGGCGTGCCTTCCTGTAAGACCGTGCGGCCGAAGGTCAATGAGCGCCAGATGCGTATTCGTGCCACCGCCCACAAGCTGACATCCCCCTGCAGAAAGGGTGTTTGCCAGCGTAGCCATACCACGCACTACCTCTTGAGCATATGAAGTAAAGCTTGGCTCAGACGCCTCAGTAAGTGCTTGTGCAATCGCGGCGATCGTATGCATGTGTGGACCACCTTGTAGACCCGGGAAAACCGCCTTATCAATCTTGCTCGCCAGATCTGGCTTGCAGAAAATCATCGCTCCTCGCGGTCCGCGTAGGGTTTTATGCGTAGTTGTGGTGACAATATCGGCAATCCCAAATGGACTTGGATGCTGCCCTCCCGCCACAAGTCCCGCCACGTGTGACATATCTGCCATAAGGGCGGCGCCGCAGAGATCAGCGGCTTCTCTGAATGGAAGGTACGCAAGCTGCCAGGGATAGGCGCTCACTCCAGCCACAATGAGCTTTGGCTGGTGCGTTTTCGCAAGCTCACGAACCTGGCCGAGGTCAAATCGGCCGTCTGTACCTACCCCGTACCGCACTATGGTGTAGAGCTTGCCAGTGAGGGTAACTGCATGACCATGGCTCAAGTGACCCCCATGGTCGAGCGCTGGTGCGAGGATCGTATCCCCAGGCGAGAGAAGCGCCGCATACACGGCCAAGTTTGCCTCACTACCACTGTGAGGCTGTACGTTAACGTGGTAGTCGGTTGCAAACAGCTGCTGCGCCCGATGCCAGGCAAATCGCTCCAGCTCATCCATCACAGCGTTTCCGGCATAGTAACGCGATCCTGGGTAGCCTTCGGCGTACTTGTGCGAGAAGCCACTCGCAAGCACCTCCCGCACGCTTTGGGAGGTAAGGTTCTCTGAAGGAATCAGGCTCAAGGTATCACGCTGGCGCGCTTGCTCCCGCGCAATCAGGCTCGCAAGGTGCTCATGCATAACGCTCAGCCGCGGTTACGACGTTCTCAAGCAGGAAGTGGACGGTGAGCGGGCCAATGCCACCCTTTGCCGGCGACACTGCCCCCGCAACTTCGTCTACGACTTCATGCTGGACGTCGCGGCTCGCATCCAGAACTACGGCCCCTTCCTTGATCCAGTCGGCAGTAACGAGGTTGGCCTGCCCGGTTCCAGTAACGAGAACGTCTGCTTCCCTGGTGATGCGGAAAGGATGCTCGGTTTCTTCGGTGATGATACCCACCCGCCAACCGGCAAGCTTGCCGTACGCTGCGACGGGCTGACCTACGAGCCGACCACCACCGATGCAGGCTAGTACCGGGTGCTCGGGGAGTGTCACCTGGTCGAGCAGAGCTCGCACCGCCAGTACCATAGGTGAAACTGGCTCGGGACTGCCCAGGAGCGCCGCCAGCGTTGTGCCTACGGCCCTTTCCGTCCAGCGATCCCGCAGCCCATCCACATCTTTGGCAAATGGGATGCGAGCGATAAGCTGCGATGGATCTGAGAACGCTGGCACTGGAAGCTGGAGCACAATGCCGTGTACCCCTTCATCTGTGGCGAGGTGATCGAGGATCTGCCCTGCCTCCTCATGGGTTTCCGCCTCGTAGCGAGAGAAAAGCACACCAAGCGCAAGTGCCTTTGTCTCTTTTGCATCCACAAAACGAAGTGTCTCGATATCCTCGCCCACCAGCACCACGGCAAGGTGTGGCTGGGTATCTGCAGCACTCAAGAGAGAAACCCGCTGCGTAAGCGCAGGAGTACGTGCATCGATAACTGGTTGTGCGAGCAGCTGCTTCACCTTGCCACCCTACCAGGGACCACCTTCTCTGAACAGGTTAGGTGCTCGTGCACGCAACGACACCCAGCCGTGCCTCGCCACCACGACGTGATCGACAAGCGGTACCCCAAGTACACCCGCCGCCTGCACAAGCTGTCCAGTAACCTCGTAGTCCGCTGGTGAAGGCTCTGGATCACCGCTGGGATGGTTGTGCACCAAGATCACCTGCGCGCCGCCCGATGCCAACGCTTGCCGAAAGACCTCTCTGGGGTGCACCAAGCCTTGGGTAAGAGTTCCCTGGCTTACCGTGTAGCGCTGCAGGAGCCTACTGCGCTGGTTGCACACCAGCACCACTACATGTTCGACCTTAGCTTCTCGAAGATCGTGGCAGCACGCCGCCACGGCTTCGGGCAGGTTAAGCAGCAGTCGATGCTCTTCTTCAGACCAACGTCTGCCAAGCTCGAGCGCAGCCAACAGGCGCAAACGCTGCGTGCGTCCAAGTCCCGGCACGGCATGCAAATCTGGGAGGTTTTGCACCACCTGCTCTACAAGCCTCTCTAGGGGCATGCTCCGTGTACCATGTCCAAGCAGCACCGCCAGGAGCTGTGAAACCTCCATTCGCTCAGGGCCATACTGCTCGAGCAGTTCACGTGCGGTGCGCATGCACTACACATGCCACACCAGAGCTTCTGCGAGCAGGCTTGTCTTACTTGCGCTGGGAAGAAGCTACCTCTCCAAGCTCTTTTGCAACACGCTGCTCTACAGCCCCCTCACGCAAAGGGTTGAGCATCTGCTGGAGCCGCTTATCGGTAGAAACATCTACGCCGTGCTGCTCAAGCACCAACACGAGCAGCTCCATCACCTTAGTGATCTCTTCCTCCACCATAATACTTACCTGGAGGTTTACCTCTTCCCGAAGGTCAGCCACACGTGACGCACGGTTCTGTGAAACCAGCACCACGATGCTTAGCACAATAGCCTCAATCGAGACTACCGTGATGAGGAGTACGTAGGGGAATGGGTCAAAGACTGGAACGCCCAGCACGCCACCGTTCCAGAGGAGCCAAGCGAGGAAAAAGAACAGGTTTCCAATCAGAAAGGCCGGTGTACCAAAGAACCCTGTGAGGGAGTCCGCAAACCGCTCCGATACACTGCGCTGGGCATCGGCTTTTGCCTTGATGCTGCGCACTAAACGCCGACGACGGTCTACCGCCTTCTGGTGGTTGAAGAGGGAGAGCGGATTGAGGTTTGGCACGTACTTAGCGTACGCCGCAGGCACCCCAGAGGCCAACCCCTTCTGAGCGAGCCTGAGCTTCTGCAGCATCAAGGGCGGCGGCATAGCGGTCGCGACCCTTGAGATCGTAGCGCCTTGCCATACCCTGCTGCAGCATCTGTAAGTTGAGGTTTTGCTCGTTTACGTTTACGTAGCGCAGGAGGCGACCAAACCGGTCTCGGTCGGGTTGGGTAACATCACTCTCAAGCACAACCCCTTCGGCAGTTTTCTCCGCCAGAAACCGTGTTGCTTCTGGCGCGTAGCAATCACCACGCTCTGGCGTGTCCACAGCCAGCAGTCGCACCGTCTCCTCACCATTTGCAGTTACCACCACAAGTGTGTCTCCATCGATCACCCGACGCACCTCTAAGAGAGTAGGTGTCGGCGACATCGCCGGCGGCGCAACGGTAGCAGCTCGCTGCGATTCTTCAGCAATCGTCCAAATCAGGAACGTAAGTGAACTAGCGAGCACACCCGCAACAATCCAACGAATCATGCGAAGGTGCTGTCAGTTTCAGCAAGCGCAGCGCGCAGAATCCGTACCGATGTAGGCCCAACTCCGTGGAGTGAAAGGAGCATCCTCTCGTTCCAGTTGGTGAGATCTTCTAAGGAGCGGATACCTGCCTCAGCAAACGCCCTCGCGGCAGGCTCTGAGGTTTTGGGGAGCGGTGTGCGCATACCTCTATGCTAGAAACAGAAAAGCCCCAGCACAAGGCTGAGGCTTTTCTGGTGGGCGATACAGAACTCGAATCTGTGACCTCCACAATGTCAATGTGGCGCTCTAACCAACTGAGCTAATCGCCCGCCTGCGCACCATAGCAAAAGAGGTGCGCGGTTTCTAGGAGCTAGGCCTCGTCGGCGTTTTCACGCGCGAGCTTGGCCGAGAGCTGGATGCGGTGCTTCTTACCCTTGCCGTCAATGTACTCCGTGGATTTGGTCTGCATGAAGTGACCAATGAGCTCATCGGCTAGGAGGGCTTTGGTGTCTCGCACCTCAACGGCAATATCGGCCAGCTTCTCCTGGAGCTTACGTAGCTCAG
>JALHQF010000046.1 GCA_022842085.1 Patescibacteria group bacterium | reverse complement strand
CGTACAGCTCGGGGGACGGTGAGAATGACGTAGCGTGTCCAAATGGAGTTGGTGGTAGGCCTACCGATGCTAATGGGCGAGTACTGCTGGTGCCACACGTCCACGTGGTAAATGGCACTACCGATATTCTCAGTGCCAGGCTTGAGCCAACCTACATGCGTACGGTACCGGTAGATCCAACGAATACAGGTAACTACACGTATAAGTACGAAGCGGATATCTGTCGTCTTGGGTACCGTCTCACTGCAACCCTCGAGAACACCAGTGATAGCTCTGGTTGGGCAGGGGGCAGTTCGTGGGTGGCAAATGGTTACCAGCTTCGCAATGACTAAGCGCGGCTTTACGCTGATTGAGATGCTCGTGACGTTTACCATTTTGGTACTCTTGGCCACGGCTACCTTTACCAACTACGATGGCGCCCAGAAGCGAGGGAGGGATGCCGACCGTAGGCAGGCGCTCCAGAGTATTAAGCTTGGGCTCATCTCCTACCACAGTGAGCAGCGTCCACGGCGGTACCCAGTAACTGGAACCACAACTACTCTCACGGGCAGTGACGTCGTGAGTACAGCACTCGTGCCAAACTACTTACTCCAGATGCCCCTCGATCCCATTAACGTGGCACCAAACGTGTACAAGTACCAAGATCAAAACAGCGGCACAGCCTTTGCTCTCTTTGCGACGCTCGAAACAAGCGGCGGAACCGACGGATTTAGCGTTCTCAGCGAATGAGTCGAACCCGCGCCTTTACCGTTGTGGAGCTGCTCGTGGTGATTGCGATTATTGGCACCCTTACTACTGTGCTAACGGCAAACCTCTCGCGAACGAAGCAACGCTCACGTGATGCTGAGCGCAAGAACGAGCTGCGCACCATCCGCATTGGTCTTGAGTCGTACTTTTCGGCGCAAAGCTTGCCACGCCGCTACCCGGTTTCCTCACCTACTCCAGGCCCAGGCACCGCCGGACTTGTGCTTGATCTGAGCGGAACAACGAACTACGCCACTTCGGCACTCGTACCCACGTACATGTTTAGCCTGCCGGTAGATCCTACGAACTCAGGTAACCATCGGTACCGCTACCAGTTTCGGGATGGTGGGTACCAGTTCACCCTTTTCGCCACGCTCGAAAACAGCCTCGATAGGGCTGGGTGGTACAACTCGAGTGGTGTGTTGCAGACTGCTACGCAGGTCAACGGGTACCAGCTTCGTAGTGAGCAGCTAGGAGGCAACTAGCTCGCAAACTGCGAGAAATCTACCCTGCCAGTTTCGGGAGAGAGTATGAGCTGACGATTAATCGGGGAGGTGAGTCCTTCTGGTACCCGCCCAGCTGCCTGTAGCTCCGCAAGGCCATTCGGGTACCGGCCATTTGCGACCTTAAACCGCTCGGCCTCTTCTTCGATGCGGAGCACAAGTATGAGGTGTCCCAGCCAGTTCTCGGCTCGCTCTTTTTCTAGCTCATTCTGGGCTTCTTCATACACCGTTTGCCAGAATGCAATTGCAGCGCGGCGCTCATCGAGGCTTCCGCTCAGCTGTGCAAGGGAAACGCCTTGAAGCGAGCGGGAAGCGCCTGGACCTCCCAGATCAGCAGATCGGCCGTAGTGGTAGGCGGCTTTCTGGTAGTCCTTGACATTCAGCTGGTAGAGCGAGCCTATGTAGAACTGCAGGAGTGCGTCATCGGGTAGCTCGCGGTTGGCGCGCTCGGCCAAAATCTCTGCTTCGGCCACCTGCTCCATGAAGGGAAGCACGATGAGTCCAAACTGGTACGGGTAGCGAGACTTGGGGTCGAGCTGTGTGGAGGTATCGAGGAGCTTGCCAAGAGATGGCCAGCGACCGTAGGGGTTTCCCTGGCCGAAGTACTGGATCAGCTGGAGCCAGATGAGATCGCTCATCGCCAGCCGGTTGGCTTCGCCAAGGCTCACCGCTCGCAGCGCAGTTGCGGAAGGAATGAGTGGCTCCGCAAGAAACCGCTCCGCCTGCGTAACCTCTTGCTGCGTTGCCCGCCAGCTCTGCTGCCAGGTGAACTGCGAAAGGGCACTACTTGCAAACAAGAGTATTCCAACTACCCAGAGTACCGTGCGGTCGTTCATCTATACTTCCTGCTTACGAACGACGGCCGTGGTGAGGAGGAGTGCGATAGCACTGAAGGTGATCGCATAGAGAATCGTAGTGAGCACGCCGCCCAAGGGGAGGGTAATATCGTAGAGCGTAGCTGCACGAACATCGAATTTTTCGAGGTTTGGCAGCACGTATCCAACGCCGTTAATGAGATTGGCTGCGGCGAGGTTGCCACTGAGCGTAAAGAACTCTTTGAGGGAGCCAAAGCTGTGGCCAATGATGTAGAACGCGAAGCCGTAGAGCGTGGCGTTGAGCGGAGCGGTGAAGCTCGCAAACAGCTGCACTACCGCTGCGACTACCGCAAGCTGCAGAAAGGCGTAGCCCAGGTTGATAAGTGTATCGCTAATCAGGCTGTTACCCGTGAGGAGCGTACCCAGGGCGAACAATCCACCCAGGGTAACGAGGGTTGTGGCGACGAGCGCCATAACCCCGAGGTAGCGCCCCAGGACGTACTGCCCACGGCCAATGGGCTTCGGAAACAGGAGGTAGAGCATGCGCCCATCGAAATCGCGTGCAATGGTTTGTACGGTTACGAAAACCGTAATGAGTACTGCCGAAAGCGTGATAGTGGCAAGGCCAATATTGTGCAAGACCCGCGCATTCTGATCGAGCGAAACGGTAGCAAGGAAGAATGAGAGTGCCGTGATGAGGGCGGCCACGAAACCGATTCCAATGAGGAGTCGCTGGCGGATGAGCTCGCGGTACGTGGCGCCGGCAAGGACGAGGACGGGTTGGAGGAAGTGGTTCATGCGCGCTGAATGAGCTTGAGGAAGACGGTTTCAAGGCTCTCACCTTTAGGTACCAGCTTGGCAACTGTATCGTAGGCCAGGGTTTTCCCTTTGTGGAGAACGAGCACTCGATCGCTGATTGCCGCCACGTCGGAGAGTACGTGTGAGTTGAATACAACAGAGGTACCCGATGCCTTAATGCTGAGGAGGAGGTCTTTCATGGCGATGCGACCGATTGGGTCGAGGCCATCCATTGGCTCATCTAAGAAGAGGAGGTCTGGCTTGTTGACGAGCGCCTGAGCGAGACCAATACGCTGGAGCATTCCCTTTGAGTAGCCCGAGACTTTCTTACCTGCCGCTTCTTCAGGTAGGCCAACGAGGGTGAGGAGCTCCTGGGCACGTGCCGCGCGGTCTGGCTTACTGAGGCCAAAGAGCGCACCTACAAACTCCAGCAGCTCGCGGCCGGTGAGGTTGGCGCCAAAGTTTGGGTGTTCGGGCATGTAGCCAATGCGGGCACGGACCTTAGTGCTTGTTGGATTGCCACCAAAGAGCTTGATAGTGCCAGCATCGGGATGGAGCAGTCCAAGCACCGTTTTAATGGTGGTGGTTTTTCCTGCCCCATTGGGCCCAATAATGCCGAGCACCTCGCCAGCGTGAACCGAGAATGAGAGTGAATCAACCGCGGTTTGCTCACCAAAACGCCTGGTGAGATCGGTAACAGTGAGTGGCAGAGCTTCCATACCAATCGAGCCTACCGTAGGCTAGAACATGATGCCAGACCTCTTTGTTGTTACGGTTGCGGTGCTGTTCGGCCTCCTCATGGGTTCGTTCGCTAATGTGCTCATTCTACGTGACAACCGACTCTCAACCGTTTGGACAGGAAGGAGTGAGTGTCCTCACTGCGGGCGCCAGCTAGGGGTGCTCGACCTAGTGCCGGTACTCAGCTGGCTAGTGCTGCGTGGCAGGTGCCGCAGCTGCAGAGCACCTATCTCTTGGCAGTACCCACTTGTTGAGCTAGCGATGGGGATCATGGCGTACCTCTCAGTGAGTATCGGGTACCTCGCACTCGGCAGTGCCTGGCTTGCAGGAACGTGGTTCATTAGCTCGTTCTTCCTCCTCATCGTTACGGGTACCGATGTCCGCACGCAGATGCTACGAGTCGAGTACACGCTGATCGTGGGGCTCGTGGCGTTTGTCGGCAACCTGCTATCAGGTTTTCTCTCCTGGCAGAGCATGCTGACAGGGCTCTTGGTAGGAGGTGGTGTGATTGCTGTAATTGCGTATGGCTGGAAGCTTGCTACCGGAAACTTGGGGATGGGAGAAGGGGATATCTGGCTTGCCGGTGCACTGGGCGTGCTGGTTGGTTGGCCAAACGTAGTGGCACTCTTCGTGGTGGCGGTTGGAGCGGGTGCGCTCGTGGGGGTGCCGATGCTCCTGAAAAAGGGGCAAGGTAAAACCCTGCCATTTGGACCGTTCCTCATTCTAGGAGCGCTCATTTCGCTCACGAGCTGGGGTGATCAGGTGCTGCGTTGGTACCTCCTCTAGCCAACTTGCTCGGTGGTGGTTGAGAGGAGCATTGACAGGCTCTCGGGCAACCCAAGAAACTAGAGGCACGGTTCCAAATACGAATCGAAACCTAGCACTTACACTTTTCATTCAATATGAAGCGAGGATTCACCCTCATCGAGCTTCTCGTAGTGATTGCCATCATTGGTAT
>JALHQF010000045.1 GCA_022842085.1 Patescibacteria group bacterium | reverse complement strand
CTGCTTGCGGCATGATGCCTGCCCCACCTGACCATCAGGTGGGGCTTCTGCTATGCTCCCAAGGTATGCAAGAGCAGGAGTTTCCCAAGGCCTACGTAGCGGCCGATCACGAAGCCGAGCGCTATGCTGCCTGGGAGGCAGCGGGTTGTTTTGCGCCAGCCGGAGACGGAGAGCCATTTACCGTGGTACTACCCCCGCCTAACGCCAACGGTAACCTGCACTTAGGCCATGCCCTCGAGGTGGCGATGACCGATAGCTTGGTGCGATTTCAGCGCATGCGCGGGAAGCGCGTGCTCTGGGTACCAGGTGCTGACCATGCTGGTATCGAGACCCAGGTGGTCTTTGAGAAGCAGCTTGAGAAGGAGGGCCTCAGCCGTTTTGGTATGGAGCGCGAAGCGTTCTACCAGCGCACCTGGGACTTTACCCAGCACAACCGCGGCAACATGGAAGATCAGCTGCGCAAGCTGGGCGCTTCTCTTGATTGGCGTGCAAACCGCTTCACGCTTGATGATGCAGTCGTAGAGCAAGTGTACGAGACCTTCCGGAGGCTTCGTGCTGACGGTCTCATCTACCGCGGTGAGCGCATTGTCAACTACTCCACCAAGTACCGTACGGCGTACTCGGATCTCGAGGTAGACTACGAAGAGCGTACCGATACCCTCTACACCATCCAGTATGGGCCACTCCAGATCGCTACCGTGCGTCCTGAGGTACAGTTTGCCGATGTGGCAGTGGCAGTGCATCCAGAAGATAGTCGCTACACCGAGCTTGTCGGCACGGAAATCGAAGTGCTCATGGCCGACGGCAAGACTCGCAGCTTGCGCGTTATTGCCGATGCCTTTGCCAAGCCAGAGTTTGGCACGGGAGCGCTTAAGGTTTCGCCCGGGCACGACCCGAATGACTATGAAATGGCCCAGCGCCATAGTTTGCCCGTAGTGAGCGTGGTTGACTTTGCCGGTCGGCTCACCCAGGAGTGTGGTGAGTTTGCGGGCATGAAGGTCGCCGAAGCACGACCCAAGGTAGCGGAGAAGCTCCGCGAGCTCGGCCTGCTCGTGAAAGAGGAGCCATACACCCACAGTGTGGCCGTAGACTATAAAGGTCGTCAGCCGATCGAGCCCATGGTGATGCCCCAGTGGTTTGTAAAGGTGGAGCCGCTAGCGAAGCGGGCAATCGCCGCAATCGAATCCGGCGAAGTGACCTTTACCCCAGACGGCTACAAAACGATCCTGCTCAACTGGCTTGCTGGTCTGCGCGATTGGAACATTTCACGTCAGATTGCTTGGGGCATTCCCATTGCTGGTGCCGATCCAGCAGACCCAGAAGTTGCGGCTGATCCCGACACCTTTGACACCTGGTTTAGCTCTGGTCAGTGGCCTTACGTCACCCTAGAGGCTATCGGTGTGCGCGGGAGCCACTATCCAACTAACGTTCTGGTTACCGGACGCGACCTCGTGTTTTTGTGGGTCACACGGATGCTCCTTTTGGGGCTCTACACGCAAGGGTCAGTACCGTTCCGTCACGTATTTTTCCACGGCATGCTCCTGGACAAGCAGGGCAAGAAGATGAGTAAGAGTAAGGGGAACGTTATTTCACCACTGGAGCTTACCGAAAAGTATGGCACCGATGCGGTGCGCTTCGGGTTACTCATTGGCGCTTCTGCGGCAAGTGATATTCCGCTACCAGAGGAGAAGATCGTAGGTGGGCGCAACTTTGCGAACAAGCTCTGGAATGTCGGTCGATTCATCGCAATGCAGGTCGAAGAAGGGCTTGGTGAGGCGGTTGCCGAAACCGAGCTCGACCGCGAGGCGATGGTGCTGCGTGATCAGCTTGCTAGAGAGGTGGCTGACCACCTTGAGCACTTCCGCTTCAGCCTTGCCGCACAGGCAGTGCACGAATTTGCCTGGGGCTTCGTAGCGGATCGCTATGTAGAAGATATCAAGGCAAACCCAAGCCCAAACCGCCGCGCACTCCTACGTGAGATCTACCGCGATACACTGAAGCTCGCGCACCCACTCCTACCCTTCGTGACGAGTGCGGTATGGGATCGCATGGGCTATGAGGGAGAGTTGATGCTCCAGCCATGGCTGAACGCTTGAGTAGGGCTCAAGCTCTCACAATCTGTGTCCTCTGGCTTGGTGGCATGGTTGTGCTTGCGGTTGCAGGGTGGTACCTCTACCGGCCTGTCCTCGCTGCGCGGTATGTCGCAAAGGCTGAGGCCGCGCTCGTAGCCCTACGGCAAGAGCCAGCCGATGAAGCGCTGGCTCAGGCTGCAAAACTCGGGGCAGACGTTGCGGTCTTGCAGACGTATCGAACAACCGATCCGCGCGCGTTTCAGACCCTGATCGCCCAGAAGGGTACGCCTCAGCTCCAGCAGAAACTTGCTGAAGCCCTCCGTGAAGGAGAGCCAGGAGAGCTCGTGAGTCGTGCAAGGGCACTCGCAAACGAAGGCTATCCAGCCCTCGCGCAGTACCCGCTGCAGCAGGCGCTCGCAAAAGACCCCGAGCTGCCGCAGGTGCACCATGCGCTCTTCGAGTTGTACCAGACACTTGGGCTACCAGAGCAGGCTTCCGTGGCCAGAGCTGCGCGAGATCGGCTCACTAAGCGGTACCTCTGGGAAGAGCAGGGTCTCCTCAACCCGGACGGAACCCTGCGCTAGCTCTGGTGTGAGAGGTGGGCGGTGGCATACCATGGTGGTATGCGTCGATTTGTGAGCTGGGCTCTTGCTCTGGCGGTTCTCATTCCGTCCGGAGTTGGGCTATTCCCTGTACCCGCCTCAGCAGCGCTGGGTGGAGGAGCAGTTCCCTTTGTAAGCAAGTTTGGCGTAGGCGCTACCTACCAAACAGCTGGGACATGGGTAAGCCTAATTCCCGTAGAGCTCAACTGGCAGGCGCCAACCCAGGCACCGACGGGAGGAGATACGTATCAATACAAGGTTACCCAGGTAGGCGGCACTTCTCAGGTCGTTGTTGCCCAAACTCCACTCCTCAAAGCCTCGGTTGTTGTTCCAGCTTCTGGATACACGCTTCGAATCGATACAGTGCTGCTTGGGCTTGGAGGGGTGGTAAAGGGCACTACGGAGGGGAGGGCGGGTGCTCCCGCCCTTAGGTTTGATGGTGCCACTCTTACCTACAGCCTTGGAAATTCAGGTGGTGGCAGTGGAGGAGGGAGCGGGAGCGGAACACCTACACCTACACCTACACCCTCGGCGTCGCCTCCATTTGAGATGAGGATCGAAAAGACCTTCAGTGAGCTGTATGCACGCACCAAGGACAGCGTACTTGCGGCATCAAAGGCACCCGGCGCGGACGGGGATCGTATGCGTGACTGGTGGATTCCGGTGCAGCCGACAGATGGCATTTTCTCAGTTACCGAACCGTATAAGACGTTTAACTACCCCGGCGATCGGAGTAAGCGTCTCCACAACTCTGCGGCGCTTGGTGGGCGCAACCATCAAGAAGAGGTTGGTCCATTCCAGTTTTACCTCGAGCTTGTCGATGGAAAGTCAGGGGGCTTTCCAGTAATCGATCATCGCACGGACAGAACACCGCAGGACCTTTGGGTGAACAGCTTCCGCGCGGTGTACGACACGACCCATCGCCATGTTGAGCACCTTGCCTTTCGCCAAGATCAAGTAGTCGACAAGGTGAATGCGCTCTTGCAGGAGACTACCGTTGCCGGCTTCGAGACAAAGCTTGGTGACCTCAAAACCCACGTTGAGGGACAGATTATCCCGCAAACGGTTGTCACGTGGGCTGCCAGCATGAACTCGCACTACTACATCACGAAGAATACAGATGCGGAGAGTGCGGGCTACGTTTCGGTGAATCAAACGATTGCCAAGTATAAGACGGGGGCAACACCATTTGATGTAAGTGGCCAGAACAGCAAGCGACTGCGGAAACCAGTTTGGATTAGCAGCGGTAAAACGCTGTCAAAAGGCGATGACACCAAAGTGTACAAGCAGGCGGAGGACTTCTGGTCTGATATGGCTGTACTTGCCAACATCGCCTACCAGGATCCACCTGCCAATGAAGAGGAGCTGAAGGAGTTTAAAGACCGCATGGCGGCGAGCATGGTAACGCTCTCAGGTACTGGTAACACGGCAAACACCAATGAGGGCGATCTTCGTTGCGGAAAAACTGGTGGAATTAACCCAATCGTCTACATCAAGGCCGCATTCTGTGGTTTCGTGGCTAACCTCCAGGACACCGCGAAGTTCCTCGTAGTTGATGGGGTAAACTTTGTGTTGGTTGGAGCTGGCATTCCATCGAGCATTCAGTCTGGAGGCATACTCTCTAGTACCCTCTCACGTGCCCCTCTCTACTCTGCTCCTGTAGAAGACATTGTGCGCAGCCAGCAGTTAGGGGGTCTCGTCCGGCTGGTACACGGCCAGATCCTTGGCTTGATGAATGCCTTTGTAATCATCGTGCTCATTGCGCTGGCGTTACTTACCATCGCCCAGGTACAGGTGAGCACCTACTCGATTAAGAAATACCTTCCGGCGGTTGTAGTGAGTGTGGTGCTCGCCAACGTAAGCTTTTTTGCGACGGTGGCAATGTACGAGGTTTCTGGTGCCGTGAGCAATGCGTTCTTCGATAGAGAGCGCGTAGCGTCGGCCGGTACGCCTATTGGCTCAACCGCAGAGCAGGTGACGG
>JALHQF010000044.1 GCA_022842085.1 Patescibacteria group bacterium | reverse complement strand
TGCCGGTTTGTACCGGAGACAGCTTGGTGTAGGTTGCAGCCTCATAGCCAGTGTACTGACAGGTGCTCGTGGGCTGCTCGTCCGGCAGCGAGCACGTGCTGCGCTGCTCGTAGTACACACTCAGGTCGCGCGGCTCTACCCCAAGATCAAGGCTCAGCTCACGCGGCACCCCCAACTCTGGGTCGTTTGGGAGCGTAATACGACCAGTGACCACCGAGCTCCCCTCGGTGCGTAGCACTACCTGGTACCAGGCTTGCGCACCGAAGAGGAGGTTCTGGTCTTTAGGGCCCGGGAACGGCCGAGTTTCGAGAGAGGCCTGTGCCGTAAGTGGCAGGAGAAACAGGAGGAGAGCGGTGGTGAGGCGGCGCATGGCCCCATGCTACGCCTCTAGGGTGTACATGCAACCTGCTAGGCTCGTGTGAGATGTACGAAATCAAAGTCACACCTGCCGACTTCACGGTTCGTGAACGTAGCCTCGACGGCACGCTTGCCACTCACCGACTCGTGCCCAAACTGGGTACCGAACCGTTCGTGCGCTGTGTGCTCTGGAAAGAGTGTCTCAGCACAGTGGCGGCACTGCACAAACTCGCAGCCGAACTTGGCTGTCCTGTACAAGCACTCGGGGTAGCCGGTAGGAAGGATGTCGTAGCTTCTACCTACCAGTGGTGTACCGTACCACGGAGTACCTGGCGCGATATCGCGTTACCAAACCTCAAGCTCACGGCGTACGACACGGTCTCTCTACCACTCACCACAGGAGCCCTACAGGGCAATGCATTTCGTATCGCCGTGCACACCTCCCTACCGAGGAGTCGTGTTGCCGCACAGTTTGAGGAGATCTGCACGGACGGATTCTTAAACTTCTTCGGCCAGCAGCGCTTTGGCTCACGCAAGCTTAACCACCTTGTTGGCGAGCAGCTACTTCGCAAGAGCTACCTACGTGCTATCGAGCTTCTCGTTACCACACGGGGGAATGAATCGCCCGAGAGTAGCCTGGTGCGTGAGCAGCTTCACACCGCTTGGCCAAACTACCAAGCCTGCCTTACCCTCACCCAGCACCTCCCCGATGTGCTACGTAGCGAGTCGGTACTACTTGCCGCCCTGCGTGCAGGGGAATCCCCCGTCAGAGCCTGGAACCACCTCCCTGTGCAGGCACGTTTCTTGGTAAACGCGTACGGCAGCTTCCTATTTAACCAGGCACTTGCGCAGGTGCATCCCCTTCCGACCGTGCTACCGACTTTGTCGACTGAGAGTGAAGCCTGGTACCGCAGCACCGGTCTCTTGACGGCTGAGGTCGACCTCATCCAAGCGGAGCTCCCGAATGCGAAGCCCAGCTATCACGAGCTGCCCACGCGGGTGGTACCACTCCACACGCGGTGCACCACAACCAAAACGGGTGTGCGCCTCGAGTTTGAGCTCCCGAAAGGTGCTTACGCTACGAGCTTGCTCGAGCAGCTCTTTACTACTTCCAGCGAAAGAGCCGAATCGCCAAGCCGTAAACTAGCACCACCCAGCCGAGCATGAGCAGGAGCTGCGGCCCAAGCTCAAAGACCGTTTTCCCTTCGGCGGTAATCATCCGCAAACCATCGATAATCGGCGTCAGTGGCAGGTAGTTCGTAAGGCTCTGGAGCCAGTCGGGCATCAGGAAGCGAGGAAAGAACACCCCCGAGAGGAACATGAGCGGAAACGCCACAAGGTTTGAGAGCGGTGCAGCCTGGTTCTCGTTCTCGGCCCAAGCTCCGATTGCAAGACCAAAGCCAAACATCGTGATGATGCCGAAAATGCAGAACAGGGCGTAGCTCAGGTAGTCGCCTTGCATCTGGAAGTCGAAGATGACGAGAGCCGCCACAGTCATCAGGGCTACGCTGATCACACCCGTAAGCAGGTAGTTGGCAGCATTGGCGAGCACCAGCTGCGATGGCCGAACCGGCGAAACCTGGAGTCGGCGGAAAGCTCCGGTTTTCTTCTCTGCCGGAAAGCTCTGCGCCATACCAAACACCCCGAGCGAGAGCAGAGCGAAGCCGAGCAACCCAGCAAAGACGTAGTCGAAGCTGCTGAGGTTATTGGTAGCCGTAGACTGCAGGGTTACGGACAGTGGGAATGTAGCGCCAAGGAGCTGCTGGTTGAGTGCGTCGAACGTGCTCTGCACAACCGCAGCAACGGTTTGGCCACCCTGCGGGCTTGCCTCCTCAAAGTACACCACCGCTGCACCGGCTGGTTGACCCTGAGCGTTTAGCTCACCAAAGCTCGCCGGCAGTTCAATCACCGCATCAAGCTCACCAGCCCCCATGAGCTGACGTGCCGCTTCGAGGTCGGTTACCTGCTCCGCCTGCTCTAGCACCTCAAGATCACCCAACTGCTTAGCAAACTCGGCTGCAAATGGCGTTTCTGAGCGGTTGAGAACCGCCACATCAAACTCCATGGTATTGCCACGGTTCAGGGAGCCAAACACTAAGAGGAAGAGGAGCGGGAAGAGGAACGAGAAGAAGAGTGCCGCCTTATCGCGCGAAGTGCGCTTGACGTAGGCAGTGGTGAGCGCCAGGACAGTGCGTAGGTAGGCAGACATGGTTAGTCGCGTAGCTGTTTACCTGTGAGATCGAGGAAGACATCCTCGAGACTCGCCTGTTCCACCTCTACCTCTTTCTTGAAACCCTTAGCAAGGAGCTGCTTGATGAGAGCAGCAGGTGTATCGAGAGCCACAATCTTGCCAGCGTCCATAATTGCGAGGCGGTCACAGAGCACCTGGGCTTCATCCATGTAGTGAGTGGTGAGGAGGATCGTAATACCTCGCTCTTTGTTGAGCTTCTGGACGAGCTCCCAGAGGTTACGGCGCGCCTGAGGGTCGAGCCCTGTAGTTGGCTCATCGAGGAAGAGCACCACGGGATCATTTACGAGGGCGGCGGCGATGCTAAAGCGTTGGCGCTGTCCACCGGAGAGCTGATCAACGTAGCTGCTCGCGCGGTCTTCAAGCTGCACCTCGCGCAGGGTTGCAGCCACATCCACCGTGCGATTATAGAAGCTTGCAAAGAGGGTAAGCAGCTCGGCGAGCGTGAGCCGGTCAAAGAACGAGTTAGACTGGAGCTGCACTCCAATACGTCGCCGCACGTCTTCCGCCTCGCGCGCCACATCCAGCCCATCGAGCTGAATCGTGCCCACTTCAATCGGGCGAAGCGTTTCGATCGTCTCTAGGGTAGTGGTTTTCCCTGCCCCATTCGGGCCGAGGATACCAAACACCTCGCCCTTCTCTATGGCAAAGCTCACGTCATCAACTACGAGCTGATCGCCGTAGTGCTTGGAGAGCCCAGCAACTGTTACAAGAGCCATGCCTCCAGCCTAGCTAGAGACAGGCTTCGGGGCAAACCTAGGCTTTCTTGCGAGCGCGATCGCGTTCGGTTTTGCCGAGGATGCGCTTGCGCAGGCGCAGGTTGCTTGGAGTTACCTCCAGGAGCTCATCGTCCTCGAGGAAGTCGAGGGCTTCTTCAAAGCTCATGGGGCTCACTGGGGTGAGCTGGATACCATCATCACTCCCCGAAGCACGGACGTTGGTGAGCTTCTTCTCGCGGCACACGTTTACCTCAAGGTCGTCAGGGCGACTGTTGAGACCAACGATCATTCCCTCATACACCTCAACCTGCGGACCAACAAAGAGTACCCCGCGCTCTTCGGCGACCTGCAAACCGTAAGGCGCCGTTTTGCCTGCCTCGCTAGCGAGGAGTGCTCCGTTGCGAAGCCGTGGTAGCTGACTCTGCTTTGGTACCCAGCCCGTTGTGCGGCTGTTGGTAACCGCAGTACCGCGGGAGAGCGAGAGGAGGGTTGAGCGAAGGCCAAGCGCACCACGCGTGGTGATCTGAAACTTCAGCGAAACCGTGCCATCGCTGCGCGGCGTTTGCTCCATAAGAAGGCCTTTGCGGCGACCAAGCTCGCCCGTTACCGGGCTTACGTACTCGGCTGGCACGTACACCGTGAGCTCTTCTTCAGGCTCAAGCGTTTGCCCCGCCTCTTCGCGCAGCACAACCTCTGGCTTACCTACCTGAAGCTCAAAGCCCTCACGGCGCATGGTTTCGAGGAGCACCGAAAGGTGCAGCTCTCCCCGGCCCGAAAGCCGGAAGGTACCATCTCCTGGGATATCCAGACGAAGTGCCACGTTGGTGCGCAGTTCACGCTTGAGGCGATCTTCAATCTGACGACTGGTTACCTGTTTGCCTTCACGGCCAGCGAGCGGCGAGGTGTTTGGTCCCACGGCAAGCTGCACGGTTGGCGGTTCAATAGCGATTGCAGGGAGCGGTGCCACCTCGCTTGGGTCACACACGGTTTCGCTAATCGAAACGTCACCCAAACCGGTGAGCGATACCAGCTCGCCTGGACCCGCCATCTCTACCGGATCACGCTTGAGGCCTTCGGTAACAAACACCTGCTCAATGCGGGCGTTTCGCGTAGCACCTTCTGGGCTCGCCACCACTACGCTCTGGCCAGTTTTCACCGACCCGCGTAGCACACGGCCCACGGCGTAGCTTCCCTTGAAGCTATCCCAGTCCAGTGCTGCCACCTGCAGCTGGAGCGCCCCTTCGCTCACGGTTGGCGCTGGGAGCTTTTCGATCTCCTCAAAGAGCGGAGTGAGGTCTGCCTCGGCCGTTGGATCGGTTGGCACCTCACGCCACGCCTTGGACTCACGGCCGATGGCGTAGAGTACCGGGTACTCAAGCTGAGCCTCGGTGGTG
>JALHQF010000043.1 GCA_022842085.1 Patescibacteria group bacterium | reverse complement strand
TCCAGGTGGCTTGATCGGCGCGCTCTACCATGCCGCCACCCAGGCGCAGTGGGGAGAGGAGCTCAAGGAAGGATCGGGATCCGGCCAGAATACCAAGACCGGTGAGCCCGTAGGCCTTGTGGGTGCTTGCTGCTATGGCGTCGGCTCCCAGATTGGTGAGGTTGAGTGGGAAGTGGGCGAGGGCTTGCGAGGCGTCCACAATCACCCACCTCCCCTCGCCCGCCAGGGGAGCAGGAGTACAGAGCTGACCGGTGACGTTGTTGATGAGCCCCACAACAACCACGCGTGTAGCAGGGGTAATGGCTGCCGCGATCTCCCCCGACCTGTCTCCCCTTGCATGCTCCCCCGCTGGGGCAGGGACGAGCACCAGGGAGGCGCCGGTTTGCTGACAAACTGCTTTCCAGGGCAGGAGCGCACTGTGGTGCAGTCCCTCGTCTATGAGCACCTCGTCACCTGGCTTGAGGTGCGGGGCGAGGCCAAACGCTACAAGGTTGAGGGAGTCCGTGGCGCCGCTCGTGAAAATGACTTCTTGATCTGAGCTGGCTCCTAGGAAGTGCTTTGTTGCCTGACGCGTTTCCTCGTAGAGCTTGCTAGCAGCTTCGCCCAGGGGCGAGTGGCTGCGGCCTACCGAGCCATGTGTACGCCCGAGGTGCTCATTCAGTGCTGAAATCACCTGCTGCGGGACGAGACAGGTAGCGGCACTATCGAGGTAGCTGACCTCGGGATGCCCTTGCAGGTACGGAAAATCGGCTCGTCGCATGGACGAGCCGAGTGTAGCAGGTTCACGCGCGTTAGGGCGTGATGATTTCCTGGAACCAGTCGAGGCTCCCGGCGAAGGGTGCTGTTAGCAGCCCGAGCTCAAGCGCCTTGGCAGTGCCAAAGGTTCTATCGAGCCACTTGCCTTTCTTGGCGGATTTCCAGAGGTTGTCTGTCGGGTCGCGCAACAGCTGCGCGATGATAGAAGCATAGGTGTCAGTAACACCTTGGAGTCGCTCATTGGCAAGCTTCAGCTCCGAAGATCTGCGAGCCTCAACGGTGTAGCGTAATCCACTGAATCGCTCTAGCGCCGGCTGGTGAACGTGGAATTCCGCGGCCGGTGAGGCGATGCGCTCCGTGGCCGTCGCTAGGAGTAGCATGGCGGCAGATTGGCAGTGCATGCTTACGTAGGCTCGCTTGGGGTTGGGGAGTGCGCTGAGTGCACCGTATACCTGCACGGCGTCATCGTACGAGCCGCCGGTACTGTCTATCCAAAGCGAGATTGGCACAGCTGGCTCTAGTGTCGGGAGGCAGCTCGTAATTGCTTGTACCGTTGAGTCGCCGGAGTCGCGCTCGATTTGCCCAACGACCGATAAGGTCATGAGCTGCGTTTGTGCGTTGTAGTAAAGGTTCACACGCCAGGTATACCAGGTATCTTCGCTTCAACAAGCTAGGGCTGTGCTCGCATAAGCCACCCAAGGAGTGTTCCAATGATGGTTGCGCTGCAAATCCAAAGGAGTCGGTACCGTAAGGCTTGGTGAAATGGGGTCTGGATAGCTTGGTAAACGAATGGGTGCCGGCGGAGTTCACTGAGTTTTGCAAACACAATGCAAGCCGAGGCAACACAGCACGCCAGCAGGGCTGCTGATGGCAACGCGACACTGGGTCCAGGGAGGCTAGTGGTGAGGTTGACTACCCAAGAGGCTACACCAGGAACCAGCGCAACCTGCGGAGTTAGGTGGTGGAAGTCGGCAATGCATGCTTCTGCCTGGGAAATTCTCTCGTGATCGGAAGGTTCGTGCATGCGGGCACCATAGCTGGTCTGGTGCACAAGGCAAGCTAGGCGAAGAAGCTCGTGATGATCTGTTCTTCCGCTTGCTTGCGAGTAAGGCCGCGACTCCGGATGTAGGCGAGATCCTCATCTCGAATGGTCCGCACCGTAGCACTGTGAGAGCACTTTACCTCGTTGTTCAAGATCTCTAGTGCAGGCCAGCTGTGAACACGTGCCTGGTCTCCAAGGAGCAGTGTGTCGTGGCGTAGGTAGCTTTCGCACCCCGTTGCACTTTCTGCAATCCTGAGGAGCCCCTTGAAGGTAGGGGAGCCAGTGCCTCGCACGAGGCTCTTGGCGAGCACCTCGGCTTTCGTGCGTGGAGCCTGATGATCAACCGTTAGAAAGAGAGTGGGCGCTTCTCCGCTGCCTGCTGTTTGGTTGCTGATGATTTGCAGCAGAATGTCAGGCACGGTGAGTCGTACCGTGCAGATTGGGGGAGCAGTTGTGTCGAGTACCAGGCGGTATGTACCAGGCTCCCCCACCGTAATCTCCCCCGCCGGGGTAAGCGGGGTCAGATGGGTTGGAAGTGCAAGACGCGAGGCAGCCATTAGCCCACACTTCCTTCCATTTGCAGCTCAATGAGTCGGTTCATTTCAATGGCAAATTCCATTGGTAGCTGCTTTACCACAGGCTCTAAAAACCCATGCACCACCAGGGAAGCCGCCTCGGCTTCGGTGAGCCCACGGCTGCGCAGGTACGAGAGCTGTGCCTCGGCAATGGCCGAAACAGAAGCCTCGTGCTCAACAGTACTATCGGGCTGTGCGATATCAATGGTCGGGTAGGTATCCGAGCGACTTACGCCATCAATAAGCAGTGCGTCACACACAACGCGGCTGCGCATCCCCTTACTTGCTCGGTTGCCAACCACAAGCCCGCGGTAGCTCGATCGACCGCCACCAAAGGACACAGACTTACTCGTAACGGTGCTGGTGGTGTTGGGTGCGAGGTGGTGGATCTTTGATCCAGCATCCTGGTGTTGGCCGGGCCCGGCTAAGGCAAGTGAGAGCACCTCGGCGTGTGCACCCTCACCAACCAGCTGCACGGCTGGGTACTTCATGGTGACGCATGAGCCGAGGTTGCAGTCTACCCATTCAACGGTTGCGCCAGCCTGCGCGCGCGCTCGTTTGGTGACAAGGTTGTAGACGTTGTCGCTCCAGTTCTGCACCGTGGTGTACCGCACGCGCGCTCCTGGTGCAGCAAACACCTCTACCACGGCAGCATGGAGGCTCCCTGCGGAGTAGCTTGGTGCGCTGCACCCTTCAACGTAGTGCACGTTGGCGCCGGACTCTACGATAATCAGTGTTCGCTCAAACTGCCCCGCCTTCTGTGCGTTGATACGGAAGTATGCCTGCAGCGGCATCGTTACGTGCACACCTTCTGGTACGTAGACAAACGAGCCACCGCTCCACACGGCACTGTTGAGCGCGGCAAAGGTGTTGTCCGCTGCTGGAACGAGGGTGCCAAAGTATCGCTGTACGAGCTCTGAGTGCTCACGCAGGGCGGTATCGAGGTCGCAGAAGATCACTCCCCGCACTTTCCACTCTTCGGAAAGATTGTGGTACACGCTCTCGCTATCGTACTGGGCTCCAGAGCCGGCGAGGTACTCGCGCTCAGCTTGCGGTACGCCAATGCGCTCAAAAGTCTCTTTAATCTTTTCAGGTACTTCATCCCAGGACCGTTCGGCACTGTCGTGTGCCCGGAGGAAGTAGGTAATGTCATCGAAGTTGATTGCAGAGAGGTCGGCGCCCCAGCTTGGAACAGGTTTCTCCTGAAAGGTTTTTAGGGCACGTAGGCGCTGCTCCAGCATCCAAACTGGTTCATCTTTCAGTCCGCTAATTTCTCGAACAACCTCCTCTGTGAGGCCTGGCTGTGTGCGTGCCTGGTAGAGCTCAGGATCGGCAAACCCGTACTGGTAAGGGGGAGGGGTATAGCTAGCGGTAGCCATGCTTCTGGATCTCGCGAGCGAGGGAAGCATCCCCACTCCTTACGATGTGGCCGGCCTGGAGAACGTGCACTCTATCTGGCGGAAGTACCTCAAGCAGACGGTCGTAGTGGGTGATGACCAGCACACATAGGGAAGGGTTACTGCGACGCATTTCCCCTACTGCCTCCCCCACCAGTCGCAGGCCATCAACATCGAGGCCGCTATCAATCTCATCTAGAATGATGCATTCAGGCTTGAGAACCATCAGCTGCGCAAGTTCAAGGCGTTTTCGCTCGCCGCCGCTCATGCCATCGTGCACGGCTCGCTCGATGGTTTCGGGTGGCAGACCAACCAGCGAGAGGGCAGCGCGGAGCTCTTTGAGGAACAGCCCCAGGGGGAGCTGAGGCAGCCCGAGGAGGGAGTCCCGATTTTGGCGGGCGAGACGCAGGAGTTGGTGTACTGCCACACCAGGAATTGCGGGCGGGTTTTGGTAGGCAAGGGCGAGGCCGTGGTTAGCGCGCTCTTCAGGCTCAAGTGCAAGGAGCTCGGTTTTTCCAAGCCACGTCTCCCCTGCCGTAACCGAAAAACCAGGTGTGCCCACCAGTGCGTGCGCGAGCGTAGATTTTCCTGAGCCATTTGGGCCCATAATCACGTGCGTCTCCCCTGCCGGTAGCTCAAGAGAAATACCTTTGAGAATTTCGATTTCACCAACCGAAACTTGAAGCTCCTTAACTGAGAGCATGGAGGGGAATTGCAGGTGCCTCGTGGGTAACGGGCTCGGTGTTTACCGCTACAACATCGTGCACCTCTGGGCACTTAATGAGAATGAGCTCTTTGAGGCCGTACTCAAGCGTCATATCGGCGGCGGCGCAGCCCACGCAAGCGCCCATAAACCGCACCGAAACCACGCCGTCGGTAAACGAGACAAACTCAACCGCTCCCCCATGCAAGCCGAGGGTTGGCGACACCTCCTGTAGGAGGGTACGTACTTGGGCTTCAGTTTGGTTCATGCGGGGAAAGGGTACCAGGAGCGGCAAACCTTGGCTACGATAGAAGTATGTTGCGCGCCTGGAACGATCGACGAAGCGCTGCTCGTGTAGAACGGGCGCTTGGAGTTTCTCTCACACCTGATGAGGTGGCGATACTGCAGAGTGCAAGCGCCGTACTCCTGCCGAGTCTCCACCCGCTC
>JALHQF010000042.1 GCA_022842085.1 Patescibacteria group bacterium | reverse complement strand
CTCACGCCAGACGAGGAGTTCGTTGACAAACGCATCCTTGCTTACCTGTGTACCCGGGGCCTTAGCAAGCTCGAGCAGTACCCGCTGCGCTGAGAGGTGTCCCATGTGCAACCAGGGTGAGAGCCCGCTCTGACCCTCGACGTTTGGGTTGTTCCGGTCTTCGTCGTAACGATCGAGACGCTCGAGAAACTGGCCGAGGGCCTGCTGGGCTGCCTGAGTACCTGGCGTAAACGCCACAGGCCCCACCGCTGGATCGGCGGCAACCTGGGCTCGCACAGCATCCCAGTCGATCACCTCGGCCAGGCTAGAGGTAACAGCTGGAATCTCTGGAAACTCGGTGAGGTAGGTTGGTAACAGCTTTTGCAGCTTGGGACGGATGGTGTAAGCACCAAACTCGGCCTTGTCACTCGCCACCCACCAAGGCACCACGTTGTGAGCATCTACCTCATACAGAGGGATCGAAAGCTCACCTGCGATTGTCGATTTCCAGTGCTCAACAATGCGAAGTGGGTTCGTATCGGTAACGATGGCGCCTGCCCCCGCCGCAACACGCGGAACTACTTCATCAGGTGCGCCAAGCTCGAGCCGAAAACCAATCCCACGTGCGCGCAGGCTTGCTTCAACCTCAACGAGACCCTTGAGGAGAAAGTCGTAGTGACGCCAGGTTGCCCCGATAAACGTGGGTGGAAGTACGTAGAGCACTGAGAACGGAGCGTCATGACGGTTCGCCAGGTCCGCCCCTGCAAGGAGGGCCCAGTTATCGACTGCCCGCATATCGCGCCCCATCCAGTAGACCACCTCTCCACCGCGGTAGGCATGGGAGTTACGAGGGCGAATGCGTGTGCGGTCAACCGTGCTCATGTGCCAAGCGTAGCAAAAGCCGCCCAGAAGGGCGGCTAGGTTCGGTGCCATACAAGAGCAAGAATGGGCACTGGCTGCTTGTACTTCCACAGGTACACGTGCTCTAGGGTGAGCCTTCCTTGACCAACTGGAAGCAGCATGAGGAGGTCGTAATAGATGTCTATGAGCAGCTCAGTTGGGCAGGCACCACCTAGAGTAAGCTGCCGGATCGGATTGTAGCCGGGAAGATCTGCCGGCCCCCCAACGTAGGCACGGCTATGGTCCTGCACTTCTAGGTAGGCAATGAGACCCACCTGCTGTGTCCGCAGGTGACGGGTTCGCAGCACCGCTTTCAGTCTCGCGCGGGGCATGCTCAAATCACTACGTGCACCAGGAAAGCGCAGCGAGGTGTGCGTGGAAAGCTCAATGGGAGGATGAGCAACGTCGAAAGTCTCCGTGAAAGAGAGGTAGGCTTCAGTTACAACGTAGTCGTCAGGTTTACAAAGTGGCCGCGGCAAAACCGCGACGTATCGCGCGTGCGCCATAGCGTGACCCTACCAGATCCTACGCCGCACGCCAGACTGCTCCAGAGCGCCGGAGGAATCCCTCTCGTACGAGCTCTTCGAGCACTTGTTCCGCCGCAGGCGCGCCAAGGTAATCAGCTAGATCAGGTACGGTAACTACTCCCCGCTTCGCCACTATGCGGAGCGCCGCCCCTCGCACCTGTCGCTTGGAGCCTTCGAACTTGGCTTGTACCGTGTGGTGCTTACTCCGGCGGTTGGGGTTTGGCACCTGAGACTTGAGCCAAGCACCGTAGTCCATGAGTGCGTAGTACCAGTCACGTGGATTATGGTGGTCGAGTGCCTCTGCAATCTCAGGCATCAGCTGTGCATCGGTTACCCCCTCCTCGCCAAGGTGGAGGTGGTGGAGAAACACTCGTCGAATATTTGTCTCAATGAATACCTCTGGCTCGTTGAACGCGAATGCCCGAACTGCTCCGGCTGTGTATGGGCCAACGCTTGGAAGCGCCTCAAGGCTTACGCGGTCGCGAGGTAAGCCCCCCGCTGCCACGACCGCCTGCGCGAGCCTCTGGAGATTGAGTGCCCGACGGTTGTACCCAAGTCCTTGCCACTCTTGCAGTACCGCACTCAGCGGAGCTGATGCGAGCGCTTCCCAGCTTGGAAAACGCGCTATCCAACGCACGAAACGTGGTGCAATACGACTGGCTTGGGTTTGCTGGAGCATCACCTCAGAAACAACAACCGCGTAGGGGTCACGAGTCTGCCGCCACGGCAGCTCATGCCTCCCTTGATGATGGTAGAAATCGTAAATGAGGGCTTGCAGTTCGCGAGGAGTCACACTTCCAGCCTAGCAGCTCGATTCTTTGTCGAAACCTGCTATGGTGCGCCCATCGTGGGTACTTCAACAATTCAGACGATCGCCGGTGGCGTTATCCACCCAACTTGGGGCATCGATCAAGCCGACCGCACCAAGCAGCAGGCTCAGAAGTGGAAGCTCCCCCTGCGGGAGCTGCCAGCACAGCTTGGACACCAGCAGATGCACAGACTGGCCATCAAGCTACTTGCCATGGGTCACAACCCGTTACGCGGGGCGGACGGTACCAAGGTTGAACTCAGGCTCCACTGTGTTCCCTTCGATCCGACCTACATGATGAACGAACGGAATGCTCAACGCTGCCAGGATGGGGTAAACGAAGCGACCACCATTCTCATGGAGCAAGGCGCCAAAGCGGTTGCGCTCGGCGCCTACACCTCGGTGGTTACTGGTTCGGGAAGCCTTGTGAGCAGCGGACGCGAAGCCCAGCTGCCGATTACCGATGGGAACACCTTCACAGCGGTGAGTGCGGTGGAAGGACTGGTTACCCTCGCTGAGCAAGCTGGGTACGACCTCACCAAGCACGCTGAGGCGGTGGTGGGTGCCGCTGGTTCAACCGGCCTCCTGGCAACTATCCTCCTCACGCAGCGTGGAATTATGGTAACGGCATTCGGCAACCCGAAAGACGGTGGAGCCGCCAAGCTGTCGATGCGCCTTCGTCGCTATCCCCAGCTGAATGACGTAGAAGTTGCCCAGTCGGTGCTCGAACTGCAAAACCACCGCTTCATTCTGGTGTGCGCTAGTGGCGTACTCACCACTGAGCAGGTACAAGCCATTGCACCTGGAAGTGTGGTGGTGGATATCGGTCGGCCACACGCTGTGGCGCACCTTTTGGCAGATCGTGAGGACATCCTGGCCTGTGAAGGATCGGTGGTGCGGCTCCCCGAGCCACTGAAACAGAGCGAGCTCTACCTCGGCGATCCCTCGCTCTGTGTGGCCTGTCTCGCCGAGGGGATACTCCTTGCTGGCTACCCGGAGCTGCGCGAGTTTGGCCATCAGACAGGTCCACGCATGCCCGATCCTTCTTTTGTAGAGAAGCTCAGTGCAGCAGCAACCCTCTTCGGGATCAGTAACGCGGGCCCTCGTCTGCACGACAGCCCTCTCGACCCAGAGCGTGTGAGCCGGTTCTTCCGCGCGCACTTCTAGTAACCCAAAACGGGGCCACCTGGCCCCGTTTTTTCTATGCTCGCTAGTCGTTATCGAAGAACTTCGGCCGGCGCTTATTGCTCCGCATAGTGGAAAAGCCATCGGGCCCACTGATGCTCGTACCAAAGTCCTGGTAGGCAGGGGCATCTTTGATGGGACCACGCCGACGATTGCCGCCACGTCCACCCTTGCCACGCTTACCGCCGCCCGAAAACTCAGACCAGCCAACCGTGGAGCGCTCGCTCGGCGCAAGGTCCTGGGAAGTAACCTTGTTGATGGCGTGCACCAACCGCTCCTGGTCTGGCTCGGCAAGCGAGATTGCAACACCAGACCGTCCTGCGCGACCAGTACGACCAATACGGTGCACGTAGTCTTCGGGGTTTTCTGGAAGGTCGTAGTTTACGACCAGCCCAACGTGCACTACATCAAGACCCCTGGCAGCAATATCGGTTACCACCAGTACGCGTGTGCGCTTGCGACGCAGGGCATCGAGGGCAAAGAGGCGAGAGCGCAGTGAGCGATCGGAGTGAAGCTCGAGCGCCGGAATTCGGAGGGTACGAATGTGCGCAATCACATCGCTCACTCCAAGCTTGGTTCGCACGAAAATGAGCGACGTGCTATTGCGGTGCTCCAAGAGCACTTTCTCCAACATAGCGAGCTTCTCGTGCTTAGGCACCACGATAACCTCCTGTGAGACCTTGTCCGCCGTGCTTCCAGCCCGTGCAACCTCAATGCGCTGTGGCTCGTTTTGGTACTGCGAGGCTAGCCGTTCAATTTCGGCGGGCATGGTTGCGGAGAAGAGTAAGGTCTGGCGCTCGACTGGCGTGCGCTGGAGAATCGTTTCGATTTGCGGCAAGAAGCCCATGTCGAGCATGCGATCAGCCTCGTCGAGAATCGCAACCTTCACCTCGGAGAGCTCGACCTTTTTCCGATCGAGGAGGTCGTTGAGCCTACCTGGGGTCGCCACGATCACCGACCAGTCTTCCTTGAGCTCACGAATCTGGCGGTTCATGCGCTCGCCACCGATCACCAAGACAGTTGCGAGCTTCAGAGGGGCGGCGAGTGTGTCGATGCTCGCCTTCACCTGCACCGCCAGCTCTCGGGTAGGTACGAGCACGATGGCCTTCCCCCCCTGCAGCATCAGGCGCTGGATGGTAGGAATACCAAACGCCATGGTTTTACCGGTACCGGTTTGAGCGATCCCGATAAGGTCGCTCCCTACGGCTGCAAGTGGAATTGCCTGAGCCTGAATAGGCGTTGGCACACGTAGCCGATTTTGATCGAGGCTACGTAGGATGTGCGGCGAAATACCGAGTTCACGAAAGGTAATCGTACGCGGCGCCGCAGAACTTGAGTCTGGTTCTGACATAGAGTTGTTACAAAGCCCGAGGGCAGGATGGGCGTGCCGAAGCACACGGGATACACTAGCATAGCGCCTAGCTTTCGCCTAGGGGCGTGCGACGTAGCCCGTGCAGAAATACGCTCGCGGCAGCCGGTACGGGTAAGAGCGTGAGCAGGAAGCGAAGGTCAGCGAGGTCGCGCAGGATTCGTGCGACCAGGCCATAGATGCGTACTCGTTTCCAGCTCA
>JALHQF010000041.1 GCA_022842085.1 Patescibacteria group bacterium | reverse complement strand
CGGCCGGTATCAATATCGGTGAGTTCGTAAACCAGTTCAACCAGGCAACTGCCCCAATGGGGAACACCATTATTCCGGTTGAGATCTCCATTTACGAAGACCGCACCTTCTCCTTCGTTCTCAAGCAGCCACCTGCCTCTGTGCTCATCCGTGAGGCACTTGGCTTGGCAAAGGGTGCCAAGAACGTAAAGAAGGAAGTGGCTGGTACGCTGAGTAAGGAGCAGCTCATGGCAGTAGCCGAGCGCAAAATGCCAGACCTCTCGGCGCGTGATCCTGAGCAGGCAATGAAGATCATTGCTGGGACAGCTCGTTCGATGGGTGTGAAGGTTGAGGCCTAGGCACTCGCTGAAATAGGGGAAACCCCCACCCGAGAGGGTGGGGGTTTTTGATCAGGGGCAGATGCCGCTAGCTGTGGGGGTAACCCAGATGAGGTTGCCCAGCCTTGGTTGGGGCTGGCCTCTTTGTGGCAGCGTGTAGTAGATGATCTCGTCGCCGAGGAAGCCGTTCGTAAGCTCAACCTCGCGAGCTCCAATCAGTCCGCTCTCCTCCCGAGTAATTTGAAGTATGGTAACTGGCGAACCCGCAGGAGCTTTGGTACGCGCACACTCGAGAGCCTGCTTCACACGCTGGGGGTATCCGTACCCAGGCTCCCCATACAAGAACCGGCTTAGCCCTGCCAAGCCGACGCAAATGCCGAACGCGACGGAAAGCAAGACTACGACCATGCAGGGGGCCATTGCGCGACTCCCTTCGTCGGAAATTTCGGAGGTTTTCAACAGGAATCCTCCAGGGAATGTCCCTGGGAGCTACCTGCGGGCTCACCCGAAGGTGATAGATTCAAAGGAGGGGCAACGAATCCGCAGACCACACAGGCAGCTCTCAGAGCATCTTTTCTGGTCCCAACCTGTGCTCTTGGTACGCGATTTCTGCTAGGCTGTCAATCATGCTTACCCGTAGCGAAACAGTTGCCTACCTGCGTTCGCACGGGTACGTCGACCGCGCCGAAGTGCTCCAGCCCGCCGATGTGGCAGTGCTTGGCGATACCCTCGTAGTCTGGCCCACAACCAGCGAGGCGCCGTACCGGCTCCACTTCTTTGGTGAAGCGCTTGAACGGATTGAGCGTCAAGCAGGGTACGGGTGGGAGGCGGTTGCAGAAGCTCCCGATCTCCTGCCCAACCACCTCGAAACCCCAAACGGTAAGGTGCACACTGGTGAGTACCTCGTACACCCAGTACACGGTATTGGCATCTTTCAGGGGATTGAGCGGCGCCAGGGGAGCGAGGAACCAGACATCCTCATTAGCTACGCAGGTGGCGATCTGTTGCGTATCCCCGAGAGTCGGGTACCACTCCTCATGCCATACCTGGGAAGCCGGCAGCCAAAGCTGACCCGTCTGCACAGTGTGGCCTGGCGCAACACCTTGCAGCGGGTACAGAGAGACCTCATCGGCGTGGCACGCACGCTCCTCAAGGGATTCCTCAAGCGTCAGAAGGCGAATCGGGCACCCTGGATTCCCGCTCCTGAGTGGGAGGCGACGGTGGCACGTGGAGCTGGCTTCACCCTTACCCCAGATCAAGCGAGTGTCCTGGAGCTCATTGGTGCCGAGCTCGCGATGCCGGAGCCAATGGATCGCCTCCTGGTGGGAGATGTGGGGTTTGGCAAAACAGAAGTAGCACTGCGTGCGGCGGTGCGGGTGTTGGCAGGTGGCGGCCAAGTGCTCGTGGTAGCGCCTACAACCCTCTTAGCCGAGCAGCACGCAAGGGTTTTCGAAGAGCGGTTGCAAGGGCTTCCCGTGCGCATTGGTCGCTACAGCCGCCTTGCCAAGCGCGGCGGGGTGCTCCAGGGGCTCGCCGATGGCTCACTTGACTTGGTGATTGGTACTCACCGGTTGCTCTCGCCAGAGCTTACCTGCAAGCGGCTCGGGCTCCTGGTTATCGACGAAGAGCAGCGCTTTGGCGTGAAGCAGAAAGAGCGGCTACGCCAGATTCGGCCAACGTGCGACACCCTGGCACTCTCAGCCACACCCATCCCACGCACCCTGGCGCTCTCGCTTGGGGGCATTCGCGGACTCTCTCAGCTCCAGCAGCCTCCAGAAGGCCGCCTAGCGGTTCGAACGGAGGTAGAGCACTACCACGACGGTTTCGTGCGAAAGGCGCTTGTGGCCGAGCTAGGGCGAGGCGGACAGGTATTTGTAGTCCACCCGCGTGTTGGCATGCTGGGTCCGGTGCAGGCTCGACTACACAAGCTGCTCCAGGAAACACCGTTTGCTGGTGTGCAAATTGGCATGGTGCACGGACAGCAGCCTGCAGAGGTTCTCCAGAAGGGAATGGAAGCGTTCATGGCGGGAGAAACCCGCGTTCTAGTGGCAACTAACCTGGTGGGGCATGGGCTCGATTGTCCAGAAGCCAATACCCTTATTGTCCTCAGATCAGAGCGTTTTGGACTTGCCGATCTGCACCAGCTGCGAGGCCGTGTTGGGCGCCGCAGTACCCAGGCACATGCGCTCTTCTGTATTGGGAGTGTCGAGCACGCCGACTACAACCTGGACGACCCCGATCTACCACCGCTTGCCACCCAAGCAGCCAGGGCGCGTCTCCAGGCACTCGAGGAACACCAGGCTCTGGGGAGTGGTTGGCAGCTGGCAGTGCGTGATCTTGAGCTGCGCGGCAGCGGTAACCTACTAGGGGTAGAGCAGCACGGCAACCTCGAGTCGGTTGGGCTCCTGCTCTACACGCAACTTCTGTCTGAGGAGCTCGGGAAACAAGCTCAGCAAGCAGGGATTCCGCTCTACCTTACTGCCTCAGGTGAGACGAGGCTGTAACCGGCGCACAAGCGAATCTAGGGTGTGGATATGCCCTTCTTCGCGCTAACCAAGTTCCCGCAGACCCTTGCCCAGGTGCACCCACCGCTAAACGGGCTCTACGCAGATGGTGACCTGGCGTGCCTCTCTGCACCGCGCCTTGGTGTTGTGGGCAGTAGAGATGCTTCGCCAGCTGGCCACTACGCCGTGCAGACGCTCCTCGCGCCGCTTATTCGTTCTGGTGTGGCAGTTGTTTCAGGCTTAGCATACGGTATCGACCGCGCTGCTCACGAGGTTACCATCAAGGTAGGGGGTAGAGGCATTGCGGTGCTTGGCACACCGTTAGGTCGAATCTACCCCGCAGTGCACCAGGGCGCGGCCAGGGCACTTACAGCGAGTGGCGGACTTATCTTGAGTGAGTACGCCGATGGCTCAGCCACCGGAAGACACAGTTTCATTGCTCGTAACCGTATTATCGCGGCACTCTCACCGGTTCTCTTGGTTGTAGAGGCAGCCGAGCACTCTGGTGCGCTGCACACAGCCCAGTTTGCTCTCGACCTTGGACACACAGTTGCAGCTGTTCCTGGGGACATCGCCAGATCCACGGCGGCTGGTACTAATCGGCTCATTCAAGATGGCGCAAGCGTTGTTACCAGGAGCGAGGATTTGGCGTCACTCCTAGGTATCGAAATCCCCCCAGAGCCGCGCCCTCAGTTGACGCCAGATCAGGAGGCAGTGTACCGTGCGCTCTCAACCAGCCCTGCCACGGCTGGGCAGCTCGCAGCGCGGCTTTCCTGGCAACCAGCCAGGGTAATGCTTGCGCTCAGTGCCCTCAACCAGGCAGGGTATGGAAGGTCAAGATTCGGCACATGGCACCCAAGCGCACCCTCGTCATCGTAGAGTCTCCTGCCAAGGCGGGGACCATCGGTAAGTACCTCGGCACGGGGTACACGGTTAAGGCGTCGTTCGGGCACGTCCGCGACCTTCCCAGCAGCAAGCTTGGCGTAGACCCAGACAACGGTTTTGAGCCAACCTACGTTATCCCCCCAAAATCCAAGAAGGCGCTCACGGAGCTTAAGGCACAGCTCAAACAGGCAGATGCGGTCATTCTCGCCACCGACCTCGACCGCGAAGGTGAGGCAATCAGCTGGCACCTCGCGCATGCGCTCGAGCTTGAGAAGAAGAAGATTCCGTACCAGCGCATCACATTTAACGAAATTACCAAGGCTGCCATTCAAGAGGCGCTGGATCATCCTCGCCAGATCAACATGCCCCTTGTAGATGCTCAGCAGGCACGACGGAGCCTTGATCGTTTGGTTGGTTACACGCTCTCACCGATTCTCTGGCGAAAGGTGGCAACCGGCCTCTCGGCTGGCCGTGTGCAGAGTGTTGCGCTGCGGCTCATCGTAGACCGCGAGCGTGAGCGCGATGCTTTCAAGCCTGAGCCCTACTGGACGGTAGATGCACTCCTAGAGACTCAGCGTGGCGACACCTTTACCGCTCGGCTTACCCATGTAGCCGGCAAGAAGCTTGAGCAGTTCACCTGGAAAACCCCAGAAGAGGTGGCGGCAGCAATGGCCAAGGTCCAGGCGCCGTACCGCATTGAAGCACTCGAATCAAAGCCAACTACCAGGCGGCCGCTTGCTCCGTACACGACATCTACCTTTCAGCAGGATGCGGTAAACCGACTCGGTATGAGCTCCAAGGCGGCCATGCGTGCTGCACAAGAGCTGTACGAGGGCGGGTTTATTACCTACCTGCGTACCGACTCAGTAGAGCTGGCAAGCGAGGCGGTAACGGCAATTCGCTCGTATGCACGCAAAACCTACGGCGCAACATCGATCCCTGAGAAGCCAAACTTCTATAAAGCCAAGGCGAGTGCTCAGGAGGCTCACGAGGCGATTCGTCCAACCGACGTCTCCAAGGAGGTGGTTCCGGTCTCCCCAAGTGCCATGAAGGTGTACCAGCTCATTCGTTCACGTACCCTTGCCTCCCAGATGGCGCCGGCCCAGCTTGAGCAGCTCGCTGCCGTGGTCTCCGCAGGAGATGGCACGCTCCGGGCTACAGGTCAACGAGTAGTGGTTCCAGGTTTCTTGGCCGTGTATGGCACGGATGACCGTGACAAGCTCCTCCCGGAGCTGCATGAGGGAGAGGAGGTGGCCTGCAAAACCCTTGCTGAGGAGTACCACGAAACCGAACCGCCACCTCGCTACAGCGAAGCTACGCTCATCAAGGCACTCGAAGAGCACGGGATT
>JALHQF010000040.1 GCA_022842085.1 Patescibacteria group bacterium | reverse complement strand
GAAACGGAGAGCTGGAGCTGCGCTGGCTGTGCATCAATCACGCAGCAGGTAAGCAGGAGCCGGTTGAGCAATACCCTGTCACCGTCACGGGTGAGGAAACCCGTCACCTTTGCAGGCGCCCCTTCGAAGCGGGTACCAGTTGGATCGCCCTCCCAGGCCGCCAGCCACTCGAGGATGGTGAACTGCTGCGTACGCTGTGAAAGGTTTGGGGCGTTGCGTCCACCCAGAGGCACCGCATCGGTTTGCCGCTGCTGCACCAGGTTGATGCCTGGGGCCACGTTTGCTGAGAACGCCACAATGACCGCCACCACCGTCACCATGCCCACTTGGAACCTGGTCGCATGAATGTGGTCGAGTCGCCTGACGAGCGCCAAGCCCAGCAGTCCCAACAGCACGAAGGCAGAGGCCACGGTAAACGGAGCAGTACTCGGGTGGATGTAGAGGTCGAGCTTACCTGCCGCAGCAATGCGCAGGGTAGCTACCGCGGTAAGTACCAGCGAAACCAGGAGGATAAGGTAGCGCCGCATCATAGGATTCCTAGGTAGTGCAGCGCCAGCGACCCAAGGAAGACCAGCTGGGCAACCAGGAGCGCAATGGTCGCAATAGCTCGAGGCGTAAAGACTCGGGTCATGAGTGCAATAGCGCGGAAATCAATCATCGGCCCAAACACCAAGAACGCCAGCAGCGAGCTACTGGAGAAGGTGTTGGCAAAGGAGAGTGCGAAGAACGCATCAACGTTTGAGCAGAGAGACACGATTAGAGCGAGCCCCATCATCACCAGGATCGCTGCAACAGGGTTCTGCCCTAGTTCTACCAGGGAAGACCGTGGAATCGTTACCTGGATTACCGCTGCCAGGGCGGCACCGTAGCTGAGCGTACCGAGCATCTCTGCCAGCTCATCGAGGATCCCGGCAATGCCGCCGTGATCGTGGTCGCAGGCAGCAGCTCGCTCCTGCTCGGTTACCACGTGCTCATCACCGCGCAGCAGGAAGTAGGCTCCAACCGCAACGGAGACGAGAAAACCTAGAACGAAGCGCGCTACCACTAGCTCAGGCACGAAGCGAAACGCTGCTATCGTCGAAATGAGCACTGCCGGGTTAAGAATCGGTGCCGAGAGCAAAAAGGTAATTGCGTACGCTGGACGCATCCCTTGCCGAATAAGCCTTCGTGCCACCGGCAGGTTTCCACACTCACATACCGGAAAAAGCAGGCCGAGTGCAGCCGCTGCGGGAAGTGCCAGCCACTTGTTGCGCGGCAAGAGGCGCTGCATTCGCTCGGGACTGATGTAGCGACGAATCCCTGCCGAAACGAGTACACCCAGCAACACGAACGGAAGAGCCTCGAGAAGCACTCCGAGAAATACCGTCGCCCCATCCTGGACACGATCGGGCAGTGGCAGTCGAAAGCCAGGGAGCCACTGCGGAAGCAAAGCCGCAACCGCACCTATACCCACAAGAAGCCACGGGACAACAGGTGCACGCAAAGAACGCGAACGCATGGCGGCACCATAGCATGAAATGGCCAGCGCTTCTAGCAATTGAACCTTGCAAAAATGCATAGGGTATGCAAAAGTTCGACGATGTGTCAGCACTGCACCCCTCAAGCAAAACGGCTACCTGGCTACAGCACCCCCCTGCGTCAGTGGGTCCTCAGCCACCTCTCTGGGCACCATGCGTGTAGCGTGCGTGAGCTCACGGAGCAGCTGCCCGAACCCCTCAAAAAGCACCGAACGAGCGTTCTTCGCCAGCTTCAAGCACTTGCCGCATGCGGAGTAGTTGAGGTGCTGACCGGCGCGCCAGATGCTACCCCACGCTACGTACGCTCACACAGCGGCAAACACCTCCATACTGCCTGCCCACACTGCAACTCCGTAGCAGTTTCCCCTCTTCCTCGCTCTACTTCTACCTACATCCCCACTCCTCACCTTACTATCTGGCAACCATGCTCTCAGTGTCACCCATTCCCTGCACCGTCCTTGTAGGCTTCCTCGGTTCAGGAAAAACCACGGTCCTCAACCAGCTCCTCAAGCAGCTTGCAGGCAAGCGCGTGGCGGTAATTGTAAACGAGTTTGGCAGTATCAATGTCGATGCAACTGTCGTCCGCCAAACTACAGAAAATGTGGTGGAAATGAGCAATGGCTGCATTTGCTGCACGCTGCGAGAAGACTTGCTCAAAGAGCTCGAGCAGCTTGCACAGCTTGCCGAACCGCCAACACATATTTTCATTGAGTCTACCGGTATCGGCGAACCGCTCCCGATTGCACAAACCTTCCACATGGGCTCGCTCCCAAGCCTCGTCGTACTCGATGAAATCCTCTCGGTTGTCGATACGCCCCAATTCTGGAAAACCTACGAGACTTCTAGCAGGAATCCGGAAACCGGAGCTGTAGAATCTCTTGCAAACCTCATTACCGATCAGCTTGAGTTTGCAACCACCATCCTCCTCAACAAAGTTGACGCATGTGATGTCGAGGCCGCAGACAAAGTTCAGGCGTTTGCACGCAGGCTCAACCCACACGCAGTGATCACCAAAATTACGCAGGGATACATTCCTGTCGATCAGGTTATCGGCACCCGGCGCTACTCCTACACAGAAGCACTTGAGCACGAAGCGTGGGAGCGCGAGTGGAACAAACCAAGTAGCGAAGCTGAGGAGTACGGCTTTTCAAGCTTTGTATTTCGCAGTGAGAAACCTCTGCGTTGGGCTGGATTTCAGCAGTTCTTGTCTGATTTTTGGCCTGCCGCCGTACTGAGGAGCAAGGGTTCGGTAGTATTTGCCGACAACGCACCCATCATTTTTCAACAAGCTGGTGACAGTTTTCAGGGTCAGCAGCTCGTTGACGACATCATTGAAGGTGGAACGAACCCCTGGACTGTGCCTGAAGGAATGACTACGGAGATTGTCTTTATTGGCCAACACTTGCCGGAGAAACAGATTCGATTGCTGCTGGAGAAGCTCGTGGTACGGTAGGTACATGAACTTCATTGCTACCCTCCTTGTTGGAGCTATCATCGGCTGGCTTGCCGGGATCGTCACAGGAAACGGGCGCGGCCTCATTGGAAACACCATTGTAGGCATCATCGGCTCACTCCTCGGAAAGTACCTCTTCTTTGACCTCCTTAAAATTGGCAACGCTGCGAGTGCTGGTGAGTGGAGTCTCTACGGCGTTGCATGGGGGGTTGCAGGGGCAGTGATCCTGCTCGCCGTCCTTCGCCTGTTTGGCTTCGGAAAGCGCTAGGCTTTCTTTGGTGCCTTGGCTGAGCGATCAGCAAGAGAATCCTTAGCTCCTTGAGACGAGCTCCGAGACCACGATAGTGCGCTCCTCAAAGTCCTTTGCTTGTTCGTTATACGGCCCCGTGCAGGTGATGAGTGTGAGCTGGCTTTCGATACGAGGACTCTGAGAAAAGAGCGCGTTTGCGGCTGCTTCGAGTGGATATACCGCTACGCTTCGAACTACGTAGCCGAGAATGCTCCCATCACCTGTTTCTAGTGAAAAGGTGTCGCCCACACCCAGCTCTCCAAGGCGCGTGAAGATTGCCTCTCTTCGCGTTGGACCGTTGGTGTGTCCACTGATAATCGCGAGTCCTGGATTACCCGGGAGCGCGGCCTCAACAAACCACCCACCAAAGTGAATGTTGGTGGGAACCGCAATGCGTCCTTCGGCATCTTTCCCTACGGCCTGCACATACCCCTCCGCACCTATGGTTGGCAACCTAAGGTACATGGGATCCTCTGCGTTACCAGACCATGTGTACGGGATCTCTACCCCGGGCCTCTGCTCTTCCGGGCTTAGGGTTGAAGTGGTCACCACTTCAACACTCTCCACAGAGGTAGGCTGTGGGCGCCCGTCGAGAGCAACTACGGTTCCTACTATTAGGAACGCTACAGCGCCACCCGCAAGCAGCCAGATGCGCTTACTGTGGCTTAAATCCAGTCGCTGGGACATTCACCCTTACCGTACCAAGACCTACTGGGTCGGCAATACTGCCGTTTACCAGCCCATCGGTGTCCATGTCACTTCCATCAGAAACAGTGTAGGTAACCTTAAGTGCTGTCTGTCCACCGATCGTTACCTGCTGCACCGTCGCACCAGGAACCGCAAAGTACACTTGGCGTCCTGGATGGTACTTGCGTACCGCTAGGCTCGTATCGCTAATCCCAAAGTAGTACTGGGTAATGGTGGCTGTATAGCCGGCGGCTCCACAGCTAGCGGCAAATCGGAGTAGCCCTTGCGGATACTGGTACCCAACGTCGGCCCTGCTCGCCTGACTAGCCGACATGACATCTGTGCTTGTAATGCTGCACTGGGAAGAAACCTGGAGCACTACTGGCCTCTGCGTTACCTGGCTTAGGTAGCTTGTGACGTACGCTTGCTGACTATCAAGGACTCCATCGTCGTTAGCGTCACCCTGGTTTGGGCCAGCATCTTCTACTTCTGGAGCTATACCATCGGCATCATCTGCACCCCGGAACGTTGGGTAGTCACCAGTATTTCGCAGCCAGATAGTGGTGAAGTTCCAGCTTGAAAGCGGAGGATTCGTAGTATTGCTAAAGAAGTAGCTTGGACTGCTACCTCCAACATTTACCGCGGTACACCCAGCAAGTGCCACACTACTCGTACAGTCACTCATTCCTGTCCTCGCGGCGTCATAGTAGAGATCAGAAGACGTAATGTCATAGGATTGGGTCGATACGTAGCCAAATATGGCACCCTCTTCCCCGCCTGGAGCGGAGATTGCGCCTGCCGCAAAGACCTTCTCCACCACAACCTCCTGATTGCTCACATCAGGCTCCGTAATTCCCCCAAAGATCCCTCCTGCGTAGTAGTCCGCCGCTACATCTCCTGAGGAGTAGGCATTTCGTAGCCGAAAATCGGCTTCGGTCAGGCCAGAACTCGCATAGAACTCGAGCAGACCACCGATACCTCCGGCATGCTCGTAAAGGGCGTTAATATCTCCCCAGGTGTAGTTGTCCAAAATACTGACAACTGAGTCTCCGTCATACGCTTCGTAGTAGACCCTACCGAATAAACCACCTGCGTAGTACTCAGCCGCAACGTTGCCTGTGGTGAAGTT
>JALHQF010000039.1 GCA_022842085.1 Patescibacteria group bacterium | reverse complement strand
TTTACCTCGACAATCACCAAATCACCCCGGTGGTGACAGAGTAAGTCCACCTCTACACCGGCGATATCACTGTTCTGCTTGAGCACAGCAAACCCCAAGCTTACGAGAAACGCCGCGGCGATCTCTTCGCCCCGGCGTCCCGCCACATGCGTGCGTGCCACTAGGCAGCCTTCTCTTCTGCAACCTCTTCGGTTGGAGCCTCCTCGGCTGTCGGCGCCTCAGCAACCACCTCTTCGACAATTTCATCCTCAACGACAGGTACATCTTCTTCGACAGGAAGATCTACCTTTGCCGGCTCTTCCCAGGTGAATGGAGCAGCAACCTCACTCTTGAAGCGAAGTGCCTTCCCACGACGGCCCCGGAGGTAGAGGAGGTTGGCGCGTCGAACTTTAGCTGTTTTGGTACGCTCTACCTTTACGACGTTTGGGCTGTGGAGCGGGAATACACGCTCTACACCAACCTGGCCGGCTGCAATTTTGCGAACGGTGAATGAGCCATCAAGGCCCTGGCCGTGCTTTACAGCAGTAACGATACCCTCGAAGATCTGGATGCGCTGCTTCTCACCTTCGGTGATGCGCTGGTGCACCTTTACAGTATCTCCAGCACGAAGCTTTGGCGGGTTCTGCTTGCCGTACTTGGCTTTGAGGAGGTGGGCGACGTCGGTGCGGAGCATGGCTTACTTCTTAGCGACGTTTGGACGAACACTTACCACCTGAATCTTGGAGAGACGACCGGTAAACGCACGCTTGGTAACCTTGGCAAACTGTACGAGGCCATCAATTGCGGCGTGGAGACTATGATCCTTGCTTACGTAGACGTTCTCGCCAGCGGCGTACTTGGTGCCGCGCTGCTTGAGGATAATGTTGCCAGCTGTTACGTGCTGGTCGCCGTACACTTTCACGCCAAGACGCTGACCGCGACTATCGCGTCCGTTTCGTGAACTTCCGGCTTGCTTTTTGGATGCCATGGGGTGGGAGTGTGGGAGAAGCTAAATCTGGTAGCTAGGTGCAAAGACACGAAAAGCCACCGAGAGAACGAAGTGACTGTACCCAATGCGTACAGGTTCGTCAACCAGGACGCTGCTCTAGCACCACGATATCCCGCTGCACGATCGCAGCAGAGCGCGCGTACGTCGCCACCCGAGACGCGCCCCAGCCGGCCGGAATCTCTAGATGGTCGAGGAGGGCAAGTTCTCCGTGCTGCAACACCAAGCGCGGCACGACGCTCACGAGGCGTTGTGGTGGAGCAGCTGCACCGCACCACACGTTTACGAAACCTTGATGAACCTCCAAAACCTCTTTCAGCCATGTGTCACCACTTGCAGGTTTGCCTTTCTGCGGCCTACCAAGAAAGGGTTCGGTGGCCACTACGTACCCCTCGTCGGCGAATCTCGGCGACTGGATGGCATCGCACACCTCAACGGATGGCCCCGCCAGCCCAAGCCATTCTAGGTTCTCTCGTGTAGCCGCTACAGCCGAAGAATCAATATCACTCCCAGCAACCTGGTACCCCAGCACATGTGCCTCCATGAGCACCCGACCCTCCCCGCAGAATGGATCCACCACCACGAGCCCTCGGTTGCCGTGGGTAGCTAGGTTCACCAGGGTGCGCGCCAGCTGTGGCGGGAGCATTCCTCGGACAGGATCGGCGTGTGGTGCCTCGCGATCTCTACGCACAAACCCTGCGTAGTCTGGCCACCAAGTAGCTTGGTACCAAGCCGGGTCACCGCTTCGCTGTAAGAGCTCGGCATTACCAGCCTTCGCAAGTTTGTTACCTAGTATCTGCCCAATGGTAAGCTGCCCACCTGACTGTGGGAGCACCACACGACGCGCGCCCATGCCCTTGAGGGCGCGCACCACCCGAGAGCTCGGCTCCATTCCCCAAAAGGATATTCCCACCGTGCCCTGAAACGGCGGCTCTGCCTGCTCAGCCAATCGAACAATCGAGCCCGTATCACCCAGCTCCGGTGTATTGCTCACCTCAAACCACCCTTCGCCAAGCGCGTTTGGGGAGGCACCGAGCGCTTCTAGCTCTGCTTGAGCTAGCTCGGGGAGACGACCGGAAACTGCAATCATGCACCAGCAATCGCACACCAAACGGCAAAACGCAAAGAGGGCACCCTAAGGCGCCCCCTGCCACTCAAACGAAAGCTAGGCCCACAGACCGACCACCAGTCCGAGTGCAAGGAAGCTCACAATCCAGTTTGCGATCACTACCCACTCGATACCGGCCTTGCTGCTCTTGAAGTACGGGGCATCTGCAAAGAGAGGTACGGCAAAGAATGGGATGGAAACGAGCGCACCAAGTGCGAGACCCTTACTTACACCTGCCATGTCGCCAAGCGTCACATTGTTAAACAGGTAGAGGAATGAGTACGCGATAACAAACATCCCTGCACCCGCAATGAGAAAGCGAGGCAGCGTGAGGGCGACCTTATTTTCACCGATGGAGCTCGAGCCGAGCAGTCCATAAACCACCACACCCGAAACAAACACCGCGAGCAAACCGATAATCGAAAGGAGGATAGGATTCATGAGAAAATGATTAAGCGCGTTAACTTAACATAATTAAGTTAACGAGGTATGCTAGCATCGTCAAGCTCGTATGTTGCCGCTCGCTCAAGCCGCTCGTCTGCAGCTGGGCAGCCACCGTGTCGTTCAAGAGACGGTTCGGCTTGCTCTAGCCCCCTTTCGCCTCAGCACTACGGCGTGGCGTGCTTTGCGCTTACTGGCAGATCAGCCAGAAGGATGGCGCCTTTCAGACATCGCTCGTGAGCTCGACGTTGAACTCCCTCTCGTAAGCCGCTTGGCTGCTGCTTTTTCTCGTTCTCAACTGGTAACTCACCAGGAAGACCCGGACGATCGTCGTGCTAAGCGCTACACGCTCACGGAGCAAGGATGCTCGGTGCTCGAGCAAGCCAGTGCCGCCGTGCACACAGCGCTCCATGCCCTGTTCGTGGATATTCCAGACACCGAGCTACGTGGCTACTTCTCGGTAATGGAGCGACTCACCAAGGGCCTAGGCCGCTAACGGCTGCCCACTCGTGCCCTGGCCTGCTAGTCTTGCCTAGATGTGCGCCACCACGCCGATTCCGCCTCAGTTCGTCCACCTCCACACCCACTCCCACTTCTCACTCCTTGACGGCGCTACGCCTCCCGAGAAGCTGGTGAAGCGGGCGAAGGAGCTAGGTATGACGGCCCTTGGCCTCACGGACCATGGAGCCATGTACGGCATTGTCCCGTTTGCGGCCGCCTGCAAAAAGGAGGGAATCACCCCCATTCTTGGGGTTGAGGCCTACCTAGCACGGCGTAGTCTGCATGACCGTGACGGAAAGCTGGACCAGAAGAGCTACCACCAACTGCTCCTAGCTGAAACTGAGGAGGGCTACCGCAACCTCCTAGAGCTCACCACCATTGCGCACCTTGAGGGCTACTACTACAAGCCGCGCATTGATCTCGATGCTCTCAAGAAGTACAACCACGGCCTCATCGCTACGAGCTCCTGCCTAGCCGGTATCGTACCCCGTACGCTCGAGGATGACGAAGCAGGTGCCGAGCAAAAACTCCTTGAGCTCGCGGAGCTGTTTGCCCCAACCCACGGCATGGCGCGCTTCTACCTCGAGCTGCAACCAACGCGAGGGCAAGAGGAGCAGGAGCGCTACAACCAGTGGCTGCGAGAGATGGCCAAAAAGCACTCGCTGCCCCTGGTGGCCACCAATGATATCCACTACCTCACCCCCGCAGACGCCGAGGTGCAGGATGTGCTGGTGTGCGTAAACTCCGGCAAGCAGGTAAGCGACCCTAATCGGCTGGACATGCGCCAGTACGATCTCTCTATGAAGTCTCCGGAGGAGATGGCCCAGCTGCTACCCGATGATCCCGAAGCTCTGGCGAATACGGTAGCCATCGCCGAGCGCTGTGGCCAGTGGAGCCTCAAGATGGACGAGGTTGCCCTGCCAATCTTCCCGCTCCCAGAGGAGGAACGCGCCAAAGGCACCACTGACCGTAGCTACCTGCGCAAACTGTGCGCCGAAGGTGTACAGCAGCGCTACGGCTTCCCGTACGTACAACGCAGCACTTGGGCGGAGGGCGAACTTCTTCCCTCCCCCCCCAACGACCCAAAAATCCCGCTCGAAGAGCGGGTAGCGGCTCGCTTGGAGTACGAGCTGTCAGTGATAGAGCAAATGGGCTTTGAGTCGTACTTCTTAATCGTTTCCGATTTCATCCAGTGGTCACGTACGCAGGGCATTGTAGTGGGGCCTGGTCGCGGTTCGGCCGCTGGCTCGATTGTGGCCTACCTCCTCACCGTCACCGACGTTGACCCGCTCTACCACAACCTCATCTTTGAGCGCTTCCTCAACCCAGAACGCATCTCTATGCCGGATGTGGATACCGACTTTGAAGATACGAGGCGCGATGAGGTAATTCGGTATGTGCGCCAACGCTACGGCGAAGACCGTGTAGCCCAGATCATCACCTTCGGGACTATGGGTGGCCGCGCTGCAGTGCGTGACGTGGGCCGAGCGATGGGCATTAGCTATGGCGAAGTAGACCTGCTCGCCAAGCTCATCCCGTCTGGGCCAAAGGCCATCCCGCTGGGACAAGCCCTTGAAGAAGTGCAAGAGCTACGCGAGCTCTACCTGAGTAACGATGAGCTACGCCAGGTGCTCGATATCGCCGTAAAACTGGAAGGCTGTGCTCGCCATACCTCCATTCACGCTGCTGGCGTGGTAATTGGCCGCGAGCCGCTTACCCACTACACCGCCCTACAGCACAGCAGTCGCGATGACAACCAGGTGGTAACCCAGTACTCCATGAACGATGTGGAGAAGGTGGGCCTGGTGAAAATGGATTTCCTGGGACTGTCTAACCTCTCCATCATCACGCAGGCACTCCGGGTGATCCGCAAAACCCGCGGGGTGGAGATTGATATCCGCAACCTGCCACTGGATAACGTGAAGACGTACGAGCTCCTCGCTCGCGCCGAGACTACCGGCGTGTTCCAGCTGGAGTCTGCCGGCATGAAGCGCTACCTCAAAGAGCTGCGACCAACCAACTTCGAGGACATTGTGGCCATGGTGGCGCTCTACCGAC
>JALHQF010000038.1 GCA_022842085.1 Patescibacteria group bacterium | reverse complement strand
CATTAGTACGCTCATCGATCGCGGGTACGTTACCAACGAGCAGCGTCGGCTTGCTCCAGAAACCTACGGCATTGCTGTTACTGACCTCCTCAAGCAGCACTTCCCAGACGTGGTGGATCTCGAGTTCACCGCTCGTATGGAAGACGAGCTCGATAAAGTTGCTACCGCTGAGCTTACGTACGAAGGTGTGCTCCAGAAGTTCTGGGGTCCATTCAACGAGCACGTCAAAACCGAGACGCCAAACATTGCCTACGTAGATTTTCGTAAAGAAACCGACGTGCCATGCCCCGAGTGCGGCAAACCCATGATGCAGAAGCGCGGACGTTTTGGCCTCTTCCTCTCGTGTTCAAACTACCCAGAGTGCAAGGGTACACTCCCACTCACTGCCACCAAGGAAACAGGTCTTATCTGTCCAATCTCTGGTAAGCCGCTCGTAGAGCGGAAGGCGAAGCGAGGCACTTTTCTGGGAAGCAGTGCGTACCCCAAGGTGCAGTTTGCTATTTGGAAGCCGCAGCAGCTGCCTGCCAAGATTGCAGAGCTCGAGAAAGAGGGTACCGAGATGCCGTTTAAAGACCAGGCGCTGGCTGCCTTTGCCGAGAAGTACCCAGACGCAGCATGAGTGCTCGCCTCCCAGAGCCATTGCAGAACCTCATTGATACCCTGGCGCGACTTCCAGGTATTGGCCCAAAGATGGCGGCACGGCTTGCATTCCACCTGCTGCAGCAGACAATCCCCGAGCAGAATCGCCTTATACGCTCGCTTGAGTCAGTGCAATCGGGGCTCCAGCCGTGTACTCGCTGTGGCTACATTGCCACAGGTGAGCTGTGTACCGTGTGCCGAGACACTAGCCGCGATGAGGGGAGTATTGCGGTAGTTGCCACAAGTCTCGATGTGGTGGCACTTGATCGTTCGGGTGCATACCAAGGGGTGTTTCATGTACTAGGCGGGCTCCTTTCGCCAATGGACGGTATTGGTCCAGATCAACTCCGCATTCGAGAGCTCGAAGCTCGGGTGTCTGCTCGCCTGGCATCAGGGGCGCAAGTAGAAGTAATCCTCGCTACAAATCCAAGCTTAGAGGGAGAGGCCACGGCCTCGGAAATCCAAGCCCGCTTGCAAGCCCTGGGTGCTCCACCTACGCTACATGTAAGCCGAATTGCCCGCGGGCTGCCTATGGGAAGCGACATTGAGTACGCCGACCCAAGCACCCTGGCGCGAGCCCTTGAGGGGCGGCGATCACTCTAACTTTCATGCCTCCCGTTCCAACTCCGCTTCCCGCAGACGAGATACTCGACCCTCTTGAGGCTCAAGACCTAGAGGAGGCTGCCGATACGGTAGATGAGGACGAAGATCCCATTACTGATGAAGAGGTGGCCCAAGAGGTAGAGGAGCTGCGCAAGGCCTTTGACGCTGTAGCGCCTGATGCACTTGCCGCAATCCCTGATGTCGAAGATGACGAGGATGAAGAGGATGAGGCCGCTCTCCTGAATCCCGACGCTACTCCGGCGCCAAAGCGCACGAAGGGGAGCGCTATCTCCCAGGAGCTCATCGATGCGCCCCTGACCATGGATGATCTCTTTGATAAAGGTGCGCTGTAGGTGGGAAACTTCGAGCTCTACAATACGCTCACTCGAACTCAGGAGCCTCTACGTCCCGTAGACCCAAGTCGGGTTACGGTTTACACCTGTGGCCCTACCGTGTACGGAGCGGCGCACATTGGCAACTTTCGCTCATTCATTGCAGAGGATGCGCTGGTGCGAGCCCTGCGCTACCTCGGTCACGGTGTGTACCGAGTGATGAATATTACCGATGTGGGCCACCTGGTGGGAGATGGTGATGAAGGAGAAGACAAGATGGCAGTTGGTGCAAGGCGAGAGGGTAAAACTGCCTGGGAAGTAGCTGCTCACTATACTCAAGTGTTCCTGCAAGACATGGAAACACTCAACCTTGAGCGTCCAGATAGCTTGGTAAAGGCAACCGACACCATTGCCGAGCAAATCACCTTCATCCAAGACCTAGAGGCAAAGGGACATACCTACGTTACGAGCGATGGCGTCTACTTCGACAGCACGAGTATTTCCGACTACGGCAAGCTGGCTCGCCTTGATGCGCAATCGCTCCAGGCAGGTGCGCGCGTGGAGATTGGTGAGAAGCGCAGCCTCACAGACTTTGCTCTCTGGAAGTTTTCCACAACACCAGGTGAGCGACACATGGAGTGGGAGAGCCCGTGGGGACTCGGTTTCCCTGGTTGGCACATAGAGTGCTCAGCAATTATCGCTAAGAGCATAGGTGAGACGGTGGATATCCACTGCGGTGGGCAAGACCACATCGCCGTGCACCATACGGATGAAATCGCTCAGAGTGAGGCGCGACATGGTGTAGAGCTGGCACGACACTGGATGCATGTGGCGTTCCTCACGGTTGATGGGGGAAAAATGTCCAAGAGCTTGCAGAACGATTACACCATCGCTCAGTTACAAGGGCGGGGGATTGATCCACTTGCCTTCAAGCTCTTTACGTATGGCACCCACTACCGAAGTCCCATTAACTTTACCTGGGAAGCAGTGGAGGCCGCCCAGAGTCGCCTGAAGCGCTGGCGCGAGCGGTACCAGGCTGCACCAGAGGGTGTGGCCCCAGAGCTGCTCCTGGGGCTCCAGGAGCGCCTCAGTGACGACCTCGATCTTCCAGGGCTGCTGGCCCTCATCGACACCAACCAGGATGCCCCCAAGAGCTTCTGGGAGCAGGTGGAGGGTGTACTTGCACTTGGCATTACTGCCTCGACGCAGGTTCCAAGTGCGGTTACCGCGCTTGCAAATGCGCGAGAGGTAGCACGCCAGGCTGGTAACTGGACCGAATCAGATCGTCTTCGAGCTGAAATCGCAGCCGCTGGTTTTGAGGTTCGTGATACTGCTTCTGGTTTCGAGCTCTTTGCAAGGTAATCTACAGGTAGGGAATATTGCATAAGGGTTGACAGAAGCCAACTTTTATGATTTATTGCTTGCGATTCGGACATCACCAGATCGCACTTGGAGGAAGTACCCTGGCTGGGGCACGTGGATGACTGCTCTGTGAACTCAACACTGCGCGGGTCCAAATAATGCACTTTGGTGCAGGTATCCTGCCAGTTTTCGCTGACACGCCTTTGCCCTGGCTAGGGTTCTCTCTCCAAATCAAAACACACCACTCGGTAGCGGAATTCGCGCCACCGCGCGCATTCCAGTGCTGAGCTATAGGGGTTCGAACCCCCTCAGTGCGAGCACATGGGAAGCTCCATCCCCGGAGCGGACCTTTACAACAGGAGAAATCAGATGAGAAAGCTTCTTTTTCTTTTCGTCGTCTTGCTCGCACTGGCGTTGCCAGGAGCGAGCCTCGCCCAACAGCAGCTCGGTCTGGGGATCGGGACTTCCGAGTCGACCCAAATGCCCGGCATTTTGGACCAAATCTGGATTGCCAAGCCGGGCGTTGCCGAGCATCTTTGGCCACAGATTGGCGCCGCACCCACCGAAGCGGGCGACCGCCTCATCTTCGCCCGCCGAGTGATTGGTGCGCGAAATGGGGATCAGCCCCGGCGTATGGTCCTCAAGCTCGAGATCGAAAATCTCGAGGCGAAGGATCGCCTAGCCCAGATTCTTGGCAATCGGCTGGCTGCATTCAACGACCAGCAGTCAAGCCCGGACATCGACAACCCGGAAGGGCTGCGACGCCTCCGTCTCTCCAGCGAACAGCTGGCAGCGGTCGAACAGCAGATCTTCTACGTAGAGCTCACGCAAGTGGGGGACACGTGGAGGGGGGTTACCCCGGCATTGCCGGAGGGTCGCTGGAAGATCAGCACCAACGTGGTGGGGGCCGTTACCGGCGCTCGTTACGTCAACGTGCTGTTCATCCCCTGGCGAACCGGGCTCAAGAAGGACAACATCCAAGCGGGGTCGTGGGAGGTCGTGTACCCGAGAGGGTTCTTCGACCAGCCTGCTCCTCGTCAGGATTCAATCCAAGCCGAGCCGCCTCGCCAAGACCCGCCTCAACCGGCGCAGCCCCAGGTCGACCCGCAACTGCTGCGAGCTTCGCTCGACATGCAGCGCGGAACGGCCGAGGCTCACGCCATCGTGGTTGAAGCAGGGAGCGCCGCAACGCTGGAGTACCTCTACAACGGGGAAGTGAAAGCCTCCTACGGGGTTAACCAGCAGCGACAAGGCTTCTACGTTTTCTTGCTCAAGGTGCCAAAAGCCCAAGAGCAGGGGAGCGGAGTTCGACTGACGAACCGCGCTGGTCGCGTGGTGGAATACACATTCCACCAGGGCCAGCTGGTGGAGAAGGAGTAAGATGAAACTAAGATCAATCCTCACCATGCTCATCTCCACCTTGTTGGTGGCTATGAGCTTCTCGCAGTCCGCCACGGCTCCGTCCGTGGCAACGAACCCGACCAAGGGAGTGTTCTCTCAGGCCGGCCTCCAGCTCGACGTGCTCCACAAGGCGCATGGCGTGTACTGGCAAGGCCAGCCGGACGTTTCGGTAGTGACGGTTGCCTCTGGGCAGCCTTCGCTCTCCGAGCGGCTCGACGCTGCGGCTCGCCGTGGCACGAGCTATATGCGAGCTGACCTTTCTGTACCGAAGCGCGATCTCGCGCCGGGACAGTTCGTGCGCAGCTTCCCGCAAGGTACGATCATCGTCTCCAAGTTTGCGCACCAGTGGCTTTCGGGCCCGGTTCGCGACAGCGAACCACTGATCGTGTCCCTAGTGGGGCAGCGGATCACTTGGGAGATGGCGTCCATGGGCACCTACGTGCTCACGACGGTAAACCTCTTCCGGCTGCACCGCATGCAGCGGTGTGGGAATGAGGCGCGAGGCATTCTGGTCGAGCGCTTCAGCATCCGGGGGAACATCGATGTTCCCATTCAGGTGCGTACCGAGGTTCGCGAAGTACCGGGGCCTGAGCGCGTTGTTCAGGTGCCCGGTCCCGAGCGGATTGTGGAGCGGATCGTCGAGGTGCCTGTCCGTCAGTTCTTCGGATCTGGCTGGCAGGGGTGGAGCTACGCCGGCTGGTCGTCGGGTGGGGGAGGCTGGAATGCCTTCTTCAACTTCACCGCTGGCGGGGGTCGGGTGCACTGTCCGAAGCCCACCAAGACCGGAGGCCCTCCGCCTCCGCCGATTTCGCCCCCGGCTGGACCCCCGTCCACGCCGCCCAACAACATCGAAAACTACGACCAAGGCCGCCGAGGCGGCTAGGTTGTAGGAACACAAGGTCCACCCCTCGGGGTGGGCCGTTTTTTGTATTGTAATAGTA
>JALHQF010000037.1 GCA_022842085.1 Patescibacteria group bacterium | reverse complement strand
AGGGCATGAGCGAAGCAGCGTCGTTGGTGCTTCAAATTGGCGGGCAGGGTGTTGGGTGGCCGGTCGCTTGGCCGAGATGGAGGGATTCGAACCCCCGACGACGTACACTGGAGGCACGCGCTCTACCAGACTGAGCTACACCTCGACAAAGCGTCGACCACGGTATGTGAAACTGGTGGACCGTTCAGGATTCGAACCTGAGACCTTCCTTTCTCTTGACAGAGGACGCTCTACCGCTGAGCTAACGGTCCGTGCAGGCAAAAACCAGCAGGAGAGAACCAAGGTACAGGTGGGTGTAGCCTTGGTTCACGCCTGCCGGCGCGCCACTCGAATGTCGTACAACGAAATTGTCTTTGCAGTGTGAGTGCACTTATTGCTGCCTTGATTCGCCGGGCGTAGGTCTCGTGCCCGGGCAAACCATCGCTGGTTTGCAGCCTCTTCAAGAGAGGTGACCTGAACGCGCTCATTCGGCGCCTTACGGCTAACCGAGGCAAACGTTCTATCCTATAGAAAGGAGGTTGTCCATCCGCACCTTCCGGTACGGATACCTTGTTACGACTTAACCCTGATCATCGAACTCGCCGTAGTGCCACTAACGTGACCCTTCGGGCGCTCCCGACTTTCGTGGTTTGACGGGCGGTGTGTACAAGACCCGAGAACGTATTCACGGCCATGTGCTGACTGGCCGTTACTAGCGATTCCGACTTCATGCAGGCGAGTTGCAGCCTGCAATCTGAACTGGGGGGCGGTTTGTTGGGATTGGCTCCCTCTCGCGAGTTGGCAACCCATTGTTGCGCCCCATTGTAGCGTGTGTGTAGCCCAAGGCGTAAGGGCCATGCTGACTTGACGTCATCCCCACCTTCCTCCCCCTTAACGGAGGCAGTTCCGTGTGACATTTCTAACACACGGTAAGGGTTGCGCTCGTTGGCCGACTTAACGGTACACCTCACGGCACGAGCTGACGACAGCCATGCAACACCTGTCTCTAAGTTCCTTACGGCACTCCCGACTTTCACCGGGATTCTTAGGATGTCAAGCCTTGGTAAGGTTCTTCGCTTAGTTACGAATTAAACCACGCGCTCCACCGCTTGTGCGGGTCCCCGTCAATTCTTTTGAGTTTTAGCCTTGCGGCCGTAGTCCCCAGGCGGTTCACTTATCGCGTTAGCTTTCACCCAACCGGGGGTCATACCCAGCAAGATGTAGTGAACAACATTTACAGCGTGGACTACCGGGGTATCTAATCCCGTTCGCTCCCCACGCTTTCGCGCCTCAGTGTCAGAAGAAGCCCAGTATGCTGCCTTCGCCATTGGTATTCCTTTCGATATCTACGGATTTCACCCCTACACCGAAAGTTCTACATACCCCTGCTTCCCTCGAGCTTCGCAGTATGAGTAACGGGTCCACGGTTAAGCCGTGGGATTTCATCGCTCACTTACAAAGCCACCTACACGCCCTTTACGCCCAGTAATTCCGGGTAACGTTTGCACCCTCCGTATTACCGCGGCTGCTGGCACGGAGTTAGCCGGTGCTTATTCACTAGGTACTCTCACGAATTGCTCCCTAGTAAAAGGAGTTTACAACCCGAAGGCCGTCATCCTCCACGCGGTGTCGCTGCATCAGGCTTTCGCCCATTGTGCAAGATTCCCAACTGCTGCCTCCCGTAGGAGTTCGGGCCGTGTCTCAGTCCCGATCAGGCTGATCATCCTCTCAGACCAGCTACCCGTCAGAGGCTTGGTGAGCCGTTACCTCACCAACTACCTGATAGGAAACAGGCCGCTCCCATGGCGCCTTGCGGCTTTGGTATTGCTACCGTATGCGGTATTACCCCTTCTTTCGAAGGGCTATCCCCCACCTTGGGGTACGTTCCTGTTTTATACTCTGCCGTCCGCTGCTAGACCCTAGAAAACTAAGGCCACGCTCAACTTGCATGTGTTAGGCACACCGCCAACGTTCACCCTGAGCCAAGATCAAACTCTCCAAAAAAGAAAAGGTTTTGAGACCTGTTGTGCCGAATCTCGGCAGCAACAAATGCACTCGACTCTGTTGGCTATAAAAATAGTTACAGATTTTATAAAAACTGCTTGACAATATGTTGTATGACAACGAGTTGTAAGAGTTCGGGCGCTACCGACAAAACACCAGCCGAGGGGCTGGGTCGTCGTGCTGAAGTACCGTAACGGTTTGACGGGGGTACGTCAAGGGGTAGTTGGCTTTGCCACGCCGTTCGCCGATGCATACCCACTCCGGTAGCTCTGCAGCTCGGCACTACTCGCCACCGCAAAGGAGTAACTCACACCCGAAACGCCGGTTCCGCCGGGGTACTTGGCAGCCGTATCTCGCTCGAGTTGTGAGGGAGCTGACTCGAGAATGGTCCAGACAGCCAGCACCTCTCCAGAAACACCGAAGGCCTGATCGCCACTCCCCTGAATGGCTCGAACGAGCACGTAGTCCGGAAGCTGCATATTAGTATTGGTAGCACCACGGGCCAGCGGATCGCGAAGGTCACTCCCAAGAAAACCCGCGGTTCGCAGGGCGCTGATGATGCTCGTCGCGGCGTAGCGCTCGCCCGTGCTGCTGGTTGCATTAATCACGTTGACCTTGCCAAAACTGCGGCCATTTGCACCCACGCAGCCCGCGCCCACGAGCGGACCAGAGCCAGCCGTAACCGTACAAGGCTGGTTAGGAACCGTCACAAAGCTTGTGCCCCTGGCTTGCTGGTGTGCCACTACGGCGCCAACCAGCGTTTTGGCATCCGCGCGCCGCTGGCCGTCACGTGCATTGCGTCTGGTTTGCCCTAGGTTGAGCACCACTACGCTGACGAGAATTGCAATCAACAGCACTGCCATCATGAGCTCCACCAAGGTAAAGGCTCGAGAGCGTCGCATGCGTCTATGGTAACGTTTTTACCGGCTTCTGTACGAGCCTTCGCAGCCATACGACATCCTCATCTCGGAGGAAGAGGAAGACGCCAGCAAACATCACCATGCCAAAGAGCTCTACGTTCATGAGCATCCCGATACTGCCGTGGAACATGAGTACGGAGACAATCGCCACGCGCCGCATCCACCCGTTTGAGAAGAGCTGAGGGACGATAAACAGGTAGAGCACAATAGCGGCGTAGGCGAGTACCGTTGACGCAACCGGATTGAGGAGCACAATGTCTGCCCATGGGTACGTGTACTGCGTGTACGCATTACGAGCAAGCACGGTACCATCGCGCCACGAGCTGTACTCCCACTTTGCAAGGGCGCTCGAGACGTACACCAGTACGAAGTTGAGCTGCGCTAAGCGTAGTGGCCAGGTGGTGGTGCGCTTGCCCGGCATCCCACCAATCCAATCCTGCGCCACATGGTAGGTAAGCAGAAGCTGGAGGAAGCTCGTACCACCATAGCCAACCTCCGCCACACGCTGCTGCATCACAACGAAGAACAACGCGAGAATCGCAAACAGGATACGGTTTGGCTTTCCAAACGCCTGCCAAAGACCAAGCACCATCCCAAGGAGGAGAATGACTACCGCACCAGCATAAGAAACGTCAAAGTTGGTAAACCAGGTTGCGCCGGTACCACGCTCGTAGAGCTGATGCTCACCAAAGAGCATAGGACTACGGAAGAGGAGGAACCACAGATGGCCAACAGTCGCCAATGCCACAAGCCGTCGCGACCAACTGTGCGCCGTATGCGAAATTGGCTCAAGGTACGCCGAAACGAGGGTGTTGAGCAGCTTACGCATTGCAAGGGTAGGTTACCTCACTCACCTCGTTTTCCCTTGCAAGGTTTGGGTGGTAAATTTGCACCTCATGCCACACGCGCCGGTACACGGCTCGGTCTGCTCCCGGTGTTCGACTGCACCAGTAGTCTATGTAGCGAGCTCGTACTTCGGCACTATCGTGCACTGTTTCCCCTATGCGCTCATCTACAGACAGGTAGGGGCGTGCCTTGAGGGGGTACGGCTCAATGGTGCGAATTGGCTTCGTGCCAAACTGAGTGTAGAGGTCGATCGTTACCACGGGAGTACCAACGCGGTTGCCACTAAACATCCGCCACGAACCAAGAAAGAGCCCCGTTGGGGCGGCTACACGACCAATCACGGCCTGCTGAGAAGCCTGAAACGCGTACGCTGGCAGGGTGGCCCAGATCATCAAGGCAGCCCAGAACGCACCCACGACCACCCCAGCAAGCACCTGCGCCGGATGCTGGGGACGGGACTGGATCATAGCTAGTTGAGCAGTGCTTCAAGCTGCGCCTTTGCCGCCGCCCCCGAAATCACCCGCGCCGAGCCATCCGGCCCCACGAGCAGGCTAAACGGTGTGCCTGATGCGCCAAGCTCATCAACCTGCGCAATGTGCTCGTTCACAATTTGCGTACCGGTTCCGGCGGAGATACAGCTACGCACAGCCGCTTCGTTTGCTCCTGCGGTTACAGCTGCCGCAACTACCTCGTCCTGCGTCCAGCTAGCGGGCTTGCGAGCAAACACCGCGTTGATTGTGCCCCAGGCCGCAGCCGGACTCTCTTGCTGGACACAAGCGATCGCCTCGTTCTGTGGTCGTGCTTTAGGGTGGATAGACTCAAGAGGGAGGTGGCGAAATACCTTACTCAGCTTGGTGGGTTGCTCTTGGATAACCTGTTCAACTGTTCTGTGCCAGCGAGTACAGAACGGGCAATCCATATCTGAGTACTCGATGAGCGTGTACTTGGCATCAGCACTCCCGAGGCGTGGCTCCTTAGCGCTCACCGCTACAAACTTCCCTTTTTCGAGGGTTGAGCCGTTAGCTGGTTCGGCACGCTGCTGGGTTGCCACACTCCCTGGCTTAAGCGCCGCCACCCTACGTACAAGTACAACCTGGTTTACGGCAAGAAGGAGTGCAAGTACTAAAGCGGCCCAGGCCACAACCGTTGCTGAAGGCAACTTGAATGGCGCGGGTGCAATGGGCGGCTTGGGCATCGTGCCCTTAGATTACCCCCGCGTGAGAACGCTGTCGATGAGGCCGTAGCTGACTGCCTCCGTACTACTCAGGAAGTAATCACGATCGGTATCGCGCTCCACCTTCTCGAGTGCCTGGCCGGTTTGCTCGGCAAGCGTGGTGTTGAGGAACGCTTTCATCTTGAGGATCTCCTCAGCGGCAATCTTAATATCAGAGGCCTGTCCCTGTGCCCCACCAAGTGGCTGGTGAATCATGATGCGGCTATTGGGTAGTGCGTAGCGCTTACCCTTGGCTCCGGAGCTGAGGAGGAAGGCTCCCATGGAAGCCGCAAGCCCCACACAGATAGTCGAAACGTCTGGCTTGACGTACTGCATGGTGTCGTAGATGGCGAGACCAGCATCTACGTGACCCCCTGGACTATTGATGTAGAGCTTGATGTCTCGCTCCACATCCTCAGCTCCGGAGCCAAGGGTAAGCGCTACGCACTACCCAATAGCCGCATCATGATTCACCAGCCACTTGGTGGGGCACAGGGACAGGCCTCTGATATTAAGATTGCCGCTGAGGA
>JALHQF010000036.1 GCA_022842085.1 Patescibacteria group bacterium | reverse complement strand
GGTAGCCCCCGCCAGAACCAGTGAGCCTAACGAGTGGAGTGCCATCTCGTAGCGCAACTTGGGAGAAACTCACGCGCTCACCCGCTACTCCCGAACTCCCCTCAATCACCACTTGCTCGAAATCGGCGCGACCCTCGATTTGCACGTATCCGAAGGGTCGATCTACATCTGAAGCGCGAATCTGCACTTGTTGCTGCGGTGTTCCACGGGCCTCAAGCGCACCACGCACGAAGAGCTCGCCGCCGGGCAGCAGCTGGAGAACGCTCCCCGGCAACAGCTTGAGGACCCCAGCTGGATGCACAACTACCCGCGCATAGTGGTCTTCTACAGTTGGCTTGAGTATTTCTTCACCCCAAACGTGTAGCTCGCGCTCTTGAGAACGAACCTGAGTAATTGGCACCAAAAGCAGGAGAAGAACAAGAAGGTTGCGCATACCCCACCTTGTACTCCCCGCCCATTACAAAACGATTAGTAATCCAATGACAAAACTATGTCCGGCTAGCAGTGAGCTGTAGGAGCACTGATCGATCGATCAACCTTGATTCACCGGCCTCGGCTTTGCAGAGCATAAGGGTGAAGAGATCGCACGCTGGAACCGGTACGTTGCGAAGGTGCAGCTCAAACTCAGCAATCAGGGCTCGCACATGGGCTCTTGTTACATCACGCCAGAGGAGCGCCACGAGTCCAAAGTACGGAGCCACTTCTTCTCCTCCCCACGCAGCATGTATGCGTCGAGCCTCTTTCCAGTTTCCCGCTGCGACTGCCCTTACCAGAGGAAAGAGCGACTGGGTAGTTGTTTCACCAAGGAGCGGCTCTAGATCGTATACGCCAACTCGCGTCAGATCAGAAAACTGCTGAATAAGCCCAGCCACGAACCAGGGCCGATTATCCACTGGCAGCACCTGCTCAGTTCGCAACCGTAGCTCCAATCGTTCTTGCACTTCGAGGTCACGCAAGTACTGCTCAAGCCTGCGTGCGGCTGGCTCGTCGAGGTTTGACACCCTCGCAACTAAGGTGCGCGCTGAAGGGGCATGAAACACCTTTTCCACCCAAGCTGAGCCACGCTTGCTGCGCAGGGGTGACCGCTCGTCTAGCTCACGTCTCGCCAACAAGAGTATGTGCGCATCATCGCCAAGCTTACTCGTGAGTGCTACCAGGTCTTCGACCCCCTTACTCGCCAGGGTTTCAGCGTCATCCAAAACTACCGCAACGGCTGGTGTAAGGAGGGAGAAAGAGCCCACGGCTCCGGCAACTTGACTCAACCACTCACTATTGAGAGCCGATACACTCTCCACCGCGCCGTCTTGGTACTTCTCCTGGAATTTGGCCTGCCACGTTTTCTTGAGCTGTACCAGGGCATAGGTATCCGCTCCGTACGCAAGGGTTACGGTTGCCTTAGCCACGACGTGCCTCGCGCTCGAGATCGCGCTCCTTTATCAGCGCCCGCTTGTCCTGTGCTTTACGACCAGGGCCCACCCCAATAGAAACCTTCGCCCAGCTGCCACGGAAGTGGATGTCGAGCGCCACTGCCGCAACACCCTTGCGACGCAGGAGCATGTCAATCTCAGCGATCTCTTTCTTGCTCAATAGGAGCGATCTGGTGCGATCTGGCTGTTTAGCAGTTGAGAGGTGAAGGCCATGGAGCACCATCGACCCGTTCCAGGGTTTTACGTAGGCACCGGTAAGCTGTGCACGACCCGCTCGGATTGCCTTAATTTCATCGCCGGTGAGCGAGAGCCCCGCCTCGAACGTTTGCTCAATCGCAATGTCGAAGCGCGCCTTGCGGTTTTCACTTACGATCCGCGCCGCCATAGTTGTGAGAGCTCATTCCAATCGGCCACTATCACGGCCAGTGCCGCCGCGGCTGGCACTGCCAGAAGGGCTCCGGTAATGCCGAAGAGCTGAAAGCCCGCCAGGAGCGCCAAAATCACGAACACTGGGCTCAGACCCACCGCACGCTGCATGATACGCGGCGCCAGAATATGCGCTTCAAGCTGCTGGAGCAGGAGGAAGTTGAGGAGGAAGATGAGGAGCGCATCAATGACCTCGCCCTGTGCAAGCGACACGAGAATGGCAGGCACGGCTCCGATCATCGGCCCAATGAATGGGATAGCCTCACACACAGCGGCCCAGAGCGAGAGCGCGACGGGTGAAGGTACTCCAATCGCCAGGTACAACAGGTAGTTTGCTACGCCAATCACAAGCATGAGCGTAAGCTGGCCGCGCAGCCAGGCACCTACCTTATCGCTAATCTTGCGCATCGACTCGTAGGCAGCACCGTACCTATCTGCCGGTAGCACCTGGTGAAAGAATTCACGAGCGTTGTCTTCTTCGAGGAGCAGGTAGGACGCAAGCACCACAGCCGTAAGGAGTGCTGCCAGCCCAGCCAAGGCGCTAATGCCCGCTTGCAGGAGTGTACCACTGAGGTTTGCCAGGGTCTCGTTGATTCGCGCGAGTCCACCTGCGGCTGCCTGCGCCAGTTGGCCACCCTCATTGAGCTGAGCCACCAGCTGCGGATAGGTTGCAGCGAGCTCCTGCAGCTGGCGTGCGAAGAGCGGAACAAACAATGCAAGGATTGCGAGAAAGCCCACCACCACTGCGGCCGTAAGTAATCCCACTGCTACACTACGCCGCACGTTGAGCCGCCGCTGCCAGAGCGCAACCACTGGATTGCCAGCTGCAGCAAGGAGGAACACGGCCAGAAAGAGCAGGATGACGGTTTTGAGCTGGATGATCAGCCAGATGCCACCAACCAGCGCCGCCACACGCAGGACGGTGTTCCACGAGAGATCGAGCGTTGAACGCTGGCTCATACCTGGAGGGTAGCAGGTTTTTCTTCTGCAAACGACGAAGCAGGAGGATACGCTCGGTCAGAGCGCACGCAAAAAGAAAAACGAAACGGCTCCGCACCCAAATATGCCTGAAGAAGAACGCGAATACTCCGCAGCAAAAGGAGGACCTTCCAGTTGCTGAACATAACGGAAGAAAAGATTACAGATTATCCGCAGACACGAAGTATCGAGGACGTTCTGTAATCTCTTCTGAGTATGTGGTACCCCCGACCAGAATCGAACTGATATCTCCTCCTTAGGACGGAGTAGCTCTATCCATTGAGCTACGGGGGCGCTAGGCTACCCTAGCATGTTCGCTTTGCAGGCAACAGAAAACGGGGCCCTGCCGGCCCCGATCTCCTCTCACTTACTTGACGATGCCGCGCAGCGCCTTACCTGCCTTAAAGCGTGGAATACGTAGCTCGGGTATCTCGATTGCCTTGCCCGTGTGCGGGTTTACCCCCTTGCGTGCTTGGCGAAGACCGACATCAAAGCAGCCAAAACCCGTGATGGTGACCTTCTTGTTCTTGGAGAGTGCGTCGGTAATGAGATCAACCATGGCGTTTACGCCGGCGGCAGATTCGGTCTTGGAGAGACCGGTTTTCTTGGCAACCGCTGCGATGAGTTCGACCTTGTTCATAGGTGGCAGGTTAGAACGTTTGGGTGAATCGACGAATGTGTTGGATGTTGGAGGCTTGGCCGGTGCCCGCATCAATGTGGGCAATTACCGCTCCTAGCTCACACTTCCCTGCCCCTACGCTATAGCGCCACGGCCGTCCGGTCAAGAAGTGTTGGAGCACCTCAACAGGCTCTGCACCAAGGCTACTCTGGGTAGGACCCACCATACCAAGGTCGGTAATGAAAGCCGTACCCTTTGGCAGTACCTGGGCATCAGCCGTTGGCACATGGGTATGGGTACCTACCAGCAGGGAAACCCGGCCATCAAGGTACTCGGCTAGCATTCGCTTCTCGCTCGTCGCCTCCGCGTGAAAGTCGACAATTGCCAAATCGTAGCCTGGCCGCTTGAGAATTTCGTCCGCAACCGCAAAGGGCTGGGGCACATACGCTCCCGTGAAAACCGTACCAATGAGGTTAAGCACCCGTATACGCTTGCCTTTTACGACTACGTCCACATACCCCTTGCCTGGACCCTGGTAGTTGGCGGGGCGGAGTACGCCCGGATCGTCAAACACCTCGAGGCTCTTGGTTTGCCACGAGTGATCACCGCCTGTGGCAACTTCAATTCCAAGATCGCGCAGCTCACGCCAGTGCTCGAGGCTGACACCCTTACCGTGCGTTGCGTTCTCGAGGTTGGCAACCACGAGATCGGGTTGGAACTCCTCACGAAGCTGTGGCAAGAGCTCAGCCACCGCCTTGCGGCCGGGCTCACCTACTACGTCGCCGAGAAAGAGGATGGAGATCTGCATAGCTACAGACTAACCCGACGCTCACGAATCACTGTAACCTTCACGCCTCCGGGGGTCCTACTGGATTCCTGGAGTTTCTTCGTCAACCGCTGAGCGAGCCGCATGAGCTGCGTATCGGAAACAGCATCCGGGTTGACGAGCACACGCACTTCGCGCCCAGCCTGTACGGCATACGCTGAGACTACGCCCTCCTCAGCCATGGCGAGGCGCTCAAGCTCTCGAACACGATCTAGCTGCTCGCGCTGCCCGGTGCGACGCGCACCCGGACGCGAACCCGAGATTGCATCCGCAGTTCGCACGATCCAGGCCTCCGTCGTTTCTGGGGCGATATCCTCGTGGTGCGCTATGATCGCATGCACGACGTCATCCCCCATTCCTGCCTCACGCGCGAGCTCAGCTGAGCGGTGGTGGTGAGGAATTGCTCGATCTTCAGGGAATGCCTTGCCTAGGTCGTGGAGCAAACCAGCAAGGCAACATACGTGCTGATTCGCACCAAGCTCTGCCGCAAGCGCCGCCGCAAGCTTTGCCACCTCAACGCTGTGCGCAAGCTGGTTTTGACCGTACGAGGTTCGCACCTGCAGCATACCCAAGGGCTCCATAAGGCCAGCTGGAACACGCACCCCAAGCTCCGCACACGCAGCCTCCGCCGCTTCACGCATGGCTCGTTCGGTACCAAGCTGCTCTTGCTCGTAGAGCTCTTCGATACGGGAGGGTTGCACACGACCATCTTGGATGAGTCGCTCGAGCACTCGACGCGCAACTTCGCGCCGTGCCGGATCAAAGCTTGAAACAAGCACTACGCCTGGGCGATCTTCAATAACCAAGTCTACCCCCGTAACCCTCTCGAAGGCCTGGATGTTACGCCCATCTTTCCCAATGAGTCGGGCCTTCCAATCGTCCGAGGGAAGCTGCACATGGTAGGTGGTGAGCTCAGCCGTAGACTGGGTGGCAACTCGCGCGAGTGCAGTTGCCAGCTGCATACGCGCTTCCGCCTCAACATCCTCATTGGCAACCTCGCGCAGCTCACGCAGACGTCGCGTAAGCTCGCTATCTGCCTCTTGCTCTACAAGCTTGAGGAGCTTCTCGCGTGCCTCGCGCTTAGTGGTTCCCGCAAGTGATTCAAGTTCGCTGATCAGTCGAGTTGCGCGCTCGTCATTCAAGGACGTTCGTTCTTCCAGGCGGTCTTCACGTGCCTGTAGGGTGCGCTCTTGGTCCGCCAAGAAGCGCTGGCGCTCATCGAGCGAAGCGTGTGCACGTTCACGGTAGGCATCGGCCTCTCGCCTTGCCTCACGCACAAT
>JALHQF010000035.1 GCA_022842085.1 Patescibacteria group bacterium | reverse complement strand
CCCCTTCCCAGAACGCTCGAGCACCCTTTCCTGTAATGCTCCAGATAGTGCCGTGCCTCGCCATACGTGTTGGCGCCACGCAGTCCACCATATCTACACCTCGCGTGAACGCCTGAAGCAGATCGTGCGGACTCGCTCCAAGGCCCATTACGTAGCGGGGCTTACCAGCTGGCAACAGCGGCGTGGTACTGGCAATCGCATCCCACATCGCTTCTTGAGACTCACCTACCGAGAGGCCACCAATCGCATTTCCGGGCAGATCGTGAGAGACCACGTGCGCTGCGCTCTCTCGCACGAGCTGCATATGGGTGCCACCTTGCACGATGCCAAAGAGGGCCTGATCTGTTGTGCGGGCTCTCATACAACGATCCAACCAGCGCATCGAGCGCTCCATTGCCTCTCTGGCCGCCAGTTCACCAGTGAGGCCGTACACTGGCTGGTCGAAGGCCATAATGATGTCGGCCCCAAGCCGCTCTTGCACCCTGATACTCTCTTCCGGACCAAGGAAGACCTCCCGACCGTCTAGGTGAGACCGAAACGTTACACCCGCTTCTGTGACGCGGCGCTGAGCTGGACGGTCGTCACCCGAGATACGCTTCTCACCGAGCGAGAACACCTGGAATCCCCCGCTATCGGTAAGCATCGGCCCATGCCAACCCATGAGCCCGTGCGTACCACCAAGCGCGGCCACCGTTTCCTCGCCCGGCCGAAGGTGGAGGTGGTAGGTATTCGCCAGCACTACGCCACTGCCCGCCTGCGCGAGATCTTCCGCACTCAACCCCTTCACAAACCCGTGCGTGCCCACTGGCATAAAGAGTGGTGTTGGCACATCCCCGTGAGGTGTGTGAAGGGCACCCAAACGTACGCCTTCAGATTGCGCGGAGAGCGTAAACGAGATCATCTCAAGGCACCATACCAGAAAGCCCCAAAAAGCTTGACAACGCCCTGCATATTGGTTAAGGTAGCAAGGTACTCGTGAAGTTTACTTCGTTTGCGGAAGCTTCGGCCAAGCAAAACGAGTACATAGATAAGGTCTCAGCTCGCTGAGGCCTTTTCATGTTCTCTGGGATTCACTACACAGAAAGCAAAAACCACCCTTGCGGGTGGCTTCTTGCGAAACGCAGGTGCTTACTTAACCTCTACGGTTACGCCGGCAGCCTTGAGCTTCTCAACGACAGCGTCTGCCTCTTCCTTCTTCACGTTCTCAAGAACGTTCTTTGGAGCCTCATCAACGAGGTCCTTCGCCTCCTTCAGACCAAGGTCTGGGCGGACTTCACGAACCGCCTTAATCGCGTTGATCTTGTTGTCGCCTGCGGCGGCAAGTACAACGGTGAAACTGGTCTTCTCTTCGGCAGGTGCGGCTTCGGCGCCTCCAGCCATAGGCATTGCGCCCATCATCATTGGAGCAGCGGCAGAAACGCCGAACTTCTCTTCAAGCTCCTTTACGAGCTCGCTCAGTTCGAGAACAGAAAGGGTTTCAATCTGCTCGATGAGCTTGGCAAACTTGCTGTCAGCCATGGTATGTACAGGTTAAAAAACGAGAAAGGGTGAATTAGGCAGCTGCCTTTTGGTCCTTGATGGCGCCGAGCACGGTTACGAGACCGCGGAGGTTGCCGGCAAGTACGTTGACCATTCCAGAAATTGGAGCTTGGAGCGTACCCACGAGCTGACCCAGGAGCTGTTCGCGGCTTGGCAGGTCGGCGTAGGCCTTTACCTGTGCAGGCGTAATGAACGCACCTTCGGTGATGCCACCTAGAACGGTAAGGGTCTCAATCTTTTTGCCAAATTCCTTGATGGTCTTTGGGCCAGCGATTGGATCCTCTTTGCTGTAGAGCAGCGCAATTGGTTGGTCGAGAACCTCGGCGGGAACCCCCTCTACCTTGTGCTCGGCGAGCGCGAGCTTAAGGAGGCTGTTCTTTGCCACCTGGAGCGTAAGCCCCTGGGGGTAAATGGCGTCCCGGATTGCCTCAATGTCTGACACTTTAATGCCAGTTGTAGAAACAATCACCACCGACTGCGCGCTACCGATATGCTCGGTGTAGCTCTGGAGCAGCGCCGTCTTTTGGGCTTTCGTCTTGGGCATGACGGTTATGAAAAATTCGCTTGGGTGTAACCACAAGCGAGGTACAGCGTGCCCGAAAGGTTGTGCTGCTCCTCGGTAGGGCTTATGGATGCCTACGGTCTGTGGAACAGGTGGATACTAGCAAAGATGGTACTCCTATACAAGCGCTGAGGAATCTGGTAGTAGTGCAGCACTATGAACGTTATCCAAGCCGAAATGGAAAGACTCGGGATCACCGAGTTTGACGAACTCATCCTCATTGCGGCTGTCATGACTTCCTTCGGAGGAAAAATTCACCTCAACGACTTCCGCACAACCGAAGCCTGGGAGCTCTACACTGAAGACCTTGTGAGCCGCCGGCGACTTTCGCTCACAGAGCTGATTGAGTTTCTAGAGGGTTGCGGTAGTCTCTACGGACTCCAAGCCTACGAAGTGAGACGCGCGAACCGCATTGATGTCGCCTTTAGTAGGTGCCCGTCTCGCTCCGCTTGGAACTGGGAGTGGTTCTTTTCCATCCTCTGTCGTCGTCTCCGCACTCGAGACATCAACCAGGTTCAGCCCTGGTTTCGCATTGCCCACAAGAACGGTGCGTTTCAGCTCATCCTCGGCTGTCCGTACGCGAACTAACCAAGAAAGGCGCCCCGTACAGGGCGCCTTTTCCTGTCGCGCAGCAGTCTACAGCTGCACTTTTACCCCTGGCCCCATGCTTGATGCAAGCGACACAGAGAGAATACGAGCACTCTGGAGCACCTCCAGCAGCGCCTCGATGTTTTCCTTAATCTGGGCAGGCGCAAAGCTCACGCGACCAACACCAAGGTGCACGACCCTGGTTTTGTCAGCACGGTACTCAACGCGACCGCCAGCGAATGCGGCCATAGCCTCCTCTGGCTTATCCACCACCGTGCCAGCCTTTGGCGATGGCATGATGCCCTTTGGCCCAAGCGTTCGGGCAAACTTGGCAAGCTTCGGCATCTGAGCTGGAGTAGCCAGGAGCACATCGAAGTCAAACTTGCCGGCAGCAATCTGATCGATTACCTCGTCGGTAGCAACCGCCACCTTCTTGATCTTTCCGGTGCCATGCGGGAGGTCAAGGGTACCGCGCACCCCGTCGTTCTTAATCTGAACGTGCACCTCTACGGAGGCATCAAACTTCACGCTACTCGTGGCCTGCACAAGGGCGATTGCCTCTTCGAGCGAGTACTTCTTACTGCGATCAACCTTGGCCACTTCGGCACGGTAACGCTTGCCACGCAGGCGGAGCGGATCGAGAGCACGCTTGGCAGGCGCTAGCGGTGCTTCTGCGGCTTCTGGTGCTTCGGCGCGAGCTGCAGCCGCGGCCTTCGCTTTTTCCGATGTAGAAGTGCGGCGCTTCTTAGGCGTCTCTTCTGGGGTTACTTCGATGAGTTCTTCCATAAGGATTGATGGTGGTACAAACGGCCGAAGCCTCCCACGGTTACTGCTTGAGGTGAACGGTCTGGGCTTCCCAGGTACCGCTCTCGAGCCACCCTAGCAGAAGCGGCTCTAGCTGTCCACGAAGCTTCATTACCTTCTCGCGTTCGCCACGCGGCAGCTTGGTGAGCACAAAATCATCCAAGGGTGCGTGACGTTCGCGATCGGCAGGATCCTGCGGAAACGGCCCTACCCCCACTTTGCACACCAAAAAACCGGATCCTAGGTGCTGAATTACCGACTTGAGACCGTTATGACCACCATCTCCTCCACCTGCTCGCAACCGAGCGCTTCCAGCAGGCTGGTACACATCGTCACACACTACAAGCACATCTGCCGGTTCAACCTTGTAGAAACGTGCCAGTGCAGCCAAGAATTTTCCGGTTTCATTCATGTAGCCACCCGGCTTTACCAAGAGATGCTCACCATGACGCGCTACCTCGCAACCTTGAACGGCATGCCAGTCGGAAGTGGCTCCCAGAGCCTCTAGAATCCACCACCCAGCGTTGTGGCGAGTTTCTTGGTACTTGGCTCCAGGATTCCCCAATCCGGCCAAAATACGCATCAGAAGAGCCCCTGGGGCAGCTTAAGGTCTCCGGCAATCTTCTTCATCTGCTCGGTAGCAATAGCCTGCGACTTACTGATTGCCTGCCCAATCACGTTGAGCAGCTCTTTCTCGAGATCGCGCTTCTTGTCGGGGCTCAGGTAGCTCTCACCAATAGAAACGCTCACCATACGCTGTTCGCCGTTAAAAACCACTGAAACCTCGCCATTCGAGCTTGCTACTTCTACTTCGGTGCTTTTGAGCTCTTTCTGGAGGGCGCGGGCCTTTTTGGCAAGATCGTAGGTATCACGGGCTTTGGAGAATGCATTCGACATAGGCTCACCTTAGCGCTCATACAGCTGGGCTTCAAGGAACGGCTTGAGTCCACCATCGAGCACCCCCTGGACATCGCTCGTCTCAACCTGGGTGCGCAGGTCTTTCACCATTTGGTACGGCTGAAGGACGTAGGAGCGAATCTGGTTGCCCCAGGTGCCTTCACGAAACTCTCCACGCAAGGTTGCCAGCTCCTCCGCGTCCTTGAGCTCTTGGAGTCGTGCGAGCTTGCTGGCCAGAATCGAGAGCGCAACAGCCTTGTTCTGGTGCTGCGAACGCTCGTTCTGTACCGCTACCACGAGGCCTGTCGGGAGGTGCGTAATGCGCACAGCAGAGTTAGTGGTGTTGACGTGCTGCCCACCGGCGCCGCCCGCTCGGTAGACATCGATTTGGAGCTCGGCCTCGTTGAGCTTCGGCGTTTCACTTGGTGGGAGCATCGGCACTACCTGCACCAGGGCAAAGCTCGTTTGCCGCAGGTCCTTACCACCAAATGGTGAGATGCGAACCAGGCGATGCACCCCCGCCTCTCCCTTCAGCAGCCCGTACGCGTAGCGGCCGGTAACCTGGAATACTACTTCTTTGATCCCTGCCTCTTCACCCTCTCGGCGATCTACGAGCTCAACCTTCCAGCTACTGCGGTCTATGCCAAGGGTGCGGCGTTCGGGAAGCTCGCTGCTGCCAGATTCAATAAACCGTAGGTACATGCGCTCCAGCATCTGAGCCCAGTCCATGGCATCAGTACCACCCGTCCCTGCGTGGACGGATATGAGTGCACCATGGGTATCGTGCCCTCCGGAGAGGAGTGTTACCGCCTCTAGAGTACGAATCCCCTGCTCCAGCAGCTGGAGATCATCTTCTCCTAGCTCGTTGATGAGCTCGATGAGGGTTTCCACCTCCTCAACCTGCTCGAGCTGCTTCTCAAGGGCTGCCTGCTCAGTCGTGAGAGCCACCGCCTCTTCTTGGTTGCTCCAGAGGTCTGCCGCACTCGTGAACCGCCGCAATTCTTTGAGGCGCGCCGAAACCTCGTCCACCTTGAGGCTTGGCCGCAGCTGTTCGTACCGTTGCTTAAGCTCCTGAGGCTGCATAGCTGAAGCCTAGCAGAAAAAGCGGACCACCTGAGGTGGTCCGCTTGTTAGCTTGCTGCCGCAAGGCGGCGCTTCATCTGCTCGAGCTCAGCACGCGTTACCCAACGCACATCCCAGACCAAACCAACCTTCTCGAAAAGCCAGAGGAGATTGGCAGTATGGTCGAGCATGCGCTCCCACCAGAGGATGCCGTGGTTAGCAGCCCAGCTAAAGAGGTGGTGATTAGAGTGGAATCCCTCCGGGTTGAATAGGGCGATGAACCAGTTGTTGCTGCTGTCATCCTTACCCTTGGCGT
>JALHQF010000034.1 GCA_022842085.1 Patescibacteria group bacterium | reverse complement strand
GTGATTTCAAGGATCCCGAACATAGCCAGAATGGAACCGAGTAGAAACGGGAGTAGCCCGAGTACGCACGCAACCCATACGCCAGGACTTGAGATGTGCGTGAAATCGAACCAGACAATGAAAAGCATGGTCAGGAAGACCACGAGCGCTGTAGCGCCGAAGAAGAGCGTATCGCCCTTCGAGACATTTACACGATTTTTCATAAAGGACCTCTCTAGAAATCTACCTGTTTCTTTCATGGATACAAGGGCCGTATACTGCTCTCATGCAACGACGCGTGCTCATTATTGGCGGCGGATTCGCTGGGGTTCAGGCCGCAAAGGTACTTGGCAACCAGAAGGGTCTCGATGTCACCCTCCTCACTCCCCACCCCCAGCTGGAGTACCACGGCGCCCTCTACCGCACCGTTACCGGTCGCTCGCCGCTCGAGGTAGTCCTCCCCTTCCACGAGATCTTTACCGAGCAGCCCTCACTCACCGTGGTCAACGACTTTATGGTGGAGCTGCGCCCGCACGTACACGAGGTGCGCGGCGAGAGTGGCCGCGTCTACCCCTACGACGACCTCCTCCTCTGCCTAGGGTACGAGATCGCCTACTTTGGTATCCCCGGTATGCAGGAGCACTCGGAAACCGTGTACACCATCTTCGATTCGCTAAGGCTTCGCAACCGACTACGCGACACCTTCCTCAGCCATGCCGGCCGCGAGGTGAAGATCAGTATCGTAGGCGCTGGGCCGAGTGGTGTGGAGGTAGCAGGTGACCTCGGTACGTTTGCAGGGCTGGTGGCCGAACGATACGACAAGCAACCTGCCAAACCCGTCGTTACCCTCGTCGAGCGTGCGCCACGGGTGCTGCCGATGTTCTCCGAAGAAGCCTCGTGGCTAGCGGGCGAGCGCCTGGGCGCACTGGGCGTGGAGCTCAAGCTCACTACAGCAGTGAACGCTTGCCACCTGCACCACCTGACGGTGAACGAAACAGAGAAGCTTCCTGCAGACATCGTGATCTGGACGGCCGGGAGCCGGGCTTCGAGCTTCTTCGAGAAGCACCCTGCCCTCTTTAGCCTCGACCAGCGCAAGAAGGTGGAGGTGAGCGAGTTTCTCCAGGCCAACGACGAAGACACCTACGTACTCGGCGACGCCGCCAGCACGCAGTTTAGCGGCATGGCGCAAACCGCCATCTACGACGGTACGTTTGTAGCCGAGAACCTCATTCGCAGGGCTAAGGGTGAGGCCATGCTGCCCTACCAACCCAAGCCACCGGTGTACGTGGTGCCCATCGGGCCGGACTGGGCCGTAGCACAGGAGGGCGACAAGGTAGTTTCGGGCGAGGCGGGTTGGGCGGTGCGTCGCGAAGCCGACCTTATGGTGCTGCGCACGTTCCTACCGGAGGAGAAGGCACAGCTCCACTGGAAGCAAGGGCTGGAGACGGCGAAGTTCTAAACACAAGAGCCGACCCACAGGCCGGCTCGGTTAGGATACGCGCGAGTTCTTGAAGAAGCTGGGGAAGACCCTCATCAGCCACTTCTTGAATTTTGAAGGAGGAGGAGGACCCTGCTTCTTCTTGCTGTCGGCCACCTTGGCCTGCGCAACAAGAGTGGTGGGGTCTGCTTTTTCGTCGCCAAGATCGATTCTCATCAGGATCCTGGTGTAGCACACCACTGGCTTGGTGCCTAGAGCTTACCAACCCCCACCCGCACCTGCTCCATCGTGTCCCGGTCCCGCACCGTCACCGTGCCGTCCTCGAGCGTCTGGTAGTCAATGGTGACGCAGCGCGGGGTGCCGATTTCATCGTTGCGGCGGTAGCGCTTGCCAATCGCCCCCGTATCGTCGTAGCGCGCCACCACACCCTTCACCACCAGGGCTTGCTGGATCTCCCGCGCCTTCTCCGCCAGGCCATCCTTCTTCATCAGCGGCAGTACCGCCACCTGGACGGGTGCGAGGTGCGCTGGTAGGTGGAGCACGTACTCGGCCTCACCTTCACCGGTGCGACCCTGCGGGTACTCGCGGTAGCTACTCACGAGTACGGCGAGCATGAGGCGCCCCACGCCCATGGTTGGCTCGATGACGTACGGTAGGTAGCGCTCGCGGGTAGCCTCGTCGAAGTACTCGAGCGGGCGACCCGAAGCGGCCTGGTGCTGCGCGAGATCGAAGTCGGTGCGGTTCGCCACGCCGGTAAGCTCGCCCCAGCCAAATGGGAAGCGGAACTCGTGGTCTACCGTGCGCTTACTGTAGTGGGAGAGCTTCTCCTGGGGGTGCTCGTACTGGCGCAGGAGCGCTTCGGGCAGCCCCATGTCGGTTTTGAGGAACTCATCCCAGAGCTGAAGCCACGCCGCAAACCAGTGCTCATCTTCGCCTGGCTTGCAGAAGAACTCGATCTCCATCTGCTCGAGCTCACGCACGCGGAAGAGGAAGTTTCCCGTGGTGATCTCGTTGCGAAACGCCTTGCCTTGCTGCGCGATACCAAACGGCAGCTTGAGGTGGAGGCTATCGATAACGTTCTTGTAGTTGGTGAAGATGCCCTGGGCAGTTTCGGGGCGCAGGTAGGCGGTAGAACCGGCCCCCTCTACGGCACCAAGCTGGGTTCGGAACATCATGTTGAAGGCGCGCGGCTCGGACCAGTGCACCTTGCCGCAGTTTGGGCAGGCTAGCTCACCCGTACGCGCAAACTGCTCCCAGGCTTTTTGCGCCTCGTCGCGGGCTCGACCCTCACCAATTCCACGCTGCTTGATCGCCTCAGCCGCCCAGCGCTGCTGCCAGGTATCCGCATCCGCCTCGTCGAGGTAGTGATCCGCCCGCAGGCGAATGTGGCACTCCAGGCACTCGATGAGCGGGTCAGAAAAGTTATCCACGTGACCCGATGCCTTGAGCACCACTTCTGGCGTCACCAGAGCAGCATCCACCCCAACCACATCCTCGCGCGCGAGCACAAACCGCTGCCACCAGCGCTCCTTAATGCGCCGCGCCAGCTCTACCCCGTACGGGCCAAGGTCAAAGAGGCCGTTGGCCCCCCCGTAGAGCTCAGCAGTTTGGTACACAAAGCCACGCCGCTTGGCGAGGGCGATGATTGGGTCGAGGGAGGTTGCGCTCTGGCCTTCCATACCTGGTAACTCTAGCAGAGCTCTGGCGCCCCAGGTACTCCCTAAGCTGTAGCTGCCCGCACTATCTGACTAACGTGCCTGATGACCTCTTGGGTAACCTCGGTAATGTACCAAGCAGAAGGGGTAATTGGACCAGCTGGGAGTGCCGCGCTCTCGGTAATTCCAAAACTGATGAGGGTGTCTTTACGGAAGAAGCAGAGTACTGCACTGTCTTTACTCTTGGCGTAGCCAGGCATACCGTACCAGAGCCTCGGGCAGAGGCTCGGGTTCGCAGCCAAAACTGTCTCGTGCAGCGTACGCGCCTCGGGAAACCCGGAGGTCACGTACTGCGCGATCTTGTCATCAACCTGAGCAGCCAGCTGCTCAGTGGTCATTCCACGTGCATGGGTAGGCATATCGTATGGCTAAGAGGTGCACCGTGGATCAGGGCGGCTTGCCGTCTTAATCAGTACCTCAACGGTAGCAAAGACCCGAGCGTCCTGGTATACCTCGAGCATGTCAGAGAGAAGTAGCTTCTACGGACTCGTACCTTTACTCCCCCAACGAGTTGATGCAGCACTCCGCAGTATTCAACAGGGACTGTCCTTGATGATTGGCGACCAAACCGACGCCCGTGAGCCATCCTCTGGTTTGCACGTGACCCTCGCCACACCCAGCGAGTGGCGTGAGATCGCAACCCGCATGGGCAACCTCATGCCGAGCCCCGAGCTCACCATCGCGCTACCAGCGACTGCGTTTGCGGATGATTCACCAGAGGACTGCCTGGTGTGGAATGAGGGCACCGGCTGGTTCTTCCTCTTGAAGATTGCTGACCCCGTACTCACCGAGCAGATCCGTGCCTGGCGCGACCAGTACGGCCTACCGGCACCAAGGTACCTAACACACATTACCCTCTGGAAAGGTTCGAGCCGCGAGGACTACGAGCTTCTGAGAGACACTCTGGGGTTAGCACTCAGCCCAAACGTAGAGCTGGTTGTGGGAGGACTTGCGATACTCACCGAACCGTTTGATCTTAATCTCACAAGCGCCGAGCTTGGCTAACTGCAAGCGCCTCGTTGGCGATTGATTGCTTTCTGCTAGCCTCACGGAGTGAACTTTCTCATCGAACACCTCGACGCGTTCCTTGAAGCCGCCTATACGGGTGCACGGCACTACGGAATTGATCTCTCTAGGCATAGGCTTGACCACGTTTGCTGGCGCTGTCCCACGGCTGATGACTACCTCAAAGCGTACCGAGCAGCGCTAGAAAGCGGGTTCGCCCACTTGGATACTTCTCCTGTTTCGGGCCGACCGGTGGGTATCTTCTGCTTCCCAGATGAAATCTACCTACGCCCCGAGCGACCCGTGCAGCTCCTGGAGGTTACCGCTCCCAAGCCGGGACAAACCTTCGCAGAAGGCTACGAACACCTCGCGTTCCTTTCTCCAGCTCTCCATACACTGGTGGCAGACCACCCGCAGATCGCTTGGGATACCTGCCAGCTCGAAAACGAGGTGAATCCATTCGTCGCATTCCAAACGGGAGGAATCTCGGTTGAGTTCCACGTCTTTGATCTGCAGCACATCCTGGACACCGCTTGTTACTAAAAAGCGCCGATCCCTACGGGGTCGGCGCGTTTCGTTTAGACGACTGCTCTCCAGGCGTCGTACTTCTCCTGAAGGCCGGCCTGGATCATTTCGATGAGCTCTTCCACTGAGCCTGCTTCGTACGTGGGAAGTTCGCGAAGTGCCCAGGTATCCTCCCGTCTCTCAAACCAGTTCTTGATGTACGTCCCCTTGCCATAGCCGTTTGCCTGGCGCAGGCGGTTGAGCGCGTTCTTGGCGGCGTAGAGCTGCACGAGCTCCTTTGCACCGACCCCAAACACCATCAAGAGTTCAACGAAGTGCTTTGGTGCGACGTGCTCTTCAAAGCGTCGCCTTGCCCGCTTGCAGCGATCAAACCACTGCGGCCCAAACACCTCTTCGTTGGTGAACTGTCCAGACTCGTATACGGCGACAAACTCGTCAGTGAAACCTGCTTCGGAGGTAGGCTCCATGGCAATATCCATACGGCCGTCGCGCTCACAGAGCCAAATCGACATGTAGAAGTGCAGCATGTCCACAAGCTCGAGCTTGCAGGCAAAAAGCACATCTGCCGACACGAATGGGTGCTTCGACCACCACTTCGCAATGGGATCAAGGTGAGCCATGAGCTCACCCAGCTCCGTCATCGTCTGATGGAGGAAGTCGGAAGCCTTGGGGGGTTGCCCGGGACGGATCACCCAGTTTTGGGTGCTAGTTTCTGCGTTCAGCTTCGCCTGACAGGCGAGCATTTCTTCAAGCGTCTTTCGAAAGTCCATACCAAGCATGGTTCTACCAGGTTACTGGTTGCTCCGCCAGCTCTTGAGCGGCTTACCGATTTGGGTTTGCAGGTAGTCCATCACCACGACTACTGCCTCGTGCACTACCTCAGGTGCTACCTGTACCGCGCCCGTCACAAAGCGAGGGTCGAGCCAGAGACGCAGGAGGACGACGGTTTCCTTGCGCACCGGCATCGAACGTATGGCCACACCCCGCAGGCCTTCTTCTGAGATCACTCCACCTGCCTCGCTGCTCCACACCATGCCTTGTGGCACCAAGGACTGCTGGGTAATCACACACTTGTGCAGCTCTGGGTGGTACCCCAGTGACGCCAG
>JALHQF010000033.1 GCA_022842085.1 Patescibacteria group bacterium | reverse complement strand
ACCTCAAAGACTTCCTCGAAGATAAGGACAGCCTCTCTCCAGAAGATGCTGCCATTAACGAGCTGATGAAGGGTGATGTTGAGAGCTTCCTGCAAGGACTACCTCCTCGTGAGCAGAAGATCCTCCGCATGCGCTTTGGGCTTGAGGACGGCAAATCCCACACCCTCGAAGAAGTAGGTCGAGAGTTTGGTGTTACCCGCGAGCGTATTCGCCAGATTGAGGCGAAGGCACTCAAGAAGCTCGAGAAGAGCGACGACGCTCGCAAGCTCCGCGACTACCTCGGGTAATGCTCGGCTTCCTCGCTGGCACGGTTGCAGCGCAGCTAGGAGATCGCATTCTGATTCGAACTGGCCACACTGGGTACTGGGTACGCACTGGGGGTTGGCAGCCTGCGCGCAGCACAGACGTAGAAGTGTACCTCCACCACCACATTCGTGAAGGAGCCGAGGAGCTATTCGGATTTCGCACACTCGAGGAGCTCAGCCTCTTTGAGCGGCTCATTGGGGTAAACGGGGTTGGGCCCCGGGCAGGCTTGGCTCTCTTAGCAAGTAGTGCACCCGAAGCGCTTACTGCGGCAATTGATACGGGTGATCTGAGTGTACTGAAACGCGCTCCTGGCATAGGGCCAAAAGTGGCTCAAAAAATCCTCTTAGAGCTTCGGGGCAAGATTAGCTTCGATAGCACTCCAAGCTCTCCCCTTGCCGCTGCTCTGCAGGATCTCGGCTACAGGCCAAGTGAGACCGATTCGCTGGTACAAGCTGCGCCGGAAGGAACACTAGAAACTCAGCTCAGCTGGGCGCTCAAAGAGCTTGGACGAAAACGCTAGCCCTTCCGCAGGATGCAGTCCGAGGACAGTTACGCACTAATCGAAGCAATTGCAAACTCCGCAGCCTAAGGCGAGGACGACTTGCATTTGCCCGATTAGTATTCTTCTTCCCAGTACGTCACGACCGCCACACCGACGTTTGTCGTAGTTGGTACACCGCTCGTATTAATGGCTGTGAGATCGTACGTAACCTGAAGCGTGCCCGCGTTTGACAGTGTTGCGGCCTGGGTTGAGAGCACACCGCCGGTAACGGTAAGAGAGCTTCCTGAGGGTACTGAGAGATTCGTGTTTCCAGTGCAGTAGAGTACTCCGTACACCACCACCACACCACCAGTCATGCTACAGCTGCCCTCCACAAAGATGCCGCTGTGGTTTGGCGTAGGAACGGTTCGTTCATCCACCCGCAGAGTTCCAGATGGAACCTGAGCACAGGTAGTTCGGCCACGCACACGGCTACACTGCACCGGGTTTTCTATCGTAAGGTTTCCCCGCACCACCAAGTGCCCCATCTCAACTGTTCTGCCAGTTGGAACACTCACGACGCCGCTTCCAGTGAGTACTACGGTAGTGGCATTAAAATCCATCGTGGTAGACGAAGGGTTCCGGCTAAAGAAGTCGTTAATCAAACTTGTAAAGTTGTTGGGGTGGCAGTAGAGTACCCCACTTACCCCAGCAAACTGGTTCCACGAGCAGTGTGGCTGGCCGTTGCCACTGTAGTTTCCAAACTGGTACGAACCAATGCCAATAGCAGTTGGGGCGGGAGGGTAATTGCTCGCCCGGATACCGCCGGAAGTAACAGTGGATCCGTTCGCAGTGTACGTACCAACAGTGCGGATGAACTCGGTGCTATCAAGTGTGAGCGTCGTGCTGCTTAGCGCAATGCTCTGGTTAGAGAAGAGGTCCCCACCGATAATCCGGATCGCCCCAGAACCATTGTTCATATTTATCGCACCGCCAGCGAGTAAGCCTACGTCGGTAAGGGGGTTTGTGCTTGAGCTCAGGTAGTACACGGTGAGTCGCAAGACTCGCTCAGCCACGTACTTACCCGTATCCAGCTCTGCTGAAACGAGGATCTCGGCGTTGTTTGCCGAAGTAGAGGTGTAATCGACCGTAAACTCTGTACCCGCACCAGTAGGAGTGGTGATAGTGTACGAATCACTTGGTCCCAACGTGCCCGCTGAGAGCTTCGTAAGTAGCGCAGGAGTGGTATTGAGCCGCTGCAGCGCATGCCTGGCGCCAGCTTCGGCGGTGTAGTACGCGGTAACACTATCGGCTTGAGAAACGGAAACTCGCCCTTCAATAAGGGAAACGGTAACGAGTGCTCCGGTTGCAAATACCGCAACAGCGAGGAGCACGAGAACCGTTGGCAGTACGAAGGCGCGTTTGAGGTGGTTTCGCATGGCTTAGCGGTTACGTGCGTAGGCGCGGGTGCGGAGCTTAAACTCCTGACCATCTAGGTTGCGGGTGGTAACGATAATCGTTACCTCAGCATTTGTGCCGTACATTTCTACAGCGTACACGCCATCAGCCACATCGAGCGTACTGAGCACCGTTGCCGTAGGGCGCTGCCCGGAGCCATTTACCACGTTCCACCGCACACGTGTATTGGGCGCGGTTGAGAACGTGTACTGCTTGGTATCCACCTTCAGCGTACTCCCATCGATGTAGTAGCGACGGTAGGTAAGGTCGTCGGCGTGTCCATCTTCAAACTCGAACTCCGGTGGATCGCCCGCCAGGTAGGCGGCAGGCATGACCGTTACAAACTCGTTTGCCTGACGCAGGTCGCGCGCTAAACGGTCGAGAGCTACACGTGCATTCTGTACGACGTCGTTTTTCCCCTGGTCGCGTGCAATTGCCACACGAAGCTGTCCATAAATCTGCACGGAAATTGCCGTAATCATCGCTCCTATCGCCACGGCAACAAGCACTTCAACGAGGGTAACGGCTGGACGACGCATCACTGGTAGATGTGGATACTCTGAAGGGTGAAGGTTTGCGGCTGACCGCGCCAGAGCCAGGTAACCCGTACGAGAATGCGCATGGGGTTATTTGTCCCTTGGGTAGCCACTGGAGCTAGGTTTGACATAGCTACGTAGTGGAAGAGCCGCTCTACTCTGTATCGGCTAAACGGATCCTCCTGCTGGTAGGCCTGCCCCTGCACGAGGGTCCAGGTTGCCGCAGCTGTACCACTATTCGCAACCGTAGCACTCTGCGCATCTGCCTCTGCTTTGTAGACATTAAAATCGTTCTGGTGACCCAAATCTCCCAAGATGGTTTCCATTGCCTCCTGGGCCAGGAAAACCGCCTGGGTGCGCTCGGCGCTCTGCGTAAGCTGATCGCGATTTGCCGGAATCACCTGTAAGGCAGACAACATGCCCACAAGGAAGAGCACAAGTGCTAGAAGAACTTCAACGAAGGTGAATCCGCGTCGCATTAGCGTGGAGCAACAGGCCTTGGCGCGGTGAGGCTTGGAGAAGGCACCGGACTAGGGATTGGGGAGGGAACGGGCGATGGCGACGGACTTGCGATAGGAGTTGGCACCGGCGTGGCCGCACATGGAGGACCGGTAACCACGGGGCTCGGACTCGGGCTCGGACCTCCCTCTACTCGAACACCGGAAAGCTCCTGGGAAACCAACCCAAATCCAGCTTCTTCCGCAATTTCTTCAGCTGGTGGAGGAAGAGGGCTCAAAGCGGCACTTGGTACCGGTGACGGTACGGGACTTGGTATTGGCGACGGAATTGGAGAAGGAAGCGGCGTTGGACATGGTGACGCAATCGCACTTGGGATTGGCGATGGACTCGCTCCCCCAAGGGCCAGCACGCTACCAGATGGCCGAACCTGAATCGTACGACTTACCCCGCGAATCGTGTCGGTAAGAATAATGTCTCCACTGTCACTTCCGAACGGTGCGCCAGATGCAGTAAACCGAACCGACCAACTGAGTGCATCTGCCGAGTTAACCGTGAGATCGGTGATTGAGATGTTGGTTGGAAGCGTGTAGGTTTCAATCGTAGTGTTCGCTGTGGGTGGCGTATTGTAGCGAAAGAGCGTAACGGTACTGCTACCTATTGCAAAGGTAACCCCGTAGCTCACCTGCTCAGTAACCGTGCGCTGTTGCGCTAGCCGGATGAGGTCGGCCGTTGCGTCAGTTGCGGAGTTCAATTGAAGCTGAGAGAGAATTACCTGGAAACTGGGAACGGCAAAGGCCGCAATAAAGGACACCACGGCCATGGTAACGAGGAGCTCAATGAGGGTGAATGCGCGTTTCAACATAGTTAGATCCAGTGCTGAGGGGCTCGGTTCTTGTTCTTCTGCCCTTCGGGACATGTAACGCAGTAGGCCGGCACGTTTGGGCTTGATTCATGGGGAACACAGTTACCAGAAATGCAGTAGTAGATGGCGCTGTTCTTTACGAAATCAGGAAAGAGCACGGGGTCACTGCACCTGCTATCAGGATCGGAGAGGCTGCAGAGGCGGTAGCTCACCTGGTACACTTTCTGACCGCCAATCGTCCAGTTGTCGTAATCAAACACACCGAAGGGGAAAATTCTCTCTGTAGTAAAGTTGGTATTGCTTAGGTAGGGCTCGAGACCGGTTGGTAGTGCTCGACTCGTATCCGGTGGGTAGACGTACCCATTATCAGCGGCAAACTGAAAGAGTGCGGTAGAGGCGGTTGCCAGGTGTGCCTCCACCTTGGCAAGACGGGATCGTGCCAAACGACCACGGTGACTGACGTACACAATGCTACTCAGTAGCCCGATGAGAGCTACAACAACACTAATTTCGACAAGCGTAAGCCCCTTTCGTTGCATGCAACTAGTGTACACCCGCAATGCCTCCTGGCACACTAGGGCTCTATGGCTCAACAGTACGACCTCGCAATTGTTGGTGGCGCCTGCGCAGGCCTAGCTGCCGCAACGTACGCCGCCAGGCGTGCCCTCAAGACAGTGGTGCTCACAAAGGATATTGGTGGCCAGATCGCCACAACCCCCACGGTAGAGAACTACCCGGCAATCGCCATGATTACTGGGCCCGATCTTGCTTCCCAAATGTACGTGCAAGCTCTGGAGTGGGGTGCCGAGGTGCGTGTTGGCACCGAAGTGTCTGAGTTCACCAAGAATGGCGAGCGCGACTTCACGGTTTCTCTGCGCGATGGCACCAGTATTTCGGCCAAAGCCATCCTCCTTGCCTACGGCAAAACACCTCGCAGCCTCGATGTTCCGGGCGAATGGGAGTACGCAGGAAAGGGTGTTTCCTACTGCGTAACCTGCGATGCGCCCCTGTTTCGTAAGAAGGTGGCGGCCGTAGTAGGTGGTGGTAACAGTGCAGTTGAAGGCGCGCTGATCCTTGCTCGCACATCTGAAAAAGTCTACCTGGTACACCGTCGCGACGAGTTCCGTGCTGAGCAGGTACTCATTGATGAGCTCAAGAATACTCCTAACGTTGAGCTCGTGCTCTCGGCAGTTTCAAAAGAGGTACAAGGCGACGGTAGCAAGGTGACGCACCTCGCGGTAACCACCCCTGAGGGTGAGCGCTTGATTGAAGTACACGGCATCTTCGTTGAGATCGGCTTTGTTGTGCAAACCGAGCTGGTAAAGGGCAAGGTCGAGCTTGATCGGCTCAATCAAGTGGTTACTAACAAGAAGATGGAAACCTCGGAGCCAGGCATCTTTGCTGCTGGCGATATTACGGACAGCCCGTTTAAGCAGGCGGTAATTTCAGCCGGAGAAGGCGCGGCAGCGGCACTCACAGCCTACGCCTACATTACTGGCCAGCAAGCCGGTGTAGATTGGGGTAAGTGAGCTACGGCTCAATCACTACCGGAGTGCCGACATCTGTCCAGGCGTAGAGCTCAGCCGCATCACCCACCCCAAGTCGAATACATCCGTGGGAAACAGGGCGACCGAGGTGGTTTTGCCCCTCTTTGTATCCATTCGGCCACTCTGGTAGCTCGTGGAGCCCGTACTCAGTACCGATAAAGGCCATCCAGTACGGCATCCAGAGCTTGA
>JALHQF010000032.1 GCA_022842085.1 Patescibacteria group bacterium | reverse complement strand
ATAGGATTCTTCTTGAGAGAGATCGAAAGATAGGCATGTATGGGATTGGACGCCGTCTCGAGCTTGCTCCGGGTCAATACGTGGTTCCGGAAAATCAGCCGGCAGGGTGTCGAGTTATCCAGTACAACTAGAACACCGGAAACCGCTTAGGATTCGAAACTCGTGCAGGAGAGGCCGCTGCGTCACGCAGCCCGGCACGCAGGCCTTGCGTACAGGTTACAAGCCAGCTTGGGTTGCCCTTTCCGTACCAAATCCATGCTGCAAGAAACGGCCGAGCCATCCCAAGTACGGCGAATCCAATTCTCCAAGCTGGAAGATGCTTTCCGTAGAAGAGAAACTCATCGTGGAAGAGCTGAAAGTAGAAGGCCCTGCGGTCTGAGCTGCGACGATTACCTCCCTTTGGGTGAACGTGGTGAGCAAGGTGTGCGCTTGGCTCGTACCGTACTCGATACCCGAGTTCTCGGATCCTTGTAACAATATCGGAATCTTCTCGTAGCGCCGGGGGCGTAGAGTAGCCAGGTTCAACCCAAGGATTTCCTGTTTGGAAGAGCAGGTTTCGCTTCACCGAAAAGTTGCATCCGATCGCGTCCTGCACGTCCTGCGGGTGTGGTGAGGTAAAGTTAGCACTAAACTTCCCGAAAAAGTTGATAACGCCTACGCGGCCTCGGCGAGGCATTTCTCCAGGAACAGTTACTCGGCCCGCCACTACACCAACCGAAGTATCTACATGAGCGGAGAGGTGGGCAAGCAGAAAGTCTGTGTCTGGCGTAACGTCATCGTCAATGTAGATCAGAATGTCTCCCGTTGCTTTCTCTGCCGCAAATCCACGAGCCCGTGCGATGCCAGGGGGCTGAACCTGGTAGTAGTGGAAACCATGAGCCTGTTCTAAGTAAGCGGAAACTGCGGTGGGGTGCTCTGGTGTTTGGTCAATAACGAGAATCTCGGTAGATTCTGCGCCTGTGCATTTTAAGAGTGATTCAAGGGTTTGTACTAAAACCTCATGCCTTCCGTACGTGCAGATTGCAACTGAGAGCGTGGGGTTTGACATGTGCCGAAGGTATCACTGCACTCTCAGAGCTGCTAGCCTAGCCCTATGTCTACGCAGCCGGATATCTCGGTGATTATTCCTGCCTACCGAGAGTCTGCTCGGCTGCCAAACACCCTGGCACGTATCCGCAGCTTCTTTGCTGAATTTGGTGCTGATGAGGGACTGAAGTACGAAGTGATCGTTGTTGATGACGGTTCGCCCGATGATATGCCGGCGGCCATTGAGCGTTACGTGCATGACTGGGCGATGTTTCGCTACATTCGCCACGAGAAAAACCAGGGGAAAGGTGCCGCAGTGCGCACAGGGATGCTTGCAGCAAAGGGAAAGTGGCGCCTCTTTACCGATGCGGACAACGCTACGCCGATTGCTGAGTTTGATCTCCTGTGGGATGAGCACGAGGCAGCAGAGATTATCATTGGTTCTCGCTACCTACCTTCAAGCACGATCAAGCGTGCGCAGCCTTGGTACCGACGGCTCCTCTCACGCTTAGGTAACCAGGTGCTACAGCACCGACTCACCCCTGGAATCGTAGATACCCAGTGCGGTTTTAAGCTCTTTCGTGGCGATGTTGCTGAAGAGCTGTTTGGACAACTGCAAACCACAGGCTGGCTCTTTGACGTTGAGCTCTTGGCTCGCGCGCGCAAGGCCGGTTACCGCATTAAGGAGGTGCCGGTTGAGTGGTTTAACGATGCTGACTCAAGGTTTCGGTCTATGGCCGGAATTCGCCGCGCACTCCGAGAGCTCAAGGCACTAGAGAAGATGCTGCAATGAGGGCTTCTCTTTCTGGTGAAGTTGTTTCGGTCGCTGCAGAGCAGTTCACCGTGCGCACCGACGACGGACAAGAGCTACGTGTTTCCCATCCACAGGCTCGTCAGAGGTTCACCGAACATGGTAGGGTCACAGTAACCGTACAGCCTGAAGAGGAAGCCGCCCTAGAGCGTGACGACCTCGCCCGAACCCTCCTTACCCAAGTTCTCTCCCCACTCGATGGCACGCAAGAAGCAAACACTCCCTGAAGCGGAAGTAGAGGTTGCTCCTCCTGCTCCCGAAAAGGAGCATCCGAAGCGTCGTGTGCGCGCATGGCATCTTGCGCTCGTAGGCGGGCTCTTGCTCATCGTTGCCCCTGGTATCGCGTACGCCGGCAGGTTTGGCCCCCGCAGTGAGGTGGCTGGTATTTCTGTGGCAGGACTTACCGAAGAGCAAGCGCGTGAGCGTGTGGCAGAGCGCGTGTCTGCGCTCGTTACCAGTCCGCGCACCTTTACCGCAACTGATGGTACGTCGTGGCAGGTGAGTATTGCAGAAACCGGATACCAGGTTGATTGGCAAGGCCCATTACAGAGCGAGTTTACGAAGCAGCAAGGCGGTGCCTGGTGGGAGCGATTTGTTGCTCCGTATAGAGCACTTGTAGAGGGTGTGAGTGTTTCGGCAAACATCCAGCCGCCAGTCGATGTCGCTACTCTAGATGCAGCCGTGCTGAGTAAAGTGAGCGTTCCATACCGAGAAACCGCCATTCTGTTTGAGCCAGGAGCGGCACGAGTACAACCCGGCACTTCGGGTCTTGCAGTAGATGAAGTCGCGCTCATGGCGAGCGTTGCGAGCGCCTTGGCAAGTGATGGGCCAGTAACCGTCTCCCTGCTCACCTCTCAACCAACGGTGCCAACGCGAGCGGCCGAAAATCTCCTTCCAAAAGCGACAGAGCTGGTTTCCGGAGACTGGGTTCTCAGCTTCAACGGCACGCAAATTCCTGTGCCTGCATCAACGTTCGCAAGCTGGTTGACGACCGAAGCAGAGAGCGGCGAGCTTCGTATTAGCCTCAAAGATGAAGTTGCAAAGCTTGGGATTGAGAGCCTTGCGAGTAGCCTTACAAAGGCACCGATATCACCAGGGCTGGCGCTCCAGGATTCGAAGGTTGTAGTGCGAGGTGAGGGTACGCCTGGCTTTGCCGTTGACACGAACGCTTCAATTCTAGCGCTCGAGCAGCACCTCGCCGTTTCAAGTGAGCGCCTGGTGCGACTGGTTGGCGGACCTGTGCCTCCGGTGGTGAGGACGGACACGCTGGAAAGCCTTGGACTTACTGCGCGAATTGGTGTTGCAACCACCGACTACTCGGGAAGCTCCGCTTCACGCTCGCACAACATTGCTACCGGTGCCGGGTACGTAACACGGGCACTCATCGCACCTGGTGAGGAGTTTGCCTTCGGTACGTTTTTAGGAGAGGTGACTGCTGCCCGTGGCTACCGCGAAGGGCTGGTCATTAAGGGGAATCGCACACTTCCTGAGTACGGAGGGGGCCTCTGTCAGGTATCAACAACCGTGTTCCGCGCCGCCCTCAATGCCGGCCTCCCCATTACTGAGCGGCACAACCATTCGTACCGCGTTGGGTTCTACGAGCGAGGGGTAGGACCAGGCTTAGATGCGACAATCTACTACCCTGGCAAGGATCTGAAGTGGCGTAACGATACTCCAGGACACATATTCGTACAGTCGAGCATTGTTGGCTCGAAGATCACCTATGAGCTGTTTGGCACCAGCGATGGGCGGGTTTCCGAAGTGCCCGCAGCAAGGATTCTGAGCACAACCCCCGCGGGTCCACCGATTGAAACCTTCACTGACGCGCTGTTTGAAGGCGAGCGTCAGCAGCTAGAAACTGCCCATGATGGTGCTCGTACGAGTGTGACCTACGTGGTACGTCGCGGCGGGGAGGTGGTGCACAGGCAAACCTTTACGAGCAACTACCGTAACTGGCCTGCACAGTTTCTTGTGGGCACCAAGGTTCGCCCAGCAACTGGCGGGGATACTCCACCTGTAGAGAGCGGTTCTAACTAGCGAGCGATGTCCGGACACAGTAAGTGGGCGAGCATTAAGCACAAGAAAGGCGCGGCCGATGCAAAGCGCGCGAGTACGTTTACGCGATTAGCGAATGACGTTTCGGTAGCGGCGAAGCGAGGTGGGGGTGACCCAGGTATGAATCCCATGCTGCGCATGGCGGTAGACCGTGCGCGGGCAGCCAACATGCCGAAGGATAATATCGAGCGAGCAATTAAGCGTGGTACCGGAGAGCTGGGGGGGAGTGCGACGGAAGAGCTGCTCTACGAGGGATTTGGCCCGGGAAACGTGGCGATCTTGGTGGGGGTGCTCACCGATAATCGCAACCGCTCTTCTGCCGACATTCGATTACTCTTTTCCAAGAACGGTGGTCGCTTTGCCGAGGGGGGTGGGGTTGCCTACCAGTTTACCCAACAGGGTGTTGTGCGATGTGCTGTCAGCCCTGCTCAGGAGCTAGGCTTCGAGGAAGCTTGCATTGAGGGTGGAGCCTCCGACTACCAGCTTGGAGATGGGTATGGCGTCGCCTATGCGGAGTTGGCGGATCTCAACTCACTTCGAGAAGCGCTTGAGGCAAGTGGTTGCGGGATTGAGTCGGCGGGACCTGAGTACGTTGCCCGTAGTCCGATTGAAGTAACTGATGCAGACATGGAGGTAGTAGTCACGCTTGTAAGCGCGCTGGAAGACTACGACGACGTTACCGCGGTATACACCAACCTTGCCGAGTGATTGTTCTAGGCCTTGACCCCGGAACCGCGCGCCTTGGCTGGGGAGTGCTTGATACATCTGGCTCTAGCCCAAAAGCACTTGGATACGGCGTACTCGAAACTGATATGTCGCTTACAGACGGCCAGCGGCTGGTAGCGCTGGGATCAGGTCTTGAGCAGCTATTTGCTGAGTACTCACCGGAGCTTGCTGGCGTTGAGCGGCTTTTCTTTAGCAAGAACGTGCGGACTGCTATGACTGTGAGTCAGGCACGTGGCCTTATTCTTTACCAACTCGAGAAGTACCGTATTTCAGCTCTCGAGTTTACCCCGCAGCAGGTGAAGCAGGGGCTCACTGGGAACGGAAAGGCTGATAAGGCACAGGTGCAGAAAATGGCACAGTTGCTCTTACGACTTCCGGAGCTTCCCAAGCCCGATGATGCCGCTGATGCACTCGCCGTAGCCCTTACAGCGGCGGACCAGTACTCCGCTGCCAAGCGATTCCCGAAGGTCTAAATACTACTACTAGATCCCCGTGAAGATCGGTGCGGTGCAGCGGAATCTGGTATTTCTCGATAAGTTCGAGTGTCTCTTGGTGAGGGTGATGGTAGCGGTTGCGCTTGCCCACGCACACGAACGCGAGAGCTGGCTCTACCGCATCAAGCAGCTTGGCGCTCGTTGCGTTTCGTGAGCCGTGGTGAGAGAGCATGAGTACATCGGCTTTGAGCTTTGGACAGGGTGCGTCGCAGTCGCGCGTGAGCGCGCGAAGGTGTGAAGTTTCAAGGTCGCCTGTCAGGAGTACGGACTTGCTGGCGGCAGTTGCGCGCAGTACCAGGGTGCCATCATGGGCGTGCGTAAGCTGCATGTTGGCTACGGACTCTGGCGGATGGAGTACCTCTAGCTTGAAGGGGCCAATCGATGCAGTGTCGCCAAGGGTTGGCGTGGAGGCTGCTCCCATCACGCTGAGAAAAGCCTTCGTCGCCACGTTTGTTTCAAGTGCTCCGTTCCACCAGGTTTCGTTTACCGTGTATCGCCCGAGCACCTCATCTGCTCCGCCGATGTGATCGGTGTGGAGGTGCGAAAGAATCAGGAGTTCGAGGTTGTGATCCCAGGCTGGTACGTGTCGGTTGAGGGCTTCGAGTACGGTGCCATCTGGCCCGGTGTCGTAGAGAATCTGCGTTGATCCGGCTTGCAGCAAGACAGCTGCTCCTTGACCGACACTCAGGACAACTACCCGCGGCTCATCTGAGGCAAGTATCCGTGAAGTACCGAGCGCAATGAGCGAGAGGGCTGAGAGGACTGCGAAGAGCCTCATGAGAAGATCGTGATGGTCCGTAGGATGAATCGTGCCGGGAGAACAAGCAGGAAGCCAAGTACGACTCCGACAAGTGGCAGGTTGCCGAGAATCATGAGGAGTGCCCCACCTAGCGTGACTACAGGGACTAGCCAGAGCACGAGTGGATTAACCAGAAGGCCCAAAGGGGAGATACTCCCAGACTTCCAGTAGCTCACTGGTAAGGTGCCAATCGTTGCTGCAAGTGTTTCCAAGAAATGGTTTCGAAGGAGCTCTGGTGCCCAGTTGAGTCGCGGCAGAAGGTGGGCCGTGAAGAGTGGTGTAAGGAAGAGGAGTGCACTGAATGCCGCAAATGAAAACTGAAAGCTACCATCATGAGCTGGGATGAGCGGGTTGTAGAGCGTAATCGCACAGGCGGCTACTGCAAGGAGG
>JALHQF010000031.1 GCA_022842085.1 Patescibacteria group bacterium | reverse complement strand
ATGGACTGGCGCCATCTCTGGCGATCCAATTTGCCGAAAGCAGTGTTATTCGCTAAGTAGACAGAAGACGCACCTCTGCATCCCTCTCCTCGAGATTTTTCCCAACGCTCGGACGCCAGCCGAGCAAGACCCACCGCCGCGCCCGGAACCAGCAGCGGCTTGCCGCAACCGGTGGCCCCTACGGACCACTATCCAAGGAAGGGCCCCGGTCGGCCTCGCGTGAACGTCCCAAACTAGATCCCGCTCTCAGAGCGGGGTCTTTTCCGTTTATGCTTACCGTTCGTCGGAGCTGCCGAGTAGACCAAAGATCACAAGGTGAAACACCGGCAACGCAAGCACCCAGGCACGTTGCTCAAAAAGCGCGCTGAGGGCAGCAGACCGTGCAAACCACACTTCACGCGCAGCTGGTTCGAGGAAGGTGAGTGAGAGGACTGCCAGGAGAACCACTACGAGCAGGCTCGCAATCACTACTTCAGGAACGCCATAGCGACCACGCCTACCACCGAGCTTGGCAAAGGAGCCAACGAGTACGGTAACCAGTACAAGCACGGCAATCTGCCCGCCAGCCACCTCCGTGAGCGGCTGGAGCGGTGGTTGCCCATCTACATACGACCAGTTTCCAAGCAGTGCTGCTACCCTAGGCCCCCAAACGGTGGCGGTAAGGTACCCCAGTGGCACTCCAAGGAGGAGCGTAACTGGTACATGCCGCTTGAGAAGCCCCCCAAAGGCTGCCAGCGTTCCGGCTGTGCCAAGGAGAACAAGGTCGAGAGGCGAGATCGTCACGCCTGTATCCTACCCTTCTAGCGCCTTGTCTGCACCTGCCTGCTGGGCATTCCAGAGTGCAGCGTACTTCCCGTCCTTCTTCAGAAGCTCCGTATGGCTCCCAACCTCTGCAACTGTCCCCTTCTCGAGCACGAAAATCCGGTCGCTCTTTACTACCGTTGAGAGACGATGCGCCACCGCAAGAGTCGTTCGTCCTTCTGCTGCAAGATCAAGGGCCTTGAGAATCTCTTGCTCGGTGTGGGTATCTAGACTGCTGGTAGCTTCGTCGAAAACGAGGATTCGTGGTTCACGTACAACGGCGCGCGCAATGGCTACCCGTTGACGCTCACCGCCCGAAAGCTTCACGCCACGCTCCCCGACAATGGTTTGCAAGCCATCTGGCAAACGGCTCAGAAGATCGTCGAGCTGGGCAATGGAAGCCGCCTTTGCAACCTGTGCATCCGTTGCCTGTGGATCACCGAAACGGATGTTTTCAGCAATCGTGCCATGGAAGAGCACTGGGTCCTGTGGAACAACGGCGAGCAGGTGCCGAAGCTGCTCTGCGGAGAGATCGGCAACTGAAGTTCCGTCAATTGAAACGGTACCCTTTGTTGGGTGGTAGAGGCGGAAGAGCAGCTTGAGCACGGTACTCTTGCCTGCACCAGAACCACCAACAAAGGCAACGCGCTCTCCTGGGGCAATTTCAAGGTTGAGGTTATTGAGAATTTCACGTTCGTCGTAGCGGAACGCAACCTTCTCAAACGCTACAGCCCCTTTTGGATCGTTGATGGTTACCGGTTTTTCGGGGTCGGTAATGCTCAGGGGCTGCCGAACCAGTTCGTCGGCACCAGCTAGGTCGGTCAGCCCATCCTTGAGCATACGGTAAATGGCACCCATGAAACCAAGTGGAGCAGCAATCCGCACGATGTAGCTTGAGAGCGCCACAAGGTCTCCGGTGGTGAGGTCGCCTGCGGCCGACTGCTGAATTGCCATCCAGAGCACGAGTACGCTTCCCCCAATCATGATCAGGGTTTGTCCTGCTTCAACCAGGCTGTAGAGCTGGTTGCTCCTGACATTTGCCACCTCGCGCTCGGCAATGAGCGGCTCATAGGCCGCAATCTGCTGCTCTTCGGCATGGAACAACTTCACAACGTCTACGGCACCAAGTGATGTGACCTCCTGCGCCCCAACTGCTTCGTCCGACACAATGGCCTTCATGCGCCAACGCTGACGCCACTCTGTGGCAACAATCATAAAGCCCACGTAGAGCACGATCGTGCCAACGATCGCTACTGCGTAGCGGGCACCAAACTGGTTGGTGAGGATAATCGCCGTTGCAATGAGCTCGATGAGCGTTGGGAGCATGCTGATAACCAGCATGTCGAGGAGGAAGGTTACCGAACGGCTCGCGCGGGTTATGCGCTGGGCTACTGCACCCAAGCGCTGATCGTTATGGAAGGAAACCGGAAGACGCATCAGGTGTCCAAACACCTGGCGAGACATGCTACGCGCCACACCCATCTGGACCTTGGCAAAGAGCGCATCGCGCACGAAGTCGCCCGCCAACATACCTAGTCGGAAGAGTGCCAGCGTGAGGAGCGCACTGAGTGCAAGCGAAACTCCACCGCCCGCAGGACCCAGCGCATCAACAATGCGACCGAGCCAAATAGGCTCGAATACGGAGGCAACTCGAGCCGCTACGAGCGCAAGAAGTGCAACGATCGTAAGGCCCCAGTAGCCTTTTAGGTGCTGAGTTACGAAGCGAAGTGGAGCACCTGTAGGCTTATCCGGATCCATCATGATTGGAGGTTGCGCAGCTCTTCATAGAGGTCTTTCTCTTTGCGTGAGAGCCGGCGAGGAACAACCACGCGCAGGATAATCGTCAGGTCTCCTCGTCCATTCCGGTACGGCTTACCTTTGCCACGAAATACCACCTGTTGACCGTCTTGGCATCCAGCTGGGATGTCGAGCTGCACCTTTTCGCTTCCTACGCGTAAATCAATCTTGTCACCAAGTACTGCTTGAGGAATCGAGATCTGGACTTCAGCTTGAATGTTGGCAAGTGCGGCCCCGAAGAGATCGCCAAAGATGTCTCCAAAGCCACCGAAGCCTGCTTGGTTGAAATCGAAACCGCCGCCCTGGTAGCCACCATAGCCTCCAAACTGCGGCTCAGCCGAGCCAAACTGGTCGTAACGCGCCTTCAGCTCCGGGTCGGAGAGTACCCGGTATGCCTCGTTTACCTTCTTGAACTCCTCAGCGTCTCCACCCTTATCAGGGTGGAGCTTGTGCGCTTTGCGTCGGAATGCCTTCTTGATGTCGTCGGCACTCGCCCCGCGGGCAACTCCGAGGAGCTCGTAGTAGTCCACTTACTCCTCCTTCTTGTCTTCTTCTGGCACTGGTGCAGCTTCAGCTCCTTGCTGGTAGAGCGCAGCCCCAACCTTCTGCAGCTTCTCCATGAGCGACGTGAGCTTCTCTTTGATTTTCTCAGCTTCGTCACTTGTATGCACATCCTTCAGCTCGGCCACGGCGTCTTCTACCGCCCGCAGATCCTCCTGTGGCACCTCTTTCTTGCTGTCTGCCACCTCTTTCAGCGTCTTCTCGGCGGTGTAGATGAGGTTATCAGCGTCGTTACGCACCTCTACGAGCTCTTTGCGCTTTTTGTCCTCTTCAGCGTGTGCCTCAGCATCTTTGCGCATCTGCTCTACCTCGTCATCAGAAAGGCTCGTGGATGCAGTGATCGTAACCTTCTGCTCCTTATTCGTACCTTTATCAAGCGCGGCAACGTGCACAATGCCGTTGGCGTCAATGTCGAACGTCACCTCAATTTGTGGCACGCCTCGGGGAGCCATCGGAATACCGTCGAGGATAAACTTCGCGAGCGTTCGGTTATCCGCAGCCATTTCACGCTCTCCCTGGAGGACATGGATCTCCACCTGGGGCTGGTTATCCGCAGCCGTGCTAAAAATCTGGCTCTTCTTCGTAGGGATCGTGGTATTGCGCTCGATGAGCTTGGTCATCACGCCGCCCATGGTTTCGATGCCAAGACTGAGCGGAGTTACATCCAGCAAGAGCAGATCTTTCACGTCACCCGAGAGCACTCCGCCCTGGATAGCTGCACCGAGTGCAACAGCTTCATCGGGGTTAACCGAGCGGTTTGGCGCCTTGCCAAAGAACTGCTCAACCTTCTGCTGCACCAAAGGCATGCGCGTTTGGCCACCCACCAGGATTACCTCATCGATGTCCTTTGCCTCGAGCTTGGCATCCTTGAGCGCATTCTTCACCGGAGTAAGTGTGCGCTCTACAAGCTCTTCTGCAAGCCGCTCATACTGAGCGCGGGTAATGGTAGTGATGAGGTTCTTCGGGCCATCGGTAGTCACCGTGATAAACGGTAGGTTTACCTCAGTTTGCTGGCTTGATGAGAGCTCAACCTTTGCTTTCTCGGCAGCCTCGCGGATGCGCTGGATAGCCTCGGTTTGCTGACTGAGGTCGATGCCCTCTTCATCCTTAAACTGCTTGAGGAGGTGATCCATGAGCAGCTTGTCGAAGTCGTCACCACCAAGGTGGGTGTCTCCGTTTGTTGCCAATACTTCAAAGGTAGAATCACCGTCGTGCTTCGCGATTTCAAGCACAGTAACATCGAAGGTTCCGCCCCCAAGGTCGTACACCACCACCTTTTCATCCTGCTTTCGCTCGAGGCCGTAGGCAATCGCGGCAGCAGTAGGCTCGTTGATAATCTGCCTCACCTCAAGACCAGCAATCTTTCCGGCGTTCTTCGTTGCCTGACGCTGCGCGTCGTTGAAGTACGCAGGAACGGTAATCACGGCCTCGGTAACCGTTGTGCCCAGGTACGCTTCAGCGTCTTGCTTCAGCTTCATGAGGGTAAACGCGGACACCTCTTCTGGGGTATAGTCCTTACCACCCATGGTTACAGCCACGCCATCACCACGACCTTTCACGATATCGTAGGCAACTCGTGAGCGATCTTCCTGGGTTTCAGGGTCATTGAACTTGCGGCCAATAAACCGCTTCACCGAACTCACCGTGTTCTTCGGGTTCGTGACGGCCTGACGTTTCGCGGGCGTGCCCACCACGCGCTCACCGTCTTTCTTAATGGCGACGATAGATGGGACAGTGTTTGCGCCTTCAGCGGAAGGGATTACCTTAGCGGCTCCCCCCTCCATTACGGCGACAACGGAATTGGTAGTTCCAAGGTCGATACCAATGATTGCTGGCATAAGAGATGGTTAGGCGGCTACAAGGACACGAGCAGGCACAAGCACGCGGTCGTGGAGCTTAAGGCCAACTCCTGCGAGCTGGACTACCGACTGGTCAGGGTAATCATCACCTGCCGCAACCGTACCCACTGCCTCATGCTCGTTGGCATCAAACATCGATCCTGGCTCTGGATCGATTACCGTGACTCCGTGCTTCGTAAGGACCTGCTCAATGAGCTGACGAACTCCATGCACGCCTGCCACCCAGCTACTCTGCGCAAGCTCTGCAGGAACATCTCCTGCGCGACGGAAGGCATCAATAGCGGGACCCAAATCGCGGATCAGGCCCTCGGCTCCAAACTGCCGGAGCTGCTCGCGTTCGCGCTCGAAGCGCTTCCGGAGGTTATCAAGCTCAGCAAGAGCCCGAACCAAACGATCGTCGGTTGCTTCTTGGGTAGGTGTTGGTACTTCGTCAGTCACGTCTGTGAGTGTAAAGCGGACTTTACGTTTCGTCAACCGAACCTGGATTTTTTAGGGCACAGGTAAGACTAGGGTTCCCCCGCTGCGCAGCAAGGCGCAGAACAAGCTCATGACGCAACGCCTCCGAAGCTGTCTGGTGTTCTGGTCGCTTCCGCTCGGCGCAGCGCTCTACCAGCTCGCATTCGTGCCGATACTCGCACTGTGCGCCTTTCCCCTGCTACGGACCTGGAAGCTTACCCTCTGCGCAGCTCTCGTTTGTGCGGGATGGTCCTACGCCAGAATAAGGTACGTTGAGCCGCTTCAGGTGAGCGGCACCTTTGTGGGTACCGTTGTAAAGGAACCTATCGGCCCTACGCTTACGGTTCACACTCAGCAAGGGACTATCCGCACGACATGTCAACCAATCTGGCCTCCTGTACGGCCAGGAGACTACGCACAAGTTACAGGTTCGGGCAAGCCAGTCCCTAAGCTTCTGGCCGCTACGGCTACACGCGACCGCGTAGTTGCCTACCTACCGCGAGCCAACTGCACCATAGCGCCACAGCAGACCCTGCGCAGCATCCCTCTTCATGTACGTCAAAGGCTTGAAAAGCCCCTCCTGCAGAATCTCCCGGAGCCGGAGGGCTCATTCGTAGCTGGGCTCGTACTGGGCAGTCGCCAGCTCCTGAGCCAGAACCTCAAAGAAGCCCTGCAGGTAACCGGCACTGCACACCTGGTAGCAGTGAGTGGTGCTAACGTAACGCTCCTACTTGGGGCGCTCAAGCTGCTCATGCCAGCGCCACCGCGTGTACGTCTCCTGATTGCGCTTCTCGCAAGTGTGGCCATCATCCTTATCACTGGAGCCTCATCCGCCGTTGTTCGCGGTGCTACGATGGCTTTTCTCACAACCCTCACCTGGTTCTACAAGCGCCAAGTGTACCCTGCGATCCTC
>JALHQF010000030.1 GCA_022842085.1 Patescibacteria group bacterium | reverse complement strand
GTAGGTGCTCGAGCTCACGTAGCTACTCCCCGCCGGGTTGAGCGTAAGGCTCTGCGCGAGCCCAAACTCTGGTCGAGCGCCATAGCTGGTGACCACGGTTGCATCGGCAACAGCCGGGTGGCTATCGGGAGTCTCCGTAGACGTACCTAGGCTGTAGAACGGCTGGAGGCTACTCGCCGGAATTTCAATCGGTCCCTGCCCTGGCGGATTCATCGTCATCTCGAAGCGAGCATCTCCTTCGCTCCCACTCTTCGTGTAGTACTCAATCGTGATGCGGTACCACTTGTTGGCTTCGGTAGTAGTGAACTTCGCGGCGGCGCGGTAGCGGAAAGCTCCGTCTGTCCAGTCGTTGAGAATGGTCTGACCTTCAATTGACAGGCGGACGCCATCATCAGTGCCAACGTTGAACTCGTACATTCCCACAGCAGGCAGGCTGATGAGGCCGGTAAACCGCGCACCCCAGCCGCTACTAGAAATCGTGACACCAGGGGCTGGACTCGAGCCACCCCAGGTTTTCTTGAGCGGCTGCGTACCACCCACCAAGCCCGTGCTGTGACCAAGCGGCGCCCCGCTGAGCATGCGCGTTTGCGTTCCACCCGCAGGCGTAAAGGTGGTGGCCTGGTAGTACGTACCAGCCAGTGTTCCGAAGTTCTCGTCAAAGAGCTGCTTGCGGGTCGGTACGTTACCTACCTGAGCCGGGACAGGCTTACGATCGGCACCAAACCACGCATCTGGGGCGGGGCCGTAGCTCCAAATCGGCCGATCAACCACGTCGTAGATCGTCGTACTGGTTTGCCCTAGTGCAGAGCTCGTCTTGAGTACCAGATCCTTGATGGGATCCCACACCGTGGTACTGGTCTGGTTTGCCAGGTCGGTTTCGGCGGTGGTACGAAGGAGGCTGTCGTACGTAACCTTGCGTGAAAAACCATGCGGCTCCGTGTTACCCACCACTCGCATGAGGGTGTGGTTTACACGGTAGTGGTAGGTGTCCTGCTGCCGCACAGCACCCACTGTGGCGGCGGGAGCTACAACACTTACCGCCCTTCCGAGCACGTCGTAGGCAACTTCGGTTCGAACCGTGGCATCGTTGGTGCGCACACCGGCGGCCACCGCGTCGTTTGCTAGAACGTCTCGTACCTGGGTGAGTAGGCCATTGCTGTCGTACCCATAGTCAACCTGCTGGTTTCCTGGAGCCAGTACACGAGCCAGGCCAACGCTGGCCCCTACCGTCGTGTAGAGAAACTGCGTTACGCTCCCATCATAGGTTTCAAGCGCACAGAGCATACCGGAAGGTGGAGATACAAACCCGCCCGGGATGGTGCCGCACTGACTTCCGCCTCCGTAGTGCAGCTTGGCCCAGCGCTGCGCATCAGTGGCATCGGTTACCTGGGTCAGCCTCGTGGGGGTTCCGGCGTAGCTGTACTGGAGCGCTGCCGGACGGAGGGCATCCTGCGGAATCGTCATCGAGCTCAATGTTCCATCTGAGCCAAACGTGTAGGTTCGGCCATCCAGATCCTGGAGGGTGAGGGTACCATTCGCGTTACGAACGAGCGTTCCTCCCCCATCAACTGGCGGCGTGTACGCGCTGCCTGTCCACTTGTACTCGTAGCGTGAACCGCTCGCATCGTGCAGCGTGACACCGTTGGTTTGCACCGTAGCGTAGTCGTACGGGATACTCCCATCAGCATCAACGTTGAGTGACCAGCCACGAGGCAGCACATCAGAGCCCGTGGTGAAGTAGCCAGGACCAACGGCTTGAGCCGGATTGAAACCTGGGCCGTCGATGCGCAGTTCTGCGTAGGCGCCAGCGCTGTGCTCTCCGTAGAAGATGTTCACAGGAACCGTTTGTCCTGCAGTGAGTGATATGCCCGTAGCGGGCATGAAGTACCCCGAACGTGGCCACGGCACGGTATCGATGCCATTAATGTTCACCCCCATTGCATCGTCACTGTTCGAACCAAACTTGTAGGTACCCGTACTTGGTGCGGTAAAGTAGCCCGTCCATCGCACCAGGAATTTGTCACTCGGACCTCCCGGTACCGGCGCGCCCGTACCCCAGGTAAAGCTCACCGTGGGGTCGCTGCGACGCATGAACAGGTTCTGATCCTGCTGCACGTAATCACCGCTGTGGTGGTAGTAGCTCGCGGTAAGCCCCTTCTGGACAACGCTGCGGGGTGCGGTACGCCACCACTGCGTTGGCACCACCTGATCACTTACGGCACCTCGCACACGTACCTGGAACGTAGCGTTGCCGTAGTTCTCCACGAAGTTGATGTGTACCGGCACCACGTCACCCTCTTGCAGTGCGATGCCCGAACCCCAGCGTGTGCCTGCCTGGTAGTACCACTGGTTGAGGACGAGCTGGTTATTGATCACAATCTGTACCCCGTCATCTGCCACGGCACCAAACTCAAAGGTTCCACTGCTTGGTGCTACGAAGTATCCCTGCCAACGGGCGATAAAGAGATCGCTGGCAATCTGGCCAGGGGCGGGACCTGAAGCCTGCCACGCGAAGTCCAGCTTCGCATCGGTGCGCACTACGGTAGCCGGGGTTGTTGGCGTGCCACAAAACGAAACGGCGCAGTTCCAGTACTCTCCTGTAAGTCCTTCACGCGCTCGAATAGGCGTGTTGTACTCCAGAGAAACGCCGAGCGCTCCACCAAGTGCGGCGCTACTATGAGAGCCAGTGCCAGTGGTGAGATTTCCTGTAGCGAGGTCGATGCTCACTGGTCCAACCGTGTCGTACGCCTGGGTGGCATCCTTGCCCTGGCGAAGGTCTACGGTGAAGCTCTGCCAGGCGCTGTTTACCGAAGTTGCAGGAGCAACCGCGTGATCCGGCGTTTGCTGATCCCAAGTTTGAATGAACCAGTGGTAGGTGCGACCATCAGCCAGGAGGTCATCAGGAACCGTCCAGGAGGGCGTGGGATTCCAACCACTCACATACACAATGCTGCCATGGTCAACGGCGGTGGCCAGCTTAAAGCGGTAGAGGAGTGCATCGCCGTCGGGATCACTACCTGCCGTGGCTGTAAGTGCGGGTGTGAGACTTACGACCTTTGCACCATTTGCAGGGCCGCTTGGTGTAGCCGAGACTGGATAGCTGGTGTAGAGAAACGAGGTGAACGTGTAGTACGGATCGAAGAACTTGTAGGTAACGAAGTTTGGCTGCTCTTCACCGTTAATGGCGAGCACCATGCCGTAATCACCAACCGATAGGGCGTGTCGATACTGAGGGAGTACAGAAATCCACCCGCTCTCCGCGATCTGGGACCCTGTCACGCCGTAGCTGTCGGTCCACCCCCAAAAGCTCCAAGCTGTTGCCGCCCTTGCCCAGTAGTTCCGAAGGTCGGGTGTACCACGGTACGAAACCTGCCCAGGAGGAACCATCTGAAAGTTGAGGTCTGCGGCGATAAGGTACTTTCCCGCAAGGCTGCTGTAGTTGGCACGGGTAAAGTGTCGCCATGCGCGCCAGCCAGCAGAAGTGTTAAGCATGCCCACGGCGTTGCCACAACCCATTCCGGCCCAGCAGACATACCCATCACTCTTAATGCTGGCGTACTCCACAGGAGCCAGGTAGGTAGTAGGATCGATGATGAGCGGGTAGGCTTCCTCCTGAACGCTTGCAAGCCACATCGGTTGGAAAGCTACAGAAACGGAAGATCCTTTTACCGTCTGTCGGACTGCCACGCTCCCCTCTTGGATGGTACCCGTTTGGTTTGAAACAGTTGGCGGCATTAAGAAAGCACCAGCAAACGCACCGGAAAGCCGGTACCGACCAACCTCTGCGGTTGGAGTGAGCGCCGTACCCTCGTAGGTAAAGGTGAAGTCTTGCTGGGCTGCCTCGCGGTTAGCCACAATAATGTACTCCTTCACCTCGGCTCCTGTTACCTGGTAGACCAGGTCAACACCTGGCCATACGCTTCGATACGTTATCGTTTGGTTTGGTGTCAATCCCGACACTTCAGGGAGTACATCAGTCGGAGCGTTTGGGCGAATCCGAATGCGCTGTCCGTCACGGATAAGGGAAACCCCCTGCTTGGCACTCGGGCCAAACTGGGTTTCCCAGCTGTTTGCCCGGGTTCTCCACGTGCCATTCGCTACCTGTTCAAGGCTTGTATCAACCGCCTTCCACGCTCCACCTTCCTGAAAGTGCACTGGAGTCGTGTACTGGCGCACCTCAACCTTTCCCGATGCGTCGCGCAGGGTCTTGGTATCACTCGTGCGTAGGTCTGTGATTTCAACTGCAGGGCCGCTGCGGGGCTTTCCCTCGCGAAGCTGTGCCTGCTCAACCGCAAGCTGCTCACCAAGGGCTACATCAGCGGGAAAGGTTCCCTGCTGTGCATCTATGCGGTAGGCCGCTTCCTGTACTGGGAGTGCTCCTGGGGAACTTGGTGGGATTTCCGGGGGAGAAAGGAAAACCGCTTGGGCGGTGGGCCCAAGCGGCAGGAGAAGTGCGAGAAGCACGGTAACGAACCGTACTGTGGCGGGAGTATGGCGAGCGGCTGGCATGGCGAGGTTGATGTGAGGCGCCTACGTGCTCACCGTAGCACGTAGTGTGTCGTATACAACTACGCCTCCCCCACCACCCGCACACAGACCTCATTTCGCCCACCCCAGTCATCGTGCTCCAAGTGTACACGCAGATCGATTGGGCCCTCAGGCACACGCTCTGGTGCCGAGAACCAGGTAAGCCGACGACGCACACCCCCATCCTGTAGCTCCCCGAGCAGATGCTGTCCCTGCGCACCGGCGCGCCTTGTTCTTGTCAACGTGCCGGATACTGCAAACACCGGTCGCGCAAAGCCAACCCCCCAGGGCGCAAAGCTCTCCAGCAACTGCACGAGTTCGAGTGACGCTTCACCCAAGAGGAGTGACATGTCTACCTTTGCTGGTAGAGGCTCAGGAGCATGCGCTGGCTGCACTGCTTCGCGAAACTGCTGAATACTGGCCTCTACCTTCATGCTGAGACCCGCCGCCCGCGCGTGCCCACCAAACCGCTCAAGAAGCTTGCCGGCTTGCTGGAGCAGCTCGAGAGCATGCACCTCACCTACGGTTCGCACCGATCCCTTTACCACCCCGGCCTCTGGGGCGAGAGCAATCACCGACTTGCCGGTTTCCTCAGCAAGCCTGCTGGCAACCAGCCCAATTACCCCCGTACTGCCGTGCGGATGGTGCACCACGAGCACTACGCTCGTATCTTGCGCGGCTTGGATGCGGGCTTCTGCTAGGTGGCTCTCCACGAGCCGCTGCCGGGCTTCATTCTGCTGGGAGAGGTAGCGCGCCAGGCGACCTGCCGCTTGAGGAGACTGCGTGGTGAGGAGCTCAAGCGGTGCATTGCGGCCATCGAGCTCCTCAGCGTGCATGCGACTTGGCGCGTTGAGCCTTGGAGCGAGCGTAAAACCAACATCCCCCGCGGAGAGCGCTGCCAGATCTTTGCCTGCGGCGCCGGCCAGCGCTTGCAACCCTACGTTGCGACTCTTCCGCAAAACCTCGAGCCCGTAGCGGGCGAGCAGCCAGTTCTCTTCTGTAAGGGGTACCATGTCCGCAATTGTGGCCAGACCTACCAAATCGAGCTCCCAACGCAGCTGCTTTTCGTCCTCGCCTAACCGCCGCGCCGTAGCTACCAGCAGGTACCACGCCACCCCTGCTCCGCAGAGCTCCCGAGCAGGTGACTGGTTCTCTGGCAGCTTGGGGTTACAGATCACGGTGGCAGCTGCTCGTTCGCCATGCGCTTCATGGTGGTCACAAACAATAACGGGACAGTGTTCCATGAGGGCGGCTACCTCGCCCACAGCCACCGTGCCGTTGTCTACGGTCACCACCAAGGCAGGCTCAAGTGCAAGAATGCGCGAAACCGCATCCATGGTAAGGCCGTACCCTTCGGAGCGTTTGGGGATAATACCCTCCACAGGTACCCCCCAGCGCCGCAGGACTCGCACCATGAGCGCCGTGCCCGGCACCCCATCCGCATCGTAATCGCCAAAGACCACTACCAATAACTTCTGACGTACTACCTCAGCAAGGAGATCCGCCGCTGGAGAGATACCCACGAGTAGCTCGACATCTGCCAGCTCCTCCCAGGAGGGATGGCTGAGCAGCTGTAGGTGGCGAGGCGAAACGCCTCGCTTAGCAAAGAGCTCGGCTACTAGCGCCTCGGGACTGCGCATCACCGCGTAAAGGCCCAGCGGTCAACGCGGAGGTCTACGTTGGTGGCTCCGTTGAGAGCACCGGCTTCACGCAGTCGCGCCATGTTGCGTGCCAGGACATCGGCAGAGCCACTCGTTGGTAGGAGCGCTGTTACCCCTGGCTGCACCTCAACCTCTACCTGCAGGGTTGAAGCCCCTACTCGGTATACTCGCTGCTCTGGAAATCCTTGTGCCTGCGCTGCCGCTTGCCACTGCTGGAGGAACCGCAGAAAGCGCTGCGGAGCAACGGGCTTGCCAGTTTGCACGGCAAGACCTGTGGTATCGGTTACTTGTGGCAGCGCCTCATCTCCTTGGGCGAGCGCATGTGCTACCCCTTGTCCATCAACTAGGTAGCTAACCTCACCAGACTTCCAGGTGAGCACTGAGCCACGACCCAAGAGTTGCACCGAAACTCCCCCCGGACGC
>JALHQF010000029.1 GCA_022842085.1 Patescibacteria group bacterium | reverse complement strand
AACACCGGCCGGCGCTCGCCGCGGTAGTCGGTATACCCAAGCGCGGTACCACTGGTTGGCAGGTTGACAGGAGGTGCCAGCTTGCGCGCAGAGAGCCAGCGCACATTGGGGGCATCGAGGTGGCGGTTAGGGAGGTGAAACACGCTCGTAAGCTCTTCAGTGGTGAGCTGGAGGGTTGGCTGCTTGCCAAACGCCCGTGCCTCGTAAGCCATGAGCACAGCTGGGTCGCCGCGCTGCACAACGGTAAATCGATTGGCTTCTGGAGCTTGAAACTGGCTGTACGCCGCGAGCATGGCCTGAAGCTGGCTCTCAGCTGCCACGGCACTACTCGCCCCAACTACAAAGCGCACCTGCGCCTTGAGGAGCGGCCTGCTCGCCTTCTCAGTGAGGAGCTTGGCTTGTTGCTCCTGGAGAGCGGTGAGACGCACATCGCCTTTTACCACGTTCTTGGCCTCGTTCTGGTTACCACCTTGCCCACCGCCACCAGTAGCCGAGTTGACCTCTTTGACTACAGAGTTGAACTTGGCCCAGAAGCCAGATCCAGAATCAAAGGTTTTTCCCTGCTGCACATTTTGAAGCGCTTTCTCTACGGCCTTCTGTGCACTGCTATCACTGGGCTGTACTACGAGCTGCACAGCCGCCACTCCGTCGCCAACTTTAGAGAGGGCGGAGGCAATGGCATTGAGCGTCTCGAGGTCTACCTGCTTGTAGGTGCGGATAGGAAAGATAAACGGACGCGCCAGATCGAGGGCGGCGCTCAGAGTTGCCGGCTGGTCACTCACAGGTGCCCAGCTTACCGGCTCTAAATGAGCACTTGGGTACTGTGCGTGGATCTGTCGCTCTAAACTCTCTCGAAGCTCTTCTGGAACTGCCACACTAAAGAAGATCTCGTGCTCCTGCGCACGCAACTCAAAAGCCACCGTCGGTGGGGTTTTACTGTCGCTGTGAGCAAGCGCTCCGTAGATGGCCTCCATCACCGCCGTGAGCTCCTTAGCATCACGACGTTCATCTTCCTCACGCTGCACGCGCGGGAGGGTAACCAGGAGAGTGGTCATGTGACCAGTGTACTACGCCTTAGGAGCGAGCAGCGAGAATAGCTGCTACCTCATCGAGACAGTCGGCTGCACGGGTACTTGTAACCTGGTACTGATCGTCAATTCGAAGCGCCGCCGCAATCGAGCGCAGAGCAGAAGCGATAACTGCGGGTTCATAGGCCTCAGCAAAGGCTTCCGGCGAAAACTCCTCTGCTAGGGTTTCGGCCCCCGGCGCAGTCTCAAGCGCTTGCTCAAGTACATCACTTAGTCCCATCAGGAGCTCAAGGGTGTCAAGTTCGAGCACCTGAGAGATTCCCTCTCGAGATTTCTGCTCACTCTGGAGTATGCCGCGAATGAGCCTAGGGTTGTAGGCTTGACCACTCGTTGGATCCACGAGCAACCTGGTCGAAAGCTCGGTGAAGAGCCCAGGCCGGGTTACATCTGGAATCGCATTGCTCCCATACCTACTGAGAACGTTGAGCTGGTGATTTGCCGGAACCTCCCTCCAGCTGTAGGACTCTTCAGCTTGGACCTCTGGTTCTTGAATTGGCTCATCCGCAGCAGTGAACGCGTCTAAAAACACCTCGTCGATACCGCGCGACGCTGAGCTCGAACCAGCACTAAGGTAGGCCAAGGCTCGCTCCGCGGCCTCAATGATACTCGGGAGTGCATTTGCCTTCGTAAGCTTTTCGAGCTCATCTCGGATCCAATCAACGCCGTTCGCGCCTTGGAGCACCTCTTTTTCAAAGAGCTCCCACGTGATACGGCCCGTGCCAACACCACGAACCATTGAGGCAAGGCTGTCTCGGTCGCGCTGCGTACCAACAGGAACGGTATCTGGCCCCGCACTGCTACCCTGCCGATCTACCTGCTTACTCATAGCAACCCGTAGCTGGTGCAGATTAGAAATAGGGCTGTCGAGCAGTGCTGCGTAGGTTGCTGCCAGGTACCCGTTCAGCGCATCGAGAAACTCGCGCTTGCGCCCAGTGGTACCCTCGGCAACCTGCTCGAGAACGTCAGTCGAGCGCTCGAGTGCTGGCCAGATTTCATCAACCGTAGCCACAAGAGCGGCACGGAAGTGCGCGTCGCTTGCAAAGTCCGCTCTGCGTGGTGAGGCAATACCCAGAACAGTACGAAGCGTTTTGAGGTTTTCAATTTCTTGCCTCTGACCTTCACCGCGCTTTCCGCCAGGCGGTCGGTAGAATGACCGAAACCATACGTGCTGCTCGAGTGGCTGGTTGCCATCGGCGAAGGTTTGAGCAACTCGATCTATCCGGTCGGCGTACGCAACTCGTAAACGAGCCTCCTGCTCTTCGGGCGTCTCGAGATCTGCTGGCTCCTCCTCTGATTCCTTGGGAACTTCTCGCTCAGGATCACCTGCAGGATCTCCTAGCTCTTGAGCAGAGTGAGGCAGTTCCTCTGGCGTTTCCTCCTGTGCCTCGTGCGCTTCTTCGGGATCTGCGGGAGGAGTTTCAGCTTCTGGAGAGCTGTCTGGTGCGGTTGGTGGAACCTCGGGAGCCGGTGCGCCCCCTGAGCCGCCGTCACCACCTTCACTGCCACTGCTTCCTGGCGCCACGATCCGCTCTTGCACGTTACTCCCGTCGGCCTTGCCGAGAACACGAATGAGGTAGCCATCTGGATGGAGACGAACGTCAATCACTCCGCCCGCGACAAGGGCGCGACGTGCCAACTGTTCCTGGTCCGGTTTGTCCGTATCCAGGCCGTAGTAGTGCCGCCATCCGGCAAGTGTGTCGCGGAGGTGTGTTGCCTCCGGGCTGTAGTACTCGGCACTGCGAATAGAGAAACGCTCATCAACGAGTGCGGTTGCCTCAGCAGGATCAAGCCGGTCGCTTCGCTTACCCTTTACCCTACTGCCACCAACCCCCATGAGACCTCCTATAATACCTCCTCCAAGAACAGCATCGCGAGCAAGGGCGGCATAGACCTCTGGCCAGTGGTGCTTGAGGAGGTGGCCAAGGGGGCCTACGTGGTCGGCGATGTGGTAGTCCATTCCAGGATCACCAGCAAAGGTGGTAAACTCTCCACCCTTTCCTTCACTAAGCAGCCTGAGCACTTCGTTGAGATCGCGATCTTGGTGGGTGTCCACCAGGCGGTGCCAGCCGTTCTTCACGAACTCCACCGCGTGGCCATCGCTCATGCCTCCATCAGGGTTCACAACCACCGTTGTAGCGTGGTCTACCCCACCAAGCACGCCGCGCACTTGCTCAAACCGCTCCTGGTAGGCCTGGAGCTGAGCAAGACGCTCTGCACCAATTTGGGCTGGGTCAACTTGACTGAGATCAAGGTTAACGAGGTGAGCACCCTTCATCCAGAGACCCTCCTTGGCAAGCTCCGCGGCAGCAGCCACTTTCTCGTGGTACTGGAACGCTCCCCAGGTTGCGCCAGCCGCGATACCACCTGCCACCCCTGAAATTGCGTTGACGACCTTTCCTACGCGCTCGATGCGCTTAAACTCATCAACCGCCGTTGTCTGTGCCCTGAGCATCGTTTCCACAATGCGATTAAGGGTCTGACCTTGCAGCTCCTCTCGCTTGTCTGCTGGCAGGTCGGTTTGTAGCTGCCGCTGGTAGCGAAGGGCTTCTTCACGAGCCTTGAGTATCGTTTCACTCAGCTCGTTAAAGGCAAGGCGATTGAGCGATACTCCAGCCTCGCTTTGAGCTTTCTGCTTGCGTTCGCGGTAGGCGTAGTCGGAAACTGCCCGAAACGCGAGCGCACCCCCGGCGCCTATGAGGACTGCCGGCAGGCTAATTGGCGCCACGAGCGCAGCCACACCAGCAATACCCACTCCTACCCCGCCGCGCTTGAGGTCGGTCCACCGCTCCCGCCAGTACCGCGGCAGACGGTCTTGGAAGCTAGCAAGCTGACCCAACGGGCCATGACCATCTATACCTGCCATCTCTAGAACGCTTCGAACTCCCTTGGGGAGGGTTTCAAGCCACCTGCGCTGGTGCTGCTTGCCGGTCACTACCCCTGCTTGACCATCTACCTCCTCACCAGTTGCAACCACATTGTTGATATCTAGGAGACGTAGGGCATCCTGCATGTTCGCGAAGCCCTTTGCCTTGGCAGTGATATCGGAGAACGCAGAATCGAGGCCCCGATTTACCAAGTCATTGAGCACAAAGGTGCGCTCCTCCATGCTGAGCGACCCCACACCCTCTTTGGCTTTCTTAACGATCTGCTCACCATAGAGCGCATCGAGCGCTTCTTGCTTTCGCACAGACTCTGGATCCTTGTTCTCGGCAATACTTGCCCGCCGTTCTACGAGGTAGTCCAAAACTTGCTGCCCCTTGAGCTTTTGCTCTCGAATGGAGTTTTCAAGCCAGATGCGAGTATCCAGCATCACCTGGGCTCGCTCATCGGCCGGCACCCTTCGTACCTGACGTGCCGACGTACCAAACCACCCAAGAATTGGACTTCGAGCTGAATCAGCCCGCGCACGTCCTTCTGCCTTGGCTTGGCGCTTAGCCTTGCGTCGCTCCCAGAAACCCTTCGGCTCTGGCTTTGCTCCGGCAGGCGCCTCAACCGTGCCGCTCACTTTCGTTTCTGTGGTGGTTTTCGTTTCGGTTGTCGTAGTTGTGCCGTCCGCCGAAACCACCTTTTCGGTTTCCGAGACCTCTTTTTTACTCTCAGCACTTGGAGCCTCAGCCATTACGCAGGACTTGGTTGGGTAGCGAGGGTGTAGAGGCTTGAGAGCTCAATGCGGTACGCCAGCGCCTCTTGAGCAATCATTTGCCGAACGTTGTATCCCAAAGACTCCAGAAAGGGCACGATCTCGGCTGCTTCCATGCGATCGAGCTTCTCTAAATCTTGCTGCTCTAGCTCTTCGGTAATGGCACGGTACACGCGCAAATTGATGGTTTGATCTACTTTCGCCAAGATGTCTGCCTTCTCAGAGTCGGGCAGATGCTCCATTCCAAGGAGGGTGAAGAGGTCTTCAGTGAGCAGGCGCTCTGTGGTGATGGGTGGCATGGCGAGGAGAGGCTAGGAGTAAACTCAGTGTACCGCTTGAAGCTACGAGAAACCAATAGCAAAACACCCCCTGCAGAGCAGAGGGTGTTCGTTGTGTGAGAGCCTACTTGGGAGGCTTCTCGTCTTTGGGCGCCTGACGCCCGTCCTTGCCGTCCTTGCCGGCCGGGCCGGCCGGGCCAGTGTCCCCTTTGGGCCCTTGCGGGCCGGGCTTGCCGGGCTCCCCTTGGGGGCCGGCGGAACCCTGGGGCCCGCGAGCCGGCCAGCCTGGAGGCCGAGACGACGAGCTGGCATGAATGCCAGCGATCGTACCCGAGAGGCGAAGCTTCGACTGGCCCGCCTCATCGCCATCCTCTAGGAGGGACCGAAAGACGTTGAGGCGACGATCGTCGTCCTCTATGGTCTCCGTGCGAAGGCGGAGCCGACGCTCTTCCTCGTTTGCGTCGTCTGTACGACGGCGCTCGGCGCGGGCTTCTGCCCCGCGGCGATCGGAAGCTCCGAGCGCCATGACGATGATGCCCACGAGGGCGAGGAGTCCGAGGACTCCCAGGATGAGGTAGAGTTCGTTCATTTCTTTCTCCTGCGTAGGGCGCCCCCGGCAGTGCGGTGCCATCCGGTACGGATTGAGAGCACCGCACGTGCTCTAGCGGCGCGCGAGCACCGCCATAAACAGCCCTGCGATTCCGAGGATGCCGAGCACCCCGAGGATGAGAGCGAGGCCGTTGCCTTGCTCCTCCACCGCGGCGAGGCGCGGCTCAAGCTTCTTGTCGAGGGCGTCCACCCGCTTGTTGGCCTCACCGGCCTTCTGGTCGGTGTAGCGGTTCGCATCCGCTCGGGCCTTATCGGCCTTGGCGTCGGCGTACGCTTTTGTCAGTGCAAAGCGCTTATCGATCTGCCGCTGGTAGGCAGCAAAGTCGCTCTGCAGCTTCTTCAGCTCCCGGTTGTCAACTTGCCGCACAACCGTGCGGTTATTGACTGTGCGATACCGGACGATAGTCATGGTACCGCTTTGACCGAGGACCTCAGGCTCCGTCTTCGGGCTGTCGCCCGATGCGGGAGCCGAAAGCGTCTCCTGAACCGGAGTGGCATCCTCCTGAACCGGCTCCTGCTTATGTGGCTCGGTTGTCGGTGTCTGAACCAAGGGCGCGGTGGCTTCGGGCATTTCTCCCGAACCAACCACTTGACCCTGAGGGTCCTCAGCGAACGCAAGGGCTGAAGTGATGAACATGGCGCAGAGCGCCACAAGAATTCGTTTCATTTTTTCAATTTCCTCCTCCAGCGCTCTGCTGGATTTCTTGCATTGCTTATAGCATGAAATACCAAAAATGTCAATACCATAACCAATAATTTGTATGCAATATCAGGTTACGAAACTGCCCTGAGGAGTGCCTGGACGTTACGCTCTGCTGCAGCGTTTCGCAGGTGCAGGGCCACAAGGTGCATGAGCCGGACGGCATAGAAGCTCAAGTATCGATGGATCCCTGCCTCATGTTCCACCAGGCCGTGTCGTAGCGCGCCAAGCGAAGGATGCCCAAAGCCTCCGGGAAACACCCCCTCAGGCACAGGCTTCAACGACTCACCTGTAAATGTCGCACC
>JALHQF010000028.1 GCA_022842085.1 Patescibacteria group bacterium | reverse complement strand
AGTTTACTTCATGCAACGGTGTAGCAACTAGGGAAACGAGCTTGCCTGGCACAACGATTTCTTTCACCACACGGCTATCGATAAGGTGGCGCGCCACGTTTGGCAGTTGCCTGGCTGCTGCCACAACCACATCGGCAGGTGTGCCAGCAGCCACCTCGACTGAGCCGCGTACTTTGCCGTTCACCTGAACCGCATAGGTTTCAGTTTTTTCGATGAGGTAGGCCTCTTGCACCTCTGGCAACTGCGCGTGCATTACGAAGCCCTGCATACCAAGCTCTTCCCAAAGTGTCTCTGCAAGATGCGGGGCGTATGGGCTCAGGAGAATTGCTAGTGATCGCCTCGTTTCCTGTGCAAGGCTTGGAAGCTGCCCAAATGCATTTACTGCCTCCATCAATGCGCTTACAGCAGTGTTAAACTTGTGCAGTTCGGTTGAGCTGCGCACCGCCTGTGTAAGTCGAGCCAAGCACTGAAGCTCCACCTCACTTGCAGCCCCGACTGGTAGCTCGTAGAGACGCCAGACTTTATCAAGGAAGCGCCTCACACCAACGATCCCGGTGGTGCTCCAGGGCTTCTCCTGGTCAAACGGCCCCATAAAGAGCTCGTAGCAGCGTAGGGCGTCTGCGCCGTACTTGCTGATGACTTCATCTGGGTTAACCACATTGCCCTTCGATTTAGACATCTTCTGGTTGTCCGGGCCGAGAATCTTACCGACTGGCACAAACTGCTCAAATGGCTCCGGGGTCGGCACAAGGCCAGCGTGGTAAAGTGCGCGGCAGATAAAACGCGCATAGAGCAGGTGCATGACCGCATGTTCATCGCCACCAATGTACGTCTGTACTGGCATCCACTTGGAAAGTGCCTCTCTATCGAATGGCGCACCAGTCAGGTTTGGCGTTGGATACCGCAAGTAGTACCAACTCGAGCATACAAAGGTATCGAGAGTATCAAGCTCTCGATGGCAGACCTCGCCAGTTAACGGATCAACCCACTCCTTCCATTCATCTGCTCCAGCGAGAGGTGAGGCCCCCTTCTCGCTGAAGGTTACTCGTTCGGGCAAGACAACGGGGAGCTGACTATCTGGAATGAGCACCTGTTCGCCAGAGGCGCGGTAGGCAATCGGAATAGGTGAGCCCCAGTAGCGTTGCCGAGACACTAACCAATCTCGAAGACGGTACGTTGTGCGCGCTTCACCAGCCGCTCCCAGCTCTGCGAGGATCAGTGTGAAGGCTTCCTCTGTGCTCTTTCCATTGAGGTTCCTGCTGTTTACGAGGTATCCCTGACCTGCATACGGCGCATCTGGTATTCCCTCAGGATCTTCCCCAAGAACTGGCACCACTACTCGCCGGATTGGTAGTGAAAACTGCCTTGCAAACGCAAAATCACGCTCGTCATGTGCAGGCACGGCCATCACAGCACCCGTACCATAGGTCATGAGGACGTAGTCTGAAACCCAGATTGGTAGCAGGTCTCCGGTGAGCGGATGTAGTGCGTAGCTGCCAGTGAACACTCCGGTTTTGGGACGGTCGGTAAAGCTGCGCTCAAGTGCAGAAGCGGTGCTCGCGGCTTCCTGGTAGGTTGCAACATCAGGCTGCACTTCGGCAGTAACAAGGCTGCTCAGGAGGGGGTGCTCCGGTGCAACCACGAGGTATGTTGCTCCGTACAGAGTATCTAGGCGCGTTGTGAACACCTCGAGCTGCTCAGAGAGGTTGTTGACTCTGAAGCGCACGAGTGCGCCCTCGGAGCGGCCAATCCAGTTACGCTGGAGCGTTTTGATGTGCTCGGGCCAGTTGAGATCCTCTAGCCCCTCGAGAAGTTCTTCGGCAAAAGCGGTGATCTTGAAGTACCACTGCTCGAGGTTCCGCTGTACCACCTGACTTCCGCAGCGCTCACACTTGCCTCCAATCACTTGCTCGTTGGCGAGTACTGTCTGATCCTCTGGACACCAGTTCACCAGCCCGCCGGCTCGGTAGGCGAGGCCTTGCTTGTAGAGAAACTGAAAGAGCCACTGTGTCCAGCGATAGTACTCAGGACTAGAAGTAGTGAGCTCACGATCCCAGTCATAGCTAAGCCCTAGCGCCTGCAGCTGTCTACGATAGTTCGCGCTGTTCTCCTGTGTTGAGACTTGAGGTAAAACGCCAGCTTTCGCTGCGTACCGCTCTGCCGGAAGGCCAAAGGAGTCCCATCCCATTGGATGCAAAACGTCTTTCCCTAAGAGTCGCGCGTACCGAGCAAGCACGTCAGAGCCTACGTAGCCAACGACGTGGCCAACGTGCAGACCAGAGCCAGAAGGATACGGGAACATATCCAGGATGTAGGCAGGATGACGCGGTGCTTGAGGGGCTTGAAATGCGCCACGCGCAAGCCAGCGCTCTTGCCAACGCGCATCGTTGTCCGAGTGGTTGTAGGTAGCGCTACGAGGCATGCTAAAACGATACCAGTATCCACCAGATTTGCACCAGGTTACGGATGGTTTGCAGAAGCATGTCACACCTCAGGGGAGGATGGTTGGAGCATGAATTCCTATACACCCCGTACTACAGAGGTTGCTGTTCTGCGCCAGCTTCTCCTCGAACCACGACACCCGTACCAGCTCTGGAAGGAGGCTAGGAGCGAGCTGCCTTGTAGCAGGGCAACGCTCTACCTCACCTGTGAGCGCCTAGAGCGCCTTGCACTAGTTGTGCGCGAAAAGCTTCCTACGTGTTGGGGGCCAACGCAACACAGGCTCAGGATTACCCGCCGTGGGAAACGCTTGTTTTCCGGGTAGGCATGAGTCGGTAGCCCAAGCCATAACGAACCTGGATTCGACATGCAACTTCCGGCGGTAAGCATTGTCGAGTGCGAGTGGCTACGACCGCCAGAGAGTTGCGACATGTGAAGGGCCGGTCTCCCCAGAGCTCCTCCCACAGGTCGAGGTAAGGTACATACGCACCTTGTGCAGACGCAATCCGCGAAAAGAAGCGGAAGCAAGTTTCGCTCATTTGGATACTTGCTCGTGCCGTCTCTACAGTGCGGCTCTCGTACTCTAAGGCAAGCTCCCCAAGTAGTAACCTGCCGGGAGCAGGTGCCGCTCTGCCAGTAAGTAGGCTGCCAAGTACCGCATGCACTGGAGCATTGAGAGGCAGCACCGGCGTTCCCGTAATGCTTGCCAGGCGTTCACGATCAATAACCGTAAGGTTTGCAAGCCAAACTTGTCGCTCAGCCTTTTCTCGGCTACGCAAGGTTGGTAACAGCGAAATGCAATCAGTAAACGTGCGCTTCGTCAGTACCACCAGCGCTGCTCCAGCATGTACGTGGCGCAACTGATGCACATCCAGAGTCGTTCCGACGTGAACCTGTAAGCCACTGAGTAGAAGTGCGTGCCTAACACGAGAAAGCTCTGGATAGAGCTGGGTGCCAATGAGTAAGACCTTCATACAGCAAGCGTGCAGGGTCTGGAGGCATAAATCCTCTGCTAATCTTCAGGAAGAATGTAGTACCCTCTCCCATAGGCAGTGCGTACCCATGACCTCCCGGTATAGGCGATCAGGCGCTTTCGTAAAACCTCAATGGCCGTGTCAACACACCCCGGAAAGCAGTCCGCCCTTTGCCATACCATCTCCAGAAGCCAGCTGCGTGTGCATACCTCGCCATGAGCAACCACAAGTGCCTGAAGGAGACGGTGCTGGAGAGGGGTAAGTGGAATGGTGGTACCTTGAAACCATGCGAGAGGTTCGCGCTCAGCAACTCGCAGTCCAGCGCCTTTCCTGAACGAGTGAAGTACCTGCTCTACACGGCAACGAAGCTCTGTAGGGAGAAATGGCTTTACCAGGTAGTCGCTTGCGCCGCGCAGGAACGCTTGCTCACCGTAATCGGCGAAGGTTTCTCCCGTGAGCACAAGTGTTCGCAAGCTCCCCAAGAGTTCGAGCCCATTTCCGTCTGGAAGCCGGATGTCCAAAATGAGCAGGTCGAAGCAGTCGGCAAGGAGGGCTTCGCGGCCAAGTTCGAGCGTAGAGACAGTCTCAAAGCTGTGCTGCGGCAGGATTCGCTGCACTGCTTTCTGCAGCAGGAGGTCGTCCTCTACGAGTAGAATGTGTGCCACCCCTCTAGCCTACGCAGCAAACGTGAAATTTGGATGAAACCCGGTCGCGCTAATCCGCGCGAATAATCTCATACGGGTTTTTACGTTTTCTAAGCTGCTTTCTCAGGAATCGAAGCCCTAACAGTAGAGCAAATCCACCAAGCGCCATTCGTACGCGCGGGTCAGTAAGGTGTGCAACGTGCTCCTGCAGAGCAGCAAATGGTACCCGTACTACCGAAGAGGGGACACTCCAGGGTTTATCTTCAAAGCGAATAGCGGGCGGAAGAACGGACACCTCGCCATCTTGGCTTCTTGGATTTAGCTTCGACTGGCTCGGTGAAAGAACAATCGGACGCTCACTTGACTGAGGCGTAGGTGGGGGTTCTGGCTGGGGAGTGGACTTAGGGCCTGAATCGCTACCACTTGAACCACCTTGAGGGCGAAAGTACTCGGCTGCAGCTACGGTAAATGCCTCCTTGCTCTCGATGCTGGAGTGAATGCGCCAATCCCGTTCACGGTTCCGATTGAACCATGTAAAGCCGACAATGCGCGGAAAGTTGGGTAGCTGTACGAACATGTCGCGAATCCAAGCGGCTTTACTCCCGCCCTCTTCGGCGGAAGCAACTTCCATAAGGAGAATTGGCTTGGTGCTAATTTCAACTAAGCCGTCGTATGAATACCTGAACACCTGACTGAATGATTCCCACGTACCACCCTTACTGGTTCCCCAGTTGTAGCCATCCAGGCCCATGTAGGTAACGTAGGCGTCGCCAGGGTAGAGCTCACTGTGTCGATAGCGGCTTGGGCTGTTTGGCTGCTGCACGTTGGGCGACCACACCCAGGCAACGTTACTCACCCCCTCTTCACGGAATGCATCCACTATCCGGCGGTAGCCCGTAATGAAATCAAGGTTCGTTCTACCGGGTTCTCCGTTAACTGCCCACGGACTCCACCAGCCATCCATTTCTGGAGCAATTGCGATGAGCACCGGGTGCCCCCACGCCCGCACGTCTCGAGCAAACGTGCGGATGTAGGTGTCATACTTTCCGGATGCAATGTCACCAAACGGTATGCCCACGCCGTCTATCCATGGTTGCCAGGTCACTTCGAGAACACGGCCCTGGGCATGGAAGAGCTGTGCGGCCGGAAGGTGAAACGGCTGGTCCCAGTTTAGGTACCACTTGTGGTGGGTAAACTTCACCCCTAGCGAAGCCTCAAACTCCTGAAGTGTTTGACCGTTCAAATCGGCCTCTGTTTGCCAGGCTCCCAGGATGAAGGAGGATCCGCTGTTGACCGCTCCGTGGGCGGTGGGGGAAATGAGAAGCCCAAGTAAGCCAAGTACGAGGGTAAGGCGCTTCACCAGACCAGCCTACACTAGGCCACCGGATTAGCCACTACGGGGAAGAGCGTTTCGTCGAGGTTAAGGTAGGGAACTCGCTCTAGCTTCGATACGTCACAGAACGGCTGACCCGCCTGTATGAGGTACCAGGCTGCAATGCCTACCATTGCAGCATTGTCCGTTGCCATTCGTTTGCTTGGGGGAAGTGCGAGCGCAACCTTCCGGCGCCTAGCAAGCGCACGAGCCCGTTTTCGCAGCTCAGTATTGGCGGCTACGCCACCTGCAAGCACTACCTGCTCCACATGTGGGAATGCTGCCACGGCTCGCTCAAGTCGGCTTACTGCGTGCTCTTGGGCTCGCCTCTCAAAGCTTGCGGCAATATCTGCTGCTTCCTGGCGAGAGAGTAGAGGTGTAGCTGCTACTGTTCGCTTTACGGCAGTTTTCAGCCCTGAGTAGCTGAGGGTGCAATCCTTGTAGGTCTCGAGGGGCACTGGAAGTGGAACACGATTTGGATCTCCATCGCGCGCAAGCTGCGCAAGCGCTGCTCCGCCCGGGTAGCCTAATCCGAGCATGACGGCAACCTTGTCGTAGGCTTCACCGAGCGCGTCATCGAGCGTTTGGCCCACGAGGACTGCTTGACGCAGATCGTGCTCAAAGTAGGCAAACTCACTGTGTCCACCAGATACCAGGCATGCAATGAGTGGGAAGGTGAGCGGTGTGTCCCTACGGGAAGGGCGCGCTGCTACTGAAGCAACGTGTCCTTGCATGTGGTTTACCGCAAGAACAGGCAGCTGGTGTGCGCCGGCCTTCGTGCGAACCCAAGCAATACCAACTTCTAGGGCTGGTGCTAAGCCGGGGCCATAGGTTACCGCAAGGCACTCGATGTCCGACCAGGTACATCCTGCTCGCTTAAGTGCAAGCTCAGCCACTGCATCAATTCGCTCTCGGTGGAGCCGCTGTGCAAGAAAAGGGACAACACCTCCAAAGGTTCGGTGCTGCCGAACCTGGCTACTCACTACGTTGCTCAGTACGGTGCGCCCCTCCGTTACCGCAATTGAGGTTTCGTCACAGCTTGTATCTACAGCAAGGATCTTCATGCCACAAAGCGTAAGCAACGGGTACCATCACCCAAGACCTGTAGTTGCGCTCTTCGCGTCAGCCCGGGGAGCTGTTGATTCCAAAGCTCGCCTGGCCACTCAACAAGCACCAGTGTGCCCGGTTCAGACAGTGCAGCAAGCCCAAGCTCTTCCAGACCCGCTGCACCAGCCCTCCAGAGGTCAAGGTGCAAAAACCTTCCACGCTCGGTTGGATACTCGTGCATGAGTGCGTAGGTCGGAGATCGCACGGGCCTACTAACCCCGAGCGCCCTTGCTGCACCTTGGGCAAAACGCGTTTTTCC
>JALHQF010000027.1 GCA_022842085.1 Patescibacteria group bacterium | reverse complement strand
GATGGGCTCTCATTCCGTGTACCAACCCCAACGGTTTCTTGCTCAGATATCACGGCTATCCTGAAGCGTGACGTAACGGTAGAGGAGGTAAATGCTGCTATTAAAAAGGCGAGTGAGCAGCATGAGCTTAGGGGAATCCTCGGCTACACCGAGGAAGAGCTTGTATCTGTGGACTACCGTGGCGATAGCCACTCGGCGATCGTGGACGGCAAGCTTACCCGTGTAGTTGGCGGCACAATGGTGAAGATCGTTTGCTGGTACGACAACGAGTGGGGCTACAGTAACCGCCTGGTCGAGCACGTACTCCACGTTGGGCATAACCTCCACCACTAAGGCACATGTACCAGGAGGGGCACACGTACAGCTTGGAGGCGATTGCGCTGCGTGCGAACAGTATTCGTGAGCACATCGTTACCATGCTTGAAGAGGCTGGTTCGGGTCACTCCGCCGGCCCACTTGGGATGGCCGATGCCTACGCTGCACTCTACTTCCGCATCCTCAGCCACAAACCCACACACCCTACTTGGGAAGATCGCGACCGGCTCGTGCTCTCCTGTGGTCACACTGTGCCTGTGCGTTACGCCGCGATGGCTGAGGCAGGGTACTTCTCCCGTAATGAGCTTCTCACCCTACGCAAGTTAGGTACCCGCCTCCACGGTCATCCGCATAACCGTGCGTTGCCGGGGCTCGAGACCTCCTCAGGCCCACTCGGACAAGGGCTCTCCCAGGCCTGCGGCATGGCAATCGCCGCTACCATGGACGGTAAGTCACACACCACCTACTGCATCACCTCCGATGGTGAGCACCAGGAAGGACAGATCTGGGAAGCAGTGCTGTTTGCCGGGGCCAAGAAGCTAGGCAACCTCGTGAACCTCATCGATCGAAACTACATTCAGATTGACGGCCCAACTGAGCAGGTGATGCCGCTCGAGCCTTTGGCCGAGAAGTACCGCGCCTTCGGTTGGCATGTAGTGGAGATCGACGGACACAATCTCCAGGCCATCATCGATGCCTGCAACGATGCGAAAGCTGTGGTAGATCGCCCGAGCTGTATCATTCTCCACACGATCCCGGGGAAAGGCGTAAGCTACATGGAGTACGACTTCCGTTGGCACGGCAAGCCACCAACCCACGAGGAGGCCGACACTGCACTCAAGCAGCTGCGTAGCATGGGAGAGCGTATTATGACTGAGTATGACTAAGGCTGCGCTCCACCTCGCGCCAGTAGGCGCAGAGCTTAAGGGTATTCGTGACGGATTTGGTCAGGGTCTGCTTGAGGTGGCGGCACTCGATCCGCGCGTGGTGGTGCTCTCTGCCGATCTTACCGAGTCGATTCGACTCGAAGGTTTTGCGAAGACCTACCCAGACCGCTTCATCGAGCTGGGGGTTGCCGAGCAGAACATGGCGGGTGTAGCGGCAGGCTTGGCGCTCAGTGGTAAGGTGCCGTTTATTGCCAGCTACGCGGTGTTTAATCCGGGCCGCAACTGGGATCAGCTCCGGGTTTCTATCTGCTATAGCCAGGCAAACGTAAAGGTAATTGGGGCACACGCTGGTATTTCCGTAGGCCCAGACGGCGCAACCCACCAGGCACTCGAGGATATTGCTATTACGCGCGTACTGCCTGACCTGCTGGTGGTAGCGCCTACCGACTATGAGGAAGCACGTAAGGTTGTGCACGCCATAGTGGCGCACGAGGGCCCGGTATATGTGCGTTTTGGTCGCGAGAAAACCCACCAGGTTACCACTGAGAAAACCCCGTTTGCTCTTGGTAAGGCACAGGTGCTGCGTGCAGGCAAAGCCGTAACAGTGATTGCCTGCGGTGCACAGGTCTATGACGCGCTCCAAGCCGCTGAGAAGCTCAAGAAAAACCACTCAATCGAGGTTGTGAGCGTCAGCACTATTAAGCCGCTTGATGCCGAAACACTCTTGAAGAGCGTGCGAAAAACAGGGCGCGTAGTTGTGGTTGAAGAGCATCAGGTAACAGGTGGCTTAGGAGGAGCGGTGTGTGAGCTCCTTTCCCAGAAGCTACCTGTTCCCGTCCGGCTGGTTGGTGTGCCAGACACCTTTGGTGAGTCGGGTGCAGCGTCAGAGCTTCTTGAAAAGTTTCACCTTACCCCTCAAGGGATTATGGCGGCAGTAGAGGAGGTGGCATGCTTGTAGCACCGTCAGTACTGATTGCTAGGCGCAAGCGAGCAGGCAAGGCCACGCCTTTTCTCACTGTGAGTAGCTTGGCAGTGGGCGAAGCCTCTGTGATGGCACTTCAGCAGACCAGCGGGGCAGGGATGTTGATTGTTCCGGAGGGGGCAAGTGAGGCACATCTCGCGGCGGTGCTTCGCTTTGCGCATAGCGCAGATGCACAGGTGGGTGTCTTGGCGGTTGTATCTGACGAGCGATCTCTCGAGCGAGCGTTAAGTCTTGGTGTCCCTGGCATTTTGTACTGTGCAGCACACGCAGAAGGGGTTGCTGAGCGAATTGCCCTTCGCTGCACGGCGAGTGGGGCTTTCTTTGCGATGGCTATTGCCAAGCCAAGTGAGGTTGCGGATGCGCTCGTGGCGCGCCCAGACGCCCTGGTGCTTCCGGGTCTAGACCACCTGCCTGCGCTGGCAAAGGCGCACCGCCATACGTTGCTTATCGCAGCGCTCGATAACGTGGACCCCGAAGTTCGTCCAAAGCAACTCCGAAAGAAGCTCGAGCAAGGGTGGGCGGGTTTTCTCCTAGATGACGCACTTGATGAGGTGGTGATTGCAGCCTACCGCGCCCACCTGCGCACCAAACACGTTCGTAGCCTAGGCTGGCTCGACGAAGCGGCTGCCAAGGCTGTGCACGATTACCTCCTGCTGTACCTAAAAGCACTCTGCACGTAACCTGTACCTATGCTTGACTTCCTCTCTATTGGCGACACCATGCACGACGTCTTCCTCGAGATGACGGACGAAACGGCACACCTGCACCGCTTCGAAAAAGAAGCCCAGGAAATTTGCTTTACCTTTGCCGACAAGATTCCCGTCAAGAGCAAGAAAGGGATGATTGGGGGGAACTCTGCAAATGCCGCGGTTGGTTTTGCTCGACTTGGCTTTAAGAGTGCGATTTATACGCACGTTGGTGATGACACCTACGGTGAGCAGATTATCGCAGACTTTAAGAGGGAAGGTGTGGCCGATGACTATATCGTAGTGGATCGCGGCCTGGAGTCGAACTTCAACACGGTAATCAACCTGCACGGTGAGCGCACTATCCTCATCTACCACGTGCACCGTCACTTCGTGCTACCGAAGCTCAAGCCGGCTAAGTGGGTGTACCTCTCGTCAATGGGTGAGGGCTGGGATGCAATCCTGCCTGACCTACTTGCATACCTCGACACTTACAACGCCAAGCTTGTCTACCAGCCGGGCACCTTCCAGCTTCGCTACGGCGCCGAGAAAACTCGTGAACTCCTCAAGCGCACAGAGTTCTTTGCAGTAAACAAAGAGGAAGCCGAGCTGTACCTAGGTGTTGAGCCAACGAGCGATTTCCGCAAGCTTCTCGATGGCTTGCGCGCCCTTGGGCCCAAAACCGTGCTTGTGAGTGATGGCCCGAAGGGCGCGTACGCATCTGATGGCACTGAGTACCAGTACCTCGGTATTATTCCGCCAGATGAGGCACCACGACGTGAGGCCACAGGTGCAGGAGACTCCTTTACCACCGCGTTTAGCGCCGCTCGCTCACTTGGAATGACGATCGGTGAGGCGCTGCGATGGGGTCAGGCGCAGAGTAGCTCGGTAATTCAGCAGGTTGGGCCACAGGCTGGTCTCTGTACGCGAGAGCAAATTGACGCCATTCTTGCTGCTCACCCGGCTCTTCAGCCTTCGCAAATCCCAGGTTAAGCGTGGCTACCAGAGCCAACTTTTAACCTCATCAGGTTACGAGTAGCTCTCAGAGCAGTTGACGCCAGCGCAGAGCTTGGTACCGTTACGTCAGTACAAGATAACTTAACCTGTACCTCCATGGCATACAGCCACGTCAACTCCAAGGGCCAGACCTACTTCCTGCACCACAAGGACGTAATGCTCAAGGGCGGTCGTAAGCAGACCATTTACTTCTTTGCAAAAGAGGTAAAGGCTGGTGCGCTCGACGCAATCCCTGCAAACATGATGGTGTCTGAGAACTCACGTACGGGTCTGCCACTCCTCAAGAAGAAGGCCTAAGCGCCTTTTCTCCAAAAACCGTCGCTACTGGCGACGGTTTTTTGGTTGTGCTACACCGTTTGGGTGATGGTTACCAATCTGCTGAGCTTCCTGGAGGCTTTGTACTCCTCATGAGCTCAATCATTCGCCGCACCGAGCGGGAAACACGTTTTCTCGATCGGATTCTCAGAGCGCTCACAGGTCGTGTGGCAAGCTGCGGTCTCATCGCCGGCACAGTAGTAGCCTTAGTCCCTGCTTTCCAACTGTCGCCTTTTCTCGGTGCGATGGTGTTCATCATCTTGAGCTGCATGGTGGTGTCAGAGTGGATGATGCGCGAGAACCCAGTGCAAGACGCTATTGCGGGCATCATTTTCCTACTCGTTCTCGTCAGCGCGTATCTCATACACAAGCTTTCGGTGATCTCTCGATCGGGACCACAGCAGCCCCCCTCGAAATGAGGGGGCTTTTTCGTTAGGGTGAGAAAACATGAAACGCTCAGAGCTCTGGCTCACGGTGCTCCTCATTCCGGTTGACGCCGTTATGCTGCTCTTGGCATATGCCACTTCGTACTGGCTGCGAAGCGAGGGATACCTGCTCAGCCCATCGTTCCTCGCCAGCCTGTCAGAGCAAGCACGCTACGTACCTGGAGAGCTTATCCCGTTTCAGGAGTACCTTTCTCTGGCATACTACCTGGTTCCTATCGGCATTCTCGCGTTTGCAGCCACTGGTCTCTACCGAATCCGTCCACTCTTGCCGCTTGGGCAGCGCCTTGCGCGCTTGGCGATTGGCGTTACTACCTCGCAGTTTGCCATTCTGCTCATTTTCCTCTTTAGGCGAGAATTCTTTCTGCCGCGCACAACGTTTATCTACACATGGATACTCGCCTTCCTATTTGTAGGGCTTGGTCGGTTGCTCTTTGCACAGATCCAGCGCTACCTTCACCGGTTCGGTATTGGTGTCGTGCGTCTGGGGATCGTCGGGGATCAAGTGCTCGCGACTCGGGTGGCCGGCCAGTTTAACGCGCGTAACCAGGCTACCTACGTCCTCTCGAAGCAGTACCACAACCTGAGCGTTGATGAGCTCTGCTTGGCGATACAGGGCAGTGAGATTGATGAGCTGATTGTTGCAACGGAGCAGTACAGCGATCAGGATCTCGTAAAGATTCGGGTGAGGTGTCTCGAAGAGCACATTGGCTTCAGCTTTGTGCCTGCTGCCTTTGCCGTGCTCAATGGAGCCAGCTACCGCGTACGCTACGAAGTTGACGTTCCCTTGATTGAAGTCCTACCCACCCCGCTTGATGGTTGGGGGCGTGTGGTGAAGCGCCTCTTTGACGTTGTGGTTGGAGCTGCGTTTCTCGTAGTGCTCTCGCCCTTACTCCTCTTGCTCATGCTTGCTGTGTATCTTTCCTCACCCGGCCCCGTCTTTTTTCGCCAAGCGCGCGTAGGGAGGCGGCGTAGCGAGGTGCGCGTGGTCAAGTTTCGCACTATGTACCAGCGCTACAGCGGCCCTGATGGAGAGGCGAACTTTAAGCGGGATCATCCGGTTGCCTACGCGCAGTACCAGGAGGCACGAAAGCTCGCTGACGACCCGCGCATTACGCCCCTCGGGCGCATCATGCGCAAGTTCAGCCTTGATGAGCTGCCTCAATTCTGGAACGTCGTGCGTGGCGACCTCAGTATTGTGGGTCCACGCCCGTTCCTTCCGAGCGAGCTTGGTCGTATTGGCGATATGGCGCGGGTACTCTTTACGGTTCGACCTGGCCTCACAGGATTCTGGCAGGTGAGTGGCCGTAACCAAATCCCGTTTGATGAGCGAGTAAAGATGGATAAGCGGTACATCGAGCACTGGAACCTCCTCTGGGATCTCTGGCTCATGCTGCGGACCGCCGGTGTAGTGCTTCGAGGAACTGGCCAATGAAGACAGCGCTCACCTACGACTGGCTGCTCAACCATGGTGGCGCAGAAGACGTGCTCATGCAGCTTCGTCGGCTTTTCCCAGAGGCGCCTGTGTATACGAGCCTCCATGATCCAGCCATTGCTGGCTACGGAGAGGTGCGAACTACCTACCTGAATGGGATCCCAGGCGCGCGTAGGTTTGGTCCAATGCTGGCTCCCTTAATGCCTGCCGCGTTTGAGGCGCTCGATATGAAGGGATACGATCTCGTGTTCTCGAGTGGCTCGCTCGCCAAAGGAGTTGTTACGCATCCTGGCCAGCTACACGTTTCGTACTGTCACACACCGATGCGCTACGTTTGGGGAGTTGGAGGGGAAACCCGCGGTAGCTCTTCGTGGCTGCGTCGCCGCGTTGCCCACGACCTACGTCTGTGGGACTACCTCAGTGCTCAGCGCGTGGACGCGTTTATCGCCAACTCGGCTACTACCCAGATGCGTATCAAGAAGTTCTACCGACGTGATAGCGAAGTTATCCATCCGCCAGTAGACGTCGGTCGGTTTACACTGAGTGAACAGCGCGCGGACGGGTACTTTGCCTTTGGTCGCCTGGTTGCGTACAAGCGCTTTGACCTCCTCATCGAAGCCGCCCTCGCTGGTAAGCGGCGGCTCACCATTGCAGGAGAGGGACCAGAGGAAAGTCGCTTGCGTCAGCTTGCTGGATCATCAGAGCTCATCCGGTTTGTGGGTAGGGTGAGCGATGACGAGCGGAACCGGCTGCTAGGGAGCTCCCGTGCCCTGCTGTTTGGTGGCGAAGAGGATTTTGGCATCACACCCGTGCAGGCACTCGCTACGGGTACACCTGTTGTCGCGTTTGGTAGGGGCGGAGTTACGGAATCAGTGCGAGATGGTGAGCATGGTGTGCACTTTCCCGAGCAGTCGGTTTCCTCTGTGCTTGCGGCGATTGATGAGCTAGAGAGCCGCTCATTTGATCCACA
>JALHQF010000026.1 GCA_022842085.1 Patescibacteria group bacterium | reverse complement strand
GCCACCGGGTCGTAGGAGCTTACCTTGCCAGTGCTGTTGGAGCGCTGCGATTCGAGCCGTAGGACAAGGGGCTTGTCCCGTTTCTGCCAGCTGTTGTCCACTCGTTCTGGCGCAAAGAGCTGCAGTGTAATACCTTGAGCCGTCATGTCGCTCGTAGGCAGAGGGAGCGCGAAGCAGGTTTCGCCAGGGCTGTACGAGGCATAGCGGAGAGTGGTTTGTGACACTCCGTTGGAGAACGTATAGGGGTGGATATCCATGGCAACATCCTGGTTGGCGAGGGTGTTGTCCTGCAGGATGGTACCGACTGTGACGTTGGCTGCGCCCGTATCTTGGGCGTGGCCTTTAGCAGAGCCACCATTCATTACAAAGTACCCCTCGCCGCCCATGAAGTCCCAGCTCAGCTGGCGGTAGGTGTTAGTTGGCAGCTGAGAGAGGTAGTTGAAGTCTGAATCAGGGCCAGGGTTAGCGCTCACGGCGTTCCGTCGGAGCTCAATACTGAGCATCGAGTTCCCGTGGTAGACGGGGCGACTCGTGAAAGAGTTGCTCGGAGTATCGGCAGCGTTGAGGAATTGGATTGATCCCACGTAAATCCCAGCAGGGTAGAGGCCATTGCTGTTTGTTACGGAGTTGTCATTTACCTGTATGTACCAGGCGAGGTGCTGGTCGTAGCAGGTGTAGAGCTCTGGAGGCACGTTATCTTCGGGGTGGCCGTGGGTGCTCGAAATCTCGCGTGGTGTCCAGTTCACGTAGTCTCGGTAGCCAAGGAATCTGCAGGACTTCTGCCAATTGCCCGCATTGAGGTCGAGGCCAAAGACGATAATTCCACCTGCATTGGTGAGGGTGTTCTCAGCGACGATAGAGTCGTACCCACCGTTTGCGATCATGATCCCGTTTCCGCCACCGCTAGCAATTTCATTGTCGATTACCAGCTGGCCCTCGATATTAAAGTAGGTAATCTTGTACTGAGCCCCAGGTTCTGGTGGGAGATCCCAGGCCCTGTCTAGCGTCAGGGACGTGGCTGTATTGCCAACGATGTGCCTCACTTGACCCATACCCCGCCCGCTCGTGATTGCCACTACGGGGCGACGATTCCACGGGGCGTCATAGGGAACCACGGTGCCATCCTTGCGAATGTGGCTGGGAATGGGGTTACAGGTGTATACCCCGCCACCGCAGTCTGGGTTGCCAAAGCTCAGCCTGTTGAGCTGGGTTGGCCAACGATCTTCGGTATCCCACTGCTTGCTACTGTCGGTGAGCGAGGCGCCAGACGCCGTGGTGACGGTGCCCATTTGTGAGAAGAGCTTCGTATGGATTTCCGTGAGGAAGCTTTCACCTGCATTCGTTCCAGTTCTGGTTCCTGGTGTCTCGTTCACCATATCAATGGTGTTCCCGCGGAAGAGCGAGTAGTGTGAGTAGTTCGAGGTAATACCGCCGCTACAGCAGAAGTTCTCGTCTTGCAGGTTAGGGCGCGCCGTCATGTCGCGGATAACCTGATTGTTCTCTACGGCTGAACTGAGGAGGTTGACCATCTCCATCCGCCCGTCTAGGTAGGTAAAGCTGTTGCCTCGAATGATATTAAACGTACCCGGCACGGCACTCTGATAGCCTTCATCGCCGTAGAAGGAAAACACTCCCATCTGGTGTCGGTAGCGGCTAATGAAGGTCGAATCTCTGATGACGAGCTCGTGTGCATCGGAGATACCGAAGTGGTCGTAGGGGCCCATACGGTACTCCACGTTCTTGAAAAACAGCTTGCCAGAGTTGAGGGAGGCATTGATGCCGCGCTGCTGGTTTACCGGACTGGTCCAGCCGGTGTAGTTGGCGTTGGCGTTGTGAATGCTCAGGTTGTACAGGCCGCTAGAGCCAAAGGCGGATCGGGTTGATCCACCTAAGTCCATGAAACTCGACTGAGGGGCAACCCCAAGCTCGCCGTAGGTGAAGATGGTAGCGCCGATGCCATCGCCCTTGAGTACTACATTGCGGCGTAGCTGTAGGGTTTTGTTCACGCTCTGCACATCGATGTGGTAGGTTCCGGCTGGGAAGTAGAGCACGCCACCGCCGTTGTTGTGGGCGTAGTTGATGGCGCTATTGATGGCCGCAAAGTTATCGGTTTTGGTGGTATCACCATCGGCCACGGCATGCGTCAAGAGCCGCACATCGGTCTGCATGTTGTACTGCTTGCCTGGGTCAGTCGCAAACGAGTAGTCGCGCGCCCATGGCACACCAAGTGCAAAGACATCAGCTACCCCTGGAGCTACTACCTCAAGGTCGTAGAATGGCTCGGCTTTCGTGCTTCCTGTACTGCCACCCCACCCGTTACTCACGTAGACGTCGTAGCTCGTTCCGGGCACCAGCCCACCTGGAGCGGTTACGGTGAGCAGGTACTCATCTCCTCCGGTAATAGCAGCAGAGAGTGAGGTTCCTCCATGCACGAAGCGCACCTCACTGCTCTGGTAACTGAGGGGGTTGCCAGGATCCTGCACCAGGTTTCGACCCATGACTTCGAGAGTTTCATTTGGGGCGATGGTACCGGTGAGGTAGTTTGTCACCCGAGCCTGGTTCACGAAGCGCTCGTTACTGGCCACGCGCACTCCATTTACCACCTGCTCCACCCACACTGCCCAGAGACCTCGGCTGAGGCTACTTGGCACGTCGGCCTGGATGAGAAAGTCACTCGCATTGCGCTGGGTCATGGCCTGACTTGGCCCGCGGGCACCACTTGAGAGCACGGGCTGGATAACCACCACGCTACTGCTCGTGAAGTTTCCACCGTTGATGTTGAGGGTATCGCCAGGGGAGAGTGTTTCACTCAGGCGGTAGAGTACTGGTCCGCCGCTTGTGCCGGCGATGAGGGGGAGGCCATTTCGGGGTGTAGTACTACCGATAGCTTCCGCCCTCGTGGGGGGCGCTGGGAAGAGGCCGATGAACAAGAGTGCTGTGGCTGCCAGGCACCCCACAATCTTATGCAGATCAGGAACGGCGAAGTACACTCGCATTCATATAGAGTATACTTGCTCGTAATGGGCAAGCCAAGGCGACTTGACGGGATTTGGGCGCAACCTGTGCGCAGGGAAGTTGCGGATGATTTGTCCATTCGTAAGTATCAGGGTCGCAGGCTGAGCTTCAAGCTCTGTGCCGGTATCTGCTTGAGTTGTGCCGCGATCCTGGTAGCTCTGCCTCACCTTCCTGCACTTCGGGACAGCTTGGTACCGGCTGCGAATCAGGATTTGGGGCTGGACATGGAAGGGGGCATGCACCGCTCGAGCAGTGGCGATGCCACCACTTGGTTGGTGGTGGAGCGCTTGGGTATTGAGGCACCCATTCTGGAAGGCGGCGAAGAGCAGCTCGCTTATGGGCTCTGGCATAAGCCGTTCTCAGCTGAGATCGGAAAGGGAAACGCCGTGCTCTCGGCGCATCGATTTACCTACCGTTACGGGGAAGGAGTGTTCTACTACTTACCAAATATTGTGTTAGGGGACAGGGTGATTGTTCGGCGAGGGGAATTAGAAACGGCGTATGAGGTCGTGGAGACGAAAGAAGTGACAAGCTCTGACGTGAGTATCTTGCAGCCAAGTGCGCAGAATCAGCTGACGCTTTACACGTGTGCATCACTCCTTGGAGGAGACTCGCGTTTTGTGGCGCGTGCGGTGCTTGCTCAGGAGCATGAAACCAGCAGAAGCTCCTACAAGTATGCCAATAGCCAGGGCGGCAGTTGAGCCTGTTTGAGAGAGCGAACCAGGAACTGCTCCCGTCACAGCAACCTCAGCAGGAGTACTACTGGCGAGGATATTGGTTGAGTCTGAGTATGCTAAGACCTGACTTAGTCCGGCTGGATCGAGAAGAAAGTTCCCTGGGCTGGTGAAGCGAAGCGTGACGCTTCCAATGAACCCACTTGTTCCTAGGTAGCCAGTGTCACTGCGCAGACGCTCCCAGGTAAAGGTAGTATTGGTAATACTCGGCGCAAGCACCTCTGTTGGGAATATGCTTCCTGTGCTGGCGGAAGAAACAACGGTTGTGCCAGGGGGAACCGTAAACTTCAGTGAAACAGCTGAGACGGCTTCACTCTGGCTCGTGAGGCTGAAGTTGAATGTGGTACTAGTCTCCGCTGCGACACTCGTGGATGCGGGGGTAATGGCAATGGCAGCGCTAGGTGGAGCTGCTTCAACTAGAGTGGGAAGGAAGACAGCACAGAGTACGGCAAGGAGCATGCGAACCATCCTTTTCATGGTAGCATTCTTGGAGATTTCTCAGAGCATTTCCTGAAGTACGTCGTCCACTGCTCAGCTTCTGCTCCTTATAGGAAAGGCAAACTCGAAGGAACCCTGCCTGTCCCAGACGTTCAGCTTTGGGGGCGAAACCTCGGGAGACAACTGGCTCGCATGTCAGGAGCGCAGGAAGCGGGACATTCGCTGGTTTGGTGCGAACTAGCTTTCCTCGTCCGGTAATTCCGTTAGAGTTACTCAGTAACCTTTCGCTACTTGCACATGCACACACCAGACCCTGAAGTTCGCGGGTGGAACACCAAGATCACCCGTTTCTTCTTTGACCGTCCCCGACTCACTATCCTCGCATTCCTCGCGATTCTGGGAGGATCGCTTTTGGCAACCTTCATTTTGCGCACGAGTGGCTTCCCGAGCCCAAGCGTGCCAATTGCTCTGGTGCAGACAGTGTACCCAGGGGCTCCAGCGGAAACGGTGGCACGGGAGGTAACGGCACCGATTGAGCAAGCGATAAAGGGGGTCAACGGTGTTACTGAGTTTTCTAGCCAGTCCTCAGATTCGGTGAGCATCATCACCGCCCAGCTAGCGGATGATCGCGATCCAGCCCAAGTACGGAGTGAGCTGGCCTCGGCTATCGACGCCCTTGAGCTGCCCGCGGCTGCCGAGCCGCCACGCGTGCTGGAAATCGATGTAACCGGAGACGCCTACATCTTCTCGCTTGCTGGCAGTAGCCTCGAGCAGCTTTGGACGCTCTTCCAGCAAGTGGAAGCAGGCTTGTCCCAGCGAAGCGAGGTTGGCGAAGTGGTTCCGGTGGTGTCACTCGAACGCGAGCTCGTAGTGCAGGCAAATCCAGGTCAGCTCGCGATTGCCGGCTTGAGCCAGCAGGATATTGTTTCGGCGCTCTCTCGAGCAAACGAGGAGTTCCCAGCTGCGGCCGGTGTGGCACTCGATGGAACCGCCCAGACGGTGGTAGTGGCAACGAGCGCTACGTCTCCTGAGCAGCTTGCTGACCTGCGCCTTGGTACTGCAGGTACTCGATTGGGGTCCGTGGCCGAGGTGGCGTACCGCTACCGTTTCGTGAGTGGAAATGCTGGTGAAACGGCAACGTCTGGAACCTCGGTAGTGGTTGCGAAAGCTTCGGGGGCTGAGGTTTTGCCAGCAGTTACTATTGGTCTGCGAAAAGCGGATGGCGTTGACACTGATACGTTTGTTGGCGCAATCAAGGAAGAGCTCGCCAAGCTTCCGGCGACCTTTGTTGGCGAGCGAGACCTGCTCCCAGAGGGAGGTGGTCCGTTTGTGCTGGAGATGTTCAACGAGCAAACGCAGAACGACGCGCAAGTTGCCGAGGTGGTGAGTGGGCTTGTGGGCGGCAAGATTGCCGGTGCTCCCGAGGGGGTTGCCCAGATTGGCTACCTGTTGGGTGGGATCCAGCTGGTATTCCTCGTAATGCTCGCATTCGTATCCTGGCGTGCGGCGCTGATTGGCGCCCTCTCCATTCCGCTCTCGGTTGGTTTTTCCAGCCTCTACCTCTACCTCACGGGGCAGAGCCTCAACACGCTGGTGCTCTTCTCGTTGGTGCTCGTTATCGGTCTCGTCGTCGACCCGGCTCTGGTGGCGCTCGAGGCTGTGCAGCGAGCTGTGGATCGGGGCCTACGAGGGCGGGCGGCAGCCTTGGCAGCAATGGAGGATGTTGGTTCAGGCCTCTTTATGGCCTTCCTCACCAACGTGATCGTGTTTGCTCCGTTCGGGCTCATCTCCGGGATTCTGGGCGAGATCTTCCGGTACATCCCGGCAACTATTGTACCGGCGGTATTTGGCTCCTACATCGTACCGCTCGTCTTCCTCACCTGGATTTCGAGCCGGTTCCTCAAGCCTGGAAAGCGCTCGACGGCCGACGAGCAAGCAAACCTCTGGGCGATTGCACGTAGCTTCGGAAGGCTCAACGAGCGCGTACTCAACTTGCACCCTGGGTGGCGAGCGGGGATTGTCCTTGGAACCCTTGGGCTCTCGCTGGGAACAGCTGGTTACTTCTTCGGGAGCGGGCAGGTGAAGAGCGTACAGTTTAGTAGTAACGGCGGGGGAGAGCTGGCGGCGCTGGCGGCGTCGTACCGGACGTCGGTACCAGCAAGCGTGCGCAAAGAAACCACGGGCGCGATCCTCGCACGGGCGGCGGAGTCGGATCAGCTGCTCCGCGCCTATCCTTCGGTGCTCTCTGGCGAAGAGCTTGATTACGCCTTCGTTCCGCGCAGTGAGGGTGAAGGTGGCGCACTCGCCAACGAGCTTCAGCAGCCACTTCGTGAGGTGATTGGTGATAAGGCGACGCTCCTACGTCTCGAGCGGGTTGCCATTGGGCCACCTGGTGAAACCTTCCAAGTTTCCCTGGCACTGAGTGGCGGTGATGCTCAGCAGCGAATGGAGGCAGGGAAGCAGGTCGCGCGAGCGCTTAGCCAAGCCTGTGAGGTAGAAGGCGTGGTATCGGTTTCCGCGGAGTGTGCGGGAGAGCGTCCAGTTGCCCAGGTAGATGATGGGATCACTGGTCGTGAACGGTACCTGGTAAGCGTAAAGCTCTCGCAGCCAGTACTCACCCAGGCTGGACTGCTGCTTCCGGAGGGGCCGGCAACCGCGCTTGTGCTGGCACAGCTGGCGCCAAACCTTGCCGGAACAATTGAGCGTCCGGCCGTGACGGTGCGGGATGAGCGCGGCGAAACCGACGTCTTCGTAGTGAGCCAGGGAGGATCTCTGGACACACTTGATGAGCTTAAGGCGCTCCCTGTGCGCACGCTACGTGGTACGGTTGTCCCTCTTGCCTCGGTGGCAACGATCGAGCAGAGCACGGTAAGTCCGAGTATTACCCGTACCGATGGGCAAACGCAGTACATTGTACGTGCGCGCTTGGCAGACGGAGATGATCAGCAGGCAGCAGCCCTAGTTCGCCAAGCAGTGCTCGAGAGCTTCCCTGACGGAAAGGTGACGAGTGAGGTGCGTGTCGAGCAGTTTAGCCAGGGGGGTGAGGCGGGCTTCCTCAAGTCATTCCGTGAGCTGGGAATT
>JALHQF010000025.1 GCA_022842085.1 Patescibacteria group bacterium | reverse complement strand
CACTCCTTGGCTCGACAGCACAGCTAAGCTTCGTAAACGAGGAGGGGCTCGAGGTGATCAGTGGCTCAGACATCGAAGCCTCTGGCACACGCGCGGAGCCAATTCAGGCATCTCTTCAGGCTGGCAACCTAGCGCAAACTGGGCAGTGGCAGGTTCGTCTGCAGATGCGCGAGAGCGGACGTGAGAAATTTGCCGCAGCAACCGCACCTGAGAAGCAAGGTCAACGCATTGCCATTATTCTTGATGGCTCGATTCTTTCAGCGCCAACGATCAATGATCAAATCACCGACGGTATCGCCATCATCTCAGGTGACTTCGATGCAGAGTCTGCCCAAACACTTGCCAGGCAGATCAAAGGTGGGGCACTTCCGGTACCCGTAGAGCTTGTGCAGGAGCAGACTATCGGAGCCCGACTCGGATCAGAAGCAGTAAGCAGGGGCCTTATGGCAGGACTCCTAGGTCTCCTCGTAGTTGGAATCTTTATGGTGGCCATCTACCGTTGGAATGGTGTACTAGCGACCCTTGCGCTCGTGTTCTACGCGGTACTCAACCTTGCTGCATTCAAGCTCATTGGTGTAACCCTTACCCTGGCTGGAATTGCAGCCTTCATCATCTCAATCGGTGTCGCGGTAGATACGAACGTGCTCACGTTTGAGCGCCTGAAGGAGGAGCTACGGGCAGGTCGGCCACTCCCACTCGCCATCCAGGAGTCCTTCAGACGCTCCTGGACGAGCATACGAGACTCACACGTTGCGACGCTCATTACCGCCGGAATTCTGCTCTACCTCGGAGTAGGTTCGGTACGAGGCTTTGCCCTCATTCTCGGCATCGGCACGCTTCTCAGCCTCTTTACGGCCATTACCGTAGTGCGCACTTGGATGCTCCTCATCTCAGGTAGTCGTCTCCGTAACCTCCTTGCTACCCGCTAGCCATGTACGCACTTATCTCACATCGACGCCGCTGGTACGGCATCTCGGCAGCCCTGCTCATTCCGGGCTGTATTGCACTGGCAATCTGGGGACTCAATATCGGCATCGACTTCCGTGGAGGAGTTCTGCAACAGGTTAGGTTTAGCGAAACTCCCAGGCCAAGTACAACAGAAATTAGCGAGAGGCTCGCGAGCCTTGAACTAGACGGCCTGGGCGTTCAAGCGGTCGGCACATCAGATATGCAGCTCAGGTTTGGCGCAGAAGCAGCAGAGGGCCGCCAGCTTGCCAACGAAGTACTCAAGGCCACCGGAACAGAAGAGGTGAGTTTCCAGCTTATCGGCAGCTCTGTCGCACGGGATGCTACACAGCGCGCAGTAATTGCCGTGTTCGTAACCGCCCTCGCGATCTCACTCTACCTAGCCTACGGCTATCGTCGTGTTCCTAAGCCACTCAAGAGCTGGCAGTTTAGCCTAGCGACCGTAGTCGCTCTGGCTCACGACCTTGTGTTTGTGCTTGGTATGTACGCAATTCTGGGCCGATTCTTCCCAGTTGTGGAGGTAGATGCGCTCACCATTACGGCACTGCTCACGGTGATGGGCTTCTCAGTCAACGATACGATCGTCGTCTTCGACCGCATACGTGAGAACGTTCTTCGAGAGCCGCGAGCCCCCTTCGAAGAAACGGTAAACCGCAGCGTTAACCAATCCCTAGCGAGGTCGCTCAACACCTCCTTCACCATTCTTGTGGTGCTGCTTGCGCTCCTACTCCTGGGAGGCGAAACCATTCGCTCATTTACGCTCGCGCTCACGCTGGGCATTGCCGTTGGAACATTCTCTTCCATCTTCACGGCCGCCCCACTCCTTGTGAGCTGGCAGGGGGTACGCGCGAAAAAGGTAACCTCCTAGGAGCTCCTAGGAGGTTTTGGCAAGCTTACGACGAAGCTCGGCGACAGTTCGGCTGACAGGGGATTCTGGGTAGTAGCGACGGAAGAGCTGCTCTTGCCGTTCGAGAGTGTGCCAGGGGAGGGTGGTGTAGAACGCGTGCACCGGAAGACCTGTGCGCTTGCAGAGGCAGACAATCCTGCGAACCAGCTTGGGTGCGTGGCAGGCTACCGGTGAACGAAGGTACTGCACCGCTCCGCCGAGCACAAACTGGAGGTCGTCAAGGAGCGTCTCATCTGTCCACCAGGAGGGGAGACTCCCCTTTAGGTCAAATGTTCTCCCTCCGTACACCAGGTAGAGTAACACTCGTTCTTCAGCAGAGACAGGGTTAAGTGATTGGAGCCAGGTAAGGGCTCCAGCACGAGACCAAGCGCGCGGGAAAAGGTCTGGAACTCTATCCAGACACGCAGTAGGACAAGGTTCAGACATGAGCCTAGGGTAGCATAGTCTGCACGGTATTATAATGTCTCAGGGTGTATCTTTCGTGACATAATAGACAGGGAAAGCCAGCAAGCAAGGTATCTTAGTACTTGTAGCTGCAAATCTACAGATTGTGCTACAGGTGCAGTGTCTCACCCTCTATCAGCGCAAGGTGCCCAGGCTCCGCTGCAACTACCGGCAGACTTGGCTCGCGGTATCGCTGCACTCCACGCACGGTATTCGGCACTTGTTCGGCTGTAATGGGCGAGCTGGGGGAGTCAACTCGCACGAGTTCAGGCTCAAGCACAGGTAGCGGCGAAAGCTCTCGAGCTGCGTCCCCTGGCTGAAACTGGTGTGTAAGCTCCTCTAGAACGGTACCACTTGCCGCGAGTGCTTGGGCAACAGTACGGGTGGTCGCGCCCCTCCCCTCTTCTACAGTCGCCTTTACACCAGAGCGACGCGCCAGAACCTCTGCCTCTTTCTCACCAAGGAACCACTTTTGTCCGCCACGTTGAGAAACCTCACGAAACGCGTAGCCTTTCATGGTGCGCAGTGGCCGCTCGAGGCGTATCTTTTCTTCCCTCTCTGAGGCGGGCTCTGCACCAGCACTGTTCGGTTTTTGTTCTTCTGGCGCGCGAGCGAGCGGTGTCGCAAGCGGAGCGTCCTTCTGCGTAATCGGCGGCTGCTGAAGGGCAGCTGTCGCACGCTGCTTTGCTTCCTCCTGCTCTCGCTTCTGCTTGTACCCGGCCGACTCATCGATCATCGCCTCTACTTCAAGGCGAGGCCGAGCGTACCTGTCACGACTAAAGGCACGAGCTTCTTCGGTTGAATCGAAGTCGAGCACCTTCGGGGGCATTGTCTGGGCGGAGAACGCGTTTGCCGCAATGCCGTCTACGAGAAGCTTCACGTAGACGCGCGCCATCTGCAGGTTGATCACGTCGTTAGGTCCAAATACTGGCTCAAACTCCTTAGCAATCACCGCGGCGTCAGGTGCTCCCACGCGGAAGCTAATAATGGTTCCCACGTTTCCGAATACTGCGTCACGCACGCTTTCGGTAAGCTGCGCTACGTACTGGTGCGCCATGGTAAGCCCAAGCCCATACTTGCGAGCCTCTGAGAGAATGGAAGCAAAGGAGTCGGTGGCAAAGTTCTGAAACTCATCTACGTAGAGGAAGCTATTTGGGCGCTCTGCTGCCGAGACATCTGCACGGCTCATGGCGGCAAGCTGAACCTTCGTAATAATCATCGCACCCAATAGAGCCATATTGTCTTCGCCGATTTTCCCCTTGGAGAGATTCACAACAAAGACCTTCTGCTCATCCATCACCCGTCGAATATCAATCGTGCTGCGCGGCTGTCCGACAATGTTACGAACCATAGAGAGGGAAAGGAACTGCCCAATCTTGTTGAGCACAGGAGCAACTGCCTCGGTGCGCGCCGTCTCACTCCAAACCTCAAACTCATTCACCCAGAAGTCGCGAATAACTGGGTCGGTAACCTGCGCCACCACCTGAGCGCGGAACGCCTTCTCGGTGAGCATGCGGGGCACGTGGAGCATGGTCGGCTCACTCGTGTGCAGGAGCGCAAGTACGGTGTTGCGCAAGAGGTTTTCAAGACGCGGTCCCCATGAATTGGCGAAGATCTTCTTAAACACACCCACGAAGGCAGATGCCACGGTATCGCGGTACTCCTCAGAGATGAGCTCGAGGGGGTTAAACGCAACTGGGAACTCGCGATCAGATGGATCGAGAATCACGAGGTCTTTAACACGCTCCGGCGGGACCGCAGAGATGATCTTGTCGGCAAGCTCCCCATGGGGATCCACCACAATCACTCCCCTGCCTTCGGTAACGTCATCGATAATCATGTTCTCAAGAAGCGTACTCTTCCCTACACCACTCTTTCCGATGATGTAGAGGTGCCGCATCCGATCCTTCATCTTGATGCCAAATTCCCGTGCCGAGTTTCGGTAGTCCGTCATGCCAAGAACCGTAAGATCCTTGGGATCTACCACCTCTTTCAGTGGCAGGTTAGCCGGGGCGTCTCCCTTCTTTGCTCCCGACCACGAGATCGTACTGTTCTGTACATCGCTGGTTGGGAAATGGAAGACGCTCGCGAGCTCTTCAATATTAAGCAGGAAGCCACCTGTGTCACAGTAGCGACTCTGGTAGCGCTCCCACGCATCAAGGTCGTCAACCCCTACTGGCGAAGACTGGAAGCCGTTTTGGGTTGTGGAGTTAAACTGCTTCAGTGATCCAAGTACCGCCTGTACACGAGATGAGGCTACAGAGGGCGTACTACTGATGGCCGTTAGCCTGCCATGTACTTGGTAGCCAAGCTTGGTTGCCTTCTTTTCCACAGCTTTCAGGGCAGCCTCTACGCTTGCTGCAAGCTTTGGTGCCTCAGGGGCTTTCTCAGGAGCAGCTTGTAGGCCAGACATTTCTCCAATACCACTCCCCGGCTTGATTACCTCTTTTCCAACCCGCACCCCAAAGCGCATACCGCGCAGAATAAGATCGGCGGCAACTCCCGCTGCCACGCTCGCTTGCTTGCCACTGCGCATCGCTTGGACAAACTTGATGCTTCGGTCTTGCCACTCATCCCCTACTGGCTGGGTGACAAGCTGGAGCCACACGTGCTCGCCCTCCTCAAGGTTTGCCATCACCGCCGTGATACCAGCGAGTGGATCACTCTCCAGCTCCTCGTGCGTAAGAATTGGGTACACATCGTCCCGCGTGAGCGTGAGCTCGGTACTTGCTACGTGCTTGCCAGACACATCGGTCGTACGGGCATAGTCGTCTACTTTGGTAATTTCGAGATCTGGTATCTGGGCGTAGAGCTGGCCTTCGAGGTACTCTCGTAGGTGGAGCGGCAGGAAGGTGTAGAAGCTAATACTCCCCTTCGTCGCTGCAATCTCGAAGCTCACAAACTCCTGCACAACAGGGTCGGCACGGTAGATTCCATGGAGAGCTGCAAAGAACGGTTCGAGTGCGGAGGGCGGCTTATCGTTGAACTTGGGCGGCGAAAGCTTGAGCACAGTGAACGTTTGCGCGCCTAGCCAATCGGCTCGGCGTCGCATGTCCGCGGCTTTCCTTGCAGCAGCAGAAGGCCCGAAGAGTCCCATTTACCGAACGCTATCGATTACAGCCCATACAGCCTGCTTGCCCGTTGGCACGAGAAACGTCACTTCGCCGCCAACCTGGAGCCCGTAGAGTGACATGTGGTAGGTAACGCTCGCCGTAAGTACGCGGTACGTAGTGCCATCTTCGCTCTCAATGAGGTAGTTAACCCCATCAGCAAGCAGTTTGCCCTGTTTGGTATCCCGCGCAATTGGACCAACCTGCTTAAACAACGTTCGGCCATCTGGTGTCAGGTACATCCGGAGCGGATCGCCCTCCACGAGCTTACTCTTTGAGGCGTAGTTTGCGGGCACAGGGTATGCTTTGCCGTCGAGTGTCACCATTCGCTCGCCATCAAAGGTTCCGTCAATCCCTTCTAAGGGCGCGCTCTGCCTCGTTGGCAGAAATCCTTCTGGGGTAGCTAGACCCATTCCTGGGATAACTCCGGGGTGCGGTGCCGCCGGTACGTATGGACTGACGAGCTTTTCCAGTTGATCTAGCTGACTTCGAAGCTCACTAATTACCTTACTCGCACGCGCGGCATCGTAAGGCTGATCAAGGGTAGTAGTTTCTATTTGAGTTTCCATAGGATTGATTATTAGCCCTCCGAATGTACCACAGCCCGAATGCGCTGGCGAACTTCGCGCTCCACGAGGTCACGATCACGTCCATAGGTAAGTCGTGAAAGCTGCCGTATCGCCTCCCCTACCTGCAGGTTTGCATGAGGGTCTGGGGCGTAGGAAATTGCGTTAAAGGGCTTAGCGGGGGTACCGTCGATCAAGAGCTTCACGTAGAAGTTAAAGCGCTCAACAGTGGTAAGGTCTTCGGGAATAATTGGATCAAGCTCGCGCTTGAGCGTTTCAGCGTCCTCGGCGCCAATCCGCCATGCCACAAGCGTTCCCGCGTTTCCAATCACCGCATTACGCGTATCGTCATCCAGCTGCTCGAGGAACTGGTTGGTTACGTTGAGCGACAGCCGGTACTTTCGTGCCTCTGAGAGAATAGTTGCAAAGGTCTTACTGGTGAAGTTCTGGAACTCATCCACGTAGAGAAAGAATGGCACGCGCTTCTCTTCGGCCTGGTCTTGGCGGCTAAACGCCGCGAGCTGCAGCTTGCCCACGATGAGCATTCCCAGGAGCCGCGCATTGAGCTCGCCCAGCAAACCCTTTGGGAGGGTTACCAGAATGATTTTGCGCTCATCCATAGCGCGTCGGAAGCTAAACGCGCTCTTTGGCTGCCCAACCATGGGACGAAGAATGTCGTTGGTGGTGAACTGGTTGAGCTTAGAACTGATGTACGGCACGATGTTCGCCAGCGCCGCTTCTCCCCCGGCCTTCTCAGCCTCCTCGCGCCAGAACTTCACCACTTCTGGCATGCGACAGCGGCTCAACTTATGGCTGCGGAATGCTTCATCCGAGAGTACGCGAGGCACCTCAAGAAGCGTTGCTGGCTCATCGGGGTCGTCCATCAGGAGCAGGAGCGCATTGCGCAGGTAGTACTCGAACATCGGCCCTCCGGTTTGGCGTAAATCGTAGAGCGCATCGAGGATGCCGATCAACTCATTAATCACCTGGGTTTTCTGCTCAGGATGCTCACGGTCGTACTCTAGGAGGTTGAGACCGATTGGCCGCGCTACGTCTGAGGGATCAATGAGGATCACGTCATCGGCACGCTCCTTAGGGATGTGCTTGAGGATCCACTCCACAGCATCGCCGTTAGGGTCGAGGTAGGCCACCCCATGCCCATGGCGGATGTCTTGCAGAATCATGTTCTGGAAAAGTACGGTTTTCCCTACGCCAGTTTTCCCAAGCATGTAGAGGTGCCGCATGCGGTCGGCCAGCTTGATAAACACCGGCCGGCGCTCGC
>JALHQF010000024.1 GCA_022842085.1 Patescibacteria group bacterium | reverse complement strand
GAACATGAATTTCGGTTCATTTAGTGGAAACTTCCTCCACCTCCAAAACACAGGAAACAACCGGCTCATTATTACCGGTGCGGGTACAGCAGATTTTCGACCGACAGGCACCTTTGCGAATAACGCCGCTATCCTCGTGCGCTTTGCCGATGTTTCTGCCTCGGGAGATGCGCTGCGTGTGCAAAACTCGAGCGGTACGACCGTGTTTGCCATCGATGGAGCGGGGAACATTGCCACTGGTGACTCGCTACCAGGTGTGCCGCTTGTTGGCGTCGATCTTAACTCAGGAAGCACAACCGGCGATATGACCACGAACGCGGGGCCGCTCTATACCGAAGCGGCTCCTGGATTGAACGTCACCGTATCTACAGGTGCTGCCTATACTACGAATGGGAGTAGCAGGACGCTACGCTGCATTGTGGCAACCTCAACTAACATTAGCTTGCCAGCTAGCTCAACGCGCTACATTACCGTTACGGCCGATGGCGCGGTCAACCAGAACGGTACGGCCTGTACCCTTGCCGCATCCAGCACCATCCCCACGTTCTCTGCAACTGCACCAACGCTCATTATTGCCCGCGTAGTAACAGGTGTATCCACGGTTACTAGCATTACCGACACCCGGTTCTTTGCAGGAGACGTTGAGCTCTCCTACATTACGAAAGCCTCGGGCTCGGCCCTTGAACCTGGTGCGGTCGTGAAGCAAGATCTGACAATCGATAATCGCGTTACCCCAACAACTGCCGCAAACGATACGGATGCCTTTGGAGTAGTGGCGATTGGTGGAGCGAGCGCAGATACCACCGTACTGGTTGCAAGTGGCGGAACCTTGCACGCGAATGCGGGAACTACGACACCGCGGCGAAGTTGTGCTTGGGCGGGAGCTACAGGTACGGTGGGCAATGCAAGCCCTGTGCCCGTCTCTGGTAGCGTGGTCTACTGCGTGGGATCGTCTCTCACCACGGGTAGCTCGTCTCGTCCCTCCGTTCTCCTTCGCGTTGCTCCAGAAACCTCCTACATTCCGTAGTTTGACCTCCAGCCGAAGTTGGCTACACTAGCGAAGAACCTAACCGATTACTCGAATGCGAAAGCTTGGCTCCCTCATTACCCTTCTGGTCGTCCTTGCCATCCTTGTAGGAGGTGGAATCTACCTTTCCCGTAACCGTGACGGTATTTCGTTCGGTGGTGGCGTGGTGAAGGATAGTGGTGAGAACATCTCTGACTACTCGGCGATCTTCCTCACCAACGGTCAGGTATACTTTGGCAAGCTCGTGTCGATGGACAACACCGAGCTTGACCTGCGTGACATCTTCTACCTCCAGGTAAACCAGGAGGTACAGGGAGCCAACGCAGATGAGAGCGCCACCGACCCTGAGCTCTCCCTCGTAAAGCTTGGCAACGAGCTGCATGGGCCAAACGACCGTATGCGCATTAACCGCGATCATGTCCTCTTTACCGAGTCTCTCAAGAAGGATGCACGTGTAGTAAAGGCCATTGAAGAGTTTAAGGCTCAGTAAGCCAGCTTTTCGCAGCAAGAGCGCTCGCCAACGGTGGGCGCTCTTTCGTATACTGGTAGAGATGCCAGACCATGAAGCCTACGTCCGCACCATTCAGGATATTGAACACGAGTTGGAAGTGGTGAAGCACGAGCTTGCGCTCGAGCGGGTAAAGCGTGTTTCGGGCGAGTCGCTTGCAAGGCAGCGCTTGGTCTACGTTCGTACCATCCAGACGCTTAACCTGGCGGTATTCACCGACCTTGAGCCAAAGAAGATCTACCACCTAGCGTGCCAAGCTGTGGTGCACGACCTGCTCTGGGATTTTGCAGTTGTGGTTACCTACCAAGATGGGGTTGCTACGCTTGGTGGTGCCTACCACCTCACCAAGGAGCAGGAGCGCTACCTCATTGCCCACCTTACCAGCGAAGCCTTTTTCCGCACCGCTGGGGGACGTTCGCATGCTGCCATTAGCACCTTTGGGAGCGACGACCACGACTCGCTCGGGCTTCGTGCCCTGTTCCACACCGATGAGGTTATTGCCATGCCCCTCTCCTTTGGGGACCTGTTCTTGGGGTACCTGGTAGTTGGGGCGCACACGAAACGCAATCTCGAACGTGGCTCCACGGAGGAACTCGATTTCCTAGCGACCCTTGCGAGCTTTATCGCCCACGCGGTGCACAACAGTAGCCAGCTTGCAGACCTGGAAGGGCAAAATCGCCGCCTCCAGGAACTCGACCGACTCAAAGACTCTTTCCTCTCGATTACCTCGCACCAGCTGCGCACGCCGCTGTCTATTGTGAAGTGGATTCTCGCCACCCTCCAGGGTGATTCTGCAATTTCGGTACTTCCAGATCAGAGAAAGCTGCTCGATCAAGCGTATGCTGCCAACGAGCGATTGATTCATGTGGTAAACGATCTCCTGTCAGTTTCACGCATCCAAGAGGGCAAGCTGCCGCACCATCCGCAGCCAACCGAGTTTACCCAGATGGTCCGCGAACTCGTGGCACCACTTGAAACTGGAGCTGATCAGCAGCAGGTTTCGGTAGAAACGCACCTTGAGGATGTGGGCACGATTCATGTGGACCCACTCCTCATCAAGGAAGCGGTGCAGAACCTCTTCGATAACGCTCTCGACTACAACCTCCCGGGTGGGTACATTCGAGTCTACCTTGCCAAGCGTGGTGAAACGGTGGTGGTGCGAGTTACGAATACCGGCCTTACCATTACCAAGGAGGAGCGTGCAACCCTCTTTAACCAGTTTTTCCGGGGGCAAAAAGCCATTCAGCAGCACCCTAACGGAAACGGGCTTGGTCTCTACCTTGCGCAGGCAATCGTGCGTCAGCACGGGGGTCACATCGACGTTGAGAGTGCAGACGGCGTAACCACCTTTAGCCTGGTAATTCCAGTTGATGTACCAGCAGTGGAAGCAGCTTAAGAAGCGCTACAAGCTTGGGATCCTCATGGTTCCTACAGCCTTGGTGTTTTTCCTTACAGGTGGCTGGGCCTCGATGGTTGTACGAGCAGAAACCCAGGTGCTCGATGTAACCTGGGGCGAGGGTGCAGCCTTCGATCGACCACTGCACGTGACGCTTCGGGCTGGCGTGAATCGCGAGCTCACCCTTGCCACTCAGCCGCCAGTGTCGCTCGTAGAGCTTGAGCGGGTTATTGAGGTTGGCGTTTCCGGCTTTGAGTACCGTATTAGCTTGAAACCCCTCGAGCCCTGGGAGCCTGGGGTACGCTACCGCGTGGTGGCTCAGGTAGATAACGTTGAGGTGCCAAGCGCAGCAACGGTCGAGGTGCCTAAGCTCTCCGAACCAACCCTCGTGAGCACTTCCCATGAAACGAGCCGATGCTTACAGGCCTTCACCTATAGCTACGGTGAGCTCGATGGTGTGGTTGAGGTACAGGCGAGCTTAGAGCCTGCGCACGAGCTTACGGTTACGCCGCTCGAAGACGGAGTGCTCATAGACCCTATTGGTTGCCTCGCTCCAGAAACCAGCTACAGCCTGACCCTTAGCCACCGACTGAAGGGGAGTGACGCTCCGCTTGCGGCAGCAGTGAGCAAGCAGTTCACTACGAGCAAGGGGACGGTGGTGGCCGCGGTGGATGGCCCCGCGCGACAGGTTGCTCGTAAGCCTGAGTTGATTACGATTACCTTTACGGGAGAGATGCGGCAAGAGAGCGTGCGACCGATCATTGAGGGCGCCACGGTTTTAGGTTCGTGGCCTGATGCGAAAACGTACGCCTTGAGCCTGAATGGGTTACGTGCAGGCGCTAGCTATGAGGTTACGTTTGCGCAAGCTACGGATGCCTTGGGAGATCCGGTGACCATCGACCCGATTACTGTAGCTACGTACGGTGCAGTTTTGGCAACGCTTGGACCGTCCGGTAGCAAGGTTGGCGTAGATGCTCAGCTTACCGTGAGCTTCGATCAACCGGTAAACCAAGCGCAGGCCGAGAGCTTGGTTGGGGTGAGCCCAGAGACGGCCTACAAAACCAGCTGGTCTGGTAATCGGCTTGTGCTTACACCCAAAGAGCCGCTGAAGAAGGGTGCCGGGTATACGGTCTATGTTCTCCCAGGGGTTTAGAGCTTGATTGGCCTACCGAGTACGAAAAAGCTCACCCACAGCTTTACCACCGAGCCGAACTCGGTACAGCTTGGAGTGGTGTTCGATCGTCAAGACCGCAAGCTCTCCTGCGAGGTGGCTTCGCTCAAGATGGCGCTCAAGGTAAAAGGAGTGCACGTGAGTGAAGACGAGCTCATGGAGCACGTTGGCTACGTTACGCAGGATGCACGGGGTGAGACGTGGGGAAACCCACACCTTGGCTTTGTGGGGAGCATTGATGGCAAGCAGAACACCACGGGGTACGGTGTTTACTGGGACCCAATTGCCCGGGCTGCAAACGTGTACCGACCTGCTATCGCGCGAACGGGCATGACGGTGCAGGAGCTGGCAGCAGCCATTGATGCTGGTCATCCTGTAGTTACCTGGGGCATCTACCCTGGAGGCAAGAAGGATGGCTGGTTTACCCCAGAGGGTACCTGGATTGATGCGTGGGTAGGCGAACACGTACGCGTTGTAGGCGGGTACGAAGGTACGGTGGAGAACCCAATCTCCTTTACGGTGATTGATCCGGTTTCGGGTGTGCAGGTATGGAGCACCAAAAAGCTGCTTGCTGATTGGGCGACCTTTGGCAACGCAGCCGTTATCGTCAAGTAGATGAGGCGCCGCCTACGGAAACGCTTTGTGCTTGGGCCGCTGCTCGTGGCAGCTACTACCTATGTTGGAGTTGGAGCGTACGTGCGAAACCTCCAAGAGTACGTGCCGCCCGTAACCGTGCCGATCACTGTGCCACGGCAATCGCCACCGGTTGCCAGTATCGCTTCGCCGACACCAACTCCCGTACCCACGCTACCTGCTACGGTGCAGCTACAGGTCCCCTTCATTAGTCAGGCGCCCTTGCGGGTGTGGGACCCGGTCACTCAGGACACCTGTGAGGAGTCAAGCTTGCTTATGGTCCACGCCTTCGTGCGGGGGCTTGATGTGGGCAGCCCAGCTGTGCAGGACGCTACCGTGCGAGCACTTGCCAAACGGGTAGAAGACCTGGGGTACGCGCTCGATATGACGGTTGAGGAGGTCGGGGAGCTGGCTGCTAAAGACTACGGCCTCACGCCGATGATTGTGGATAACCCAAGCGTCGAAGACCTCAAGCGGCTGCTCGCTGGCGGTGAAGCGGTGATCATTCCGGCGGCTGGGAAGCTCCTCAAGAATCCTAACTTCACAAACGGAGGCCCCGACTACCACATGCTCGTGCTTACTGGCTACGTAGGGGATAACTTTGTAACCAACGATCCAGGAACTAGGCTAGGGGAGCGCTTTGTGTACCCCGTTGATCGGCTGATGAGTGCGATTCGCGATTGGAATGGGAGTAGGCCTATTGAGCAGGGGGCCAGGCGGGTGCTCGTCTTGCGGTAAGGCTGGAGTGGGCGCCCAGAATCTGATATACAGCGGAAAGCCGTTTTAGTACGGTGGAACTACACATGACGAACACAAGTACTGTACTGGCGGAAGTTGCCGCTCAAACACTCGTTTTGCTTCGCGGCTGGGGCAGCGCTCCAGTGAAAGCTGCCGAGCGCTACCTAGAAGCAGGGTTTACCGTTGTTCTCACGGGCCCACCTTGCGAGGTACTGGAAGCAGAGATTCCTTTAAGCCAGGGTATCCAAGCGTCTGGCGATCGTTTCATCTGGGATCCCATACCTGACTATCGACCAGTCGAGTCGGGTCGTGCGCACCCAAGGTGGTCAGCTGGCTTAAACCTCGGGCTTCGCCACGCAGAACGGCTAGCCAAAACGTACTTCATGCCGGTTTCCAACGAAGTAGTGGCAACCGATGAGCAGCTCGCGCAGCTCTTTGAGGTACTGGCACACAATCCGACGCTTGGCTGTGTGGGAACCACGTTCCGAGGACACACCCAAGACGGACAGCCCGTGAGCCTCGGCAGGTCGTACGACAAGCTTCGCAACACGCTTGCCATCTGGAAACTGGCGGTCTTTACCTCAGATGCTCGGATGAGTGCAGGGGGCTCAATCGAAGACGTCGGCTTCCGCGAGGCGTGTGATGGCTACGGTGGCATGGAAGATTACGATCGTGTCATCCAGCTCCTTCGTTCAGGGCTGTTTGGAGTAGTCGTCTTGCCGCTAGGCATTTCGCTGACCGTGGGAGTCAACTACGACCAAGCAACGAAAGAGGCAACCGAGCGAAGGGCAATGAGCAGGATCGACGAGGACTACGACACGAAAACCCCCGTACATCGGCTCTATGCTGAAGCATCTTAACCCTCAGAGGGCTGAACCACGTTCGGCCCTCTTTCTCATTCTTTCCAGCAAATGACTCAGCTGCCGATAGAGGAGTACCAGGGTAAGCCAGTGATTGTGCTGAGTGAAGAAGCGAGCGCGAAGCTGCCTTCGCGGGGGATGGTTATGGCGGAGGTTGTCCTCAACACGGCTACATTTCGTTTGCCACTCGAGCCAAATGGCAAAAACAGCCACTGGTTCTTGGTTCCCGAATCGATTCGTAAAGTGACAGGGGCCCGAATAGGAGACACCGTTTCAATTACCATTACTCCAGTTAACGAGTGGACCGAGCCCAACGTGCCTGCCGACGTGCGTGCTGAGCTAGAGAAAGATCCGCAAATGCTGGCTACCTGGAATGACATCACGCCCGCCGCTCGCTGGGATTGGGTGCGTTGGGTGAGCGCACCGAAGCAAACCGAAACCCGCAAGCGGCGAGTGGAGAGCATTGCTTCACGGATGCGCGACGGCAAGCGTCGGCCGTGTTGCTTTGATCGGACAAAGTGTACGTTGACGGTGTAAGAAGAAAAGCCCACGAAATCGTGGGCTTTTCTTGGTGGAGGTGGCGGGACTCGCACCCGCGTCCACCTGGGCCTGTCTCACGGTTCTCCGTGCGCAGTACTACAAGTACCGCAGTGTACCGGTAGTACACGAAGCACTGCGGGGTGCCTGGTTACCTTAGGCGGCGTTCTTCAGGCGGGAGAACGACGCAGCACCTGTCTTGGGTGACGCCCGATTGCATCCCGACAGGAGGATACGTGGACGGATTCGCGGGTTAGGCGAACGCAGGTGCGAACGCAGGCTGCGCGAAGGCGCGAGCCAGAACGTTCTGTACCTTGGTGAAGACGTTTGCATCTCCGGGTGCCCCGATTTACGTGGGAGAGGCGATCACGGCACGCTGGCGTGCGACAGACAATTCCAGGTGTCGAGCTAGTACACCCCCAAGCTGGTAACGACCAACGGCCGCAGTATCTCCAAGTAGGGGTGGAAAGTCAACTTGTCATACCAGGCCATGTAAAGTAAGCTTTCCATATGGAACCGCGCCACATCCACATTCGTATTCGCAGCCTCCGGCGGGGGCGTCAGCTCACCCAAGAAGAGCTAGCAGAGGCGCTTGGGCTCTCGCGTCAGTCTATCAACGCGCTTGAGGCCGGCCGCACCCAGCCGAGTCTTCCCGTAGCGATGCAGTTGGCGGAGTACTTTGCTGTGCCAGTGCGTGAGTTGTTTGACGGCTTTGCTGCCGCCGTTTCGGAAGGTGCGGTGGCGCCTTGGGGGCCCATGCCAGAAGTGCTCAGCCGTCTCAGTGCCGCGTACGGTTTACCTGCACTCAATGTGATGGAAACGGATGAGGCAGTTGTAATCGAGCTCCAGGTGCCAGGGTACACTCGTGAGCAGCTCGCCATTGATGTAGATGACGAAGGTGTGGTGATTGCTGGCACCATTCACGCCACCGAATCCGAGCACGTGTACCTGCACCGCGAGTTTACCCCACGCAGCTTTGAGCGGCACATTCCACTTCCGGTAGCTGTGAAGCGAGATCGGGTAAAGGCGGCGGTGCGTGATGGCATCCTCACCGTTACGCTGCCCAAGCTCCACCAGAGCGCTACACGGGTGGTAATTGAGTGATCGGCTGGGTAGGCTAAAGCGTATGCCAAACGCCGACATCGAAAAGCGCCTCGAGACGCTCAACCAAGCCCAAGAAGACCAAAAGGTGCAGCGCGGAATGCTGGCCGATGCCCTCAAGCAAGACCTTGAGCTTGCTAAGTTGGAGGAAGCCGCGCAGATGGCACGTAAGAAGTATGCTGCCCACAAGGAGGCGCTCCTGAACGAGCCTGAGCTAC
>JALHQF010000023.1 GCA_022842085.1 Patescibacteria group bacterium | reverse complement strand
AAAAAAGAGACTAGTCCTCGCTACGCTGCGGAGTCGTCTCTTTTTTTCTTTCACTTCTATTCACAAAACAGGACCCGCGCTTCGCTGTGGATTATTCATGGTTTTCTTCAGCCTTATTTTGAGCTGCTGAATCGCGCTCGTTTACTGGCGTTGCTTCCAGAGGGTGCTTAGGATGGCTCCAAACGATGGCAGGAGAACCAAAACGTAGAGAGCCAGCCCAAAGAGCCAGCCAAGGACTGGGAGTGCGATAACAGACTGTGCTACCAGCACACCAATCAGCAGGACCATCCAGCCATCGTGTGCTGGTCGACCAAGCCACCGAAGCACCTGGTTTCCAATGAGGTAGTTTGCGGTTACACCTGCCAAGAGGAGGGCAAGTACGAATGCGGCACCAATCAGGAGGGCTATTTTAGCTCCGACCAGCGTAATGAGCGCAAGGATAGCCGCAGGGATCACCACAAGTTGAGCGAGGAGTCCCCACGCAAGGCTCGTGCCATACGCGGACCGAACCACCTCGGTAGTGCTAAGTGTGAAGCGTCGGAAGAGCCCAAAGACCAGGGCGCCAAGGAGGAGCGCACTGAGGACACCAGTAATCCATGAGAGCAGGTCGCTACCAGTAGGTTGCGGTGCTTTCGCTACCTTCTCAATGCCTCCAAGCGTAGCGCCAGTGGTGTTGGGTTCGTTTGGACTCGTCCAGCGAACTGTGCCGGTTACCGTGGCACCGCTGAGGTCGATAGTGGTTGCTTCGATGGTAAGATCGCCACCAAACGTTCCGCGGATTACCGCAGTTTCGGCGCCAATCCAAGCGTCTCCCGCAACTGTTCCCTCGATTGTTGCGGTGCTAGCTGCAACGCGAAGCTGCCCATCGATTACGCTTGCTGCAGTGGTGGTAACCGCCTGTCCTGCAAGGTACGCATCGTGCGCGACAGAACTTCCTACAGAAACGCTGCTTCCGGCGGCAAACAGGTTCCATCCCACAGATCCGCTTACCGTTACGTTCTCACCTGCCAGGTAGGCGCTGCGCGTTGCGGTTCCGGTGTGCGTGATGTTGCTGGCTGCTGCAAAGAGATCACCCAACACAGAGCTGCTAATGGACACGTTGGTACCCGAAAGGAATGCATCATCTGTAACCGGAGAACTGAGGGTAACGGCGTCGCTGCTGCTGGTGTATGCCGCAAGTGCGGTAGCAGGAGCGAGCAGGAGGAGTAGGGTGAGGACGAGGCGACGCATACGCTAACTCTAGCAGCTAGATGCTACAGCTCGCGAGACCGCGTTTCTCGAGGTACTGCTGGTGGTAGTCTTCTGCTGGCCAGAAGGCGTTCGCCGGTTCGATCTTTGTGGCAATAGGCTGCTCGTGGTGTACCTCCTCTAGCTCCCGCGAAGCTTCGGCTGCCTGCTGCTGTGCAGCACTGTGGGTGTAGATGTGGCTACGGTACTGCGAGCCAATATCTGGGCCCTGGCGGCCTACTTGAGTTGGATCGTGTAGTCTCCAGAACGTCTGGAGCAGCGTTTCGTAGCTCACCTTGGTGGGGTCGAAGGTTACTTCAACGGCTTCAGCGTGGCCAGTGGCATCCGAGCAAACCTGTTCGTAGGTTGGGTTTTCTCTAGTGCCACCGGTGTATCCCACGCGCGTAGAAATTACACCGTCAACTTGGCGAAACCCAGCTTCAACTCCCCAAAAACAACCACCCGCAAAGGTTGCAATTTCAATCATGAGCGCATAGTAGCAGCTTGCACGCCCCACACGCTTTCGCTACTACGGTAGAGACCCTTAGGAAGGTCAGTTGTTATGAGATTGAAATCATTGGAAGACACTGTCGCAACCGCGATTCGCACCGGCGTCCTCAGTTGGGGTGCTCTTGTCAACGAAGTTCGCTACAGCCACAAGCAACCAAGTACCGGACGCCGCGGCCGCAAGCCGCACATGGTTCCCATGCGCTATCGGCAGGCCGAAGTTCTGCTCAAGGAGACGCTTTGCACCTTGGCACAGCGCTCCGGAATCTCCTTCGTGGGCGCTGGTCAGCAGCGCTACAGGGATCTCGTGCTCCGGTTGGCCCCGGTGCTCATCGAGCTCCGATTTGGCACTTCGCTCTGTACGGGCAAGCGAGGCACGCACCGCGACGTGGAAAGGCTAGCCAGCTTCGGGCTTCCTCAGCACTTTGAGCGCCTTGTGGGGCGCGTGAAGGAGGAAGGGATGGCGGTCTGGGTGGAAGCCAAGCAAGAAGTCTGTGAGTTCACCAACTGGCTCCGCGAGAAGCTCACGAAGCTGAGTCGTGAACTTGCACGACACATCTTCCCTCCCAAGCGTCGACGGCGCGGTAGCCCGACTGCCAGAACGCTGCTCTTCGCTTGCGAAGTTTGGTAAAAACAACCGCTCACCCACCAGGGTGGGCGGTTACTTCTTGTCTATCCCAGCCAGACCAAGGGTCTCCAGCACCTTGCTTGGATCAGTGGCAATGCTGGTGGGAAAAATGATGGTGGAGTTCTTCTCAATCGAAATTTCCGCCAGGGTTTGGAGGGTGCGGAGGTGGTAGGCAATGGGATGTGCCTGCATTACGTCCGCAGCTAGGGCGAGCTTTTCGGAGGCCTGGAGCTCACCTTCGGCAGCGACGATCTTTGCCTGTCGCTCACGTTCAGCTTCGGCAGCCCGAGCCATAGCGCGCTGCATCCCGTCGGGGAGCACGATGTCCTTAATCTCCACTGCCACAACCTCGATACCCCAAGGTTCGGTGTGGGAGTCGATTACCTCTTTGATCTTTGCATTCACCGTAGCCCGATCGGAGAGGAGCTGGTCGAGGAGGAACTGCCCAACAATGTTGCGTACTGTAGTTTGGCTGATCTGATCGGCGGCGTACCACACGCGCTCAACCGCCAGAACGGCCTTCGTTGGATCGATGATCTTGGCGTAGCTAACGGCCGCTACGGTAATTGAAATATTATCTTTGGTAATTACCTGCTGCGCAGGGATGTCGAGGGTAACCACGCGCTGCGAAACCTTCTGTTGCTGCTCAATTCCAAGCGGGAGTAGGTAGATAATCCCGGGGCCACGCTGCCCTACAAAGCGCCCAAGTCGGAATACTACAGAACGTTCGTACTCTTTGACGATACGAAAGCCTGAAATGAGAACCAAGAAGATGATGAGGAAAGCGGGGTACATAGCGAAAGCATAGCAGAACCACATCTTGACAAAAAGGTAAAATTATGCTAAAAATCACGTCGAATGAGAATCCTTGAAAATCTGAAGGGCTTGGCGACCCGGATCGTCATCGTCGTGGTTTCTGTTTTCATTCTGCTTGCCGTCGGAGGGTGCGGCGGAGGCGGCACTGCTGTTGCAGCTGCGCCCAAAGAGGTTCTTCTGACCGGTAGCTTGATTCCCGCTCCGAGAGCCAGTTCGAACACCGTGGCGCAGATCGGGGTGCAGGTGCTGCCGGGGTCAAGCGATGTTGCACAACTTGGCTGGCAGCGTCGCGAGGGTAACCCGACCCGGGTTCGCGTGGAGCTTCGCTTCCGCGACGACGTCGGCCCTTCCGCCAAGGAGCTGCTTACGCTCGGTGCTCAACTAGGCACCGGCCGGGGTGGTCCCGAGTGGACTGCTTCCGAACAGTGGGCTCGCGTGGGAGATACAACCTACCAGTTCATTCCCGACCCGCAGGGTCGCGGCGGTGTCAGTCACTGGAAGGTTGTCCGCAACGGCGTCGAGTGGCGAAGCATCGCCACGGAAAACCTCTGGTTCGATCTGAGCACCGAGATGGTGCGGGGTGGAACCGAGGCCTCGGCAGCTGGGCCCTACGCGGACTGGATGGTCCGCTGGTGTACCCAGCTGTAACATCGTCAAATCAAGGACTCCACCTGCGGGTGGGGTCCTTTTTGCTATGGTCAGCGCATGCAGCCACTCATTGCTGTTCTTGGGCCATCAGGGTCGGGAAAATCCCAACTTGCCGCACAGCTCTGTCGGCAGGTTGGGGGAGAGATTGTCTCCTGCGACAGCATGCAGGTGTACCGAGGAATGGATATCGGCACCAACAAGGAGCTATTTGGAGATGTTCCAACCCACCTGCTGGATTTCAAGCAACCAGGGGAGCGTCTTACTGTCGCGGAGTACCAAGCGAAAGCGTACGAAGTAATTGACGCGCTCCATGTTCGGGGCAAGCTTCCGGTACTCACCGGGGTGGCCATGCAGTATGCCGAGGCGGTTACCCACGGTTACACCTTTGGTGGGCCACACGCAGGAGAGATGCAGCCGCGCTACCGTGTGCTAGAGCTAGGGATTGCCGTGAGTAAGGAGGTATTGGCAGAAAGGCTGGCGGATCGTACGCGGCAGTGGCTTAAAGTGGGTCTGATTGAAGAGGTAGAGGCTCTGCGCAGGCAAGGGGTGAGCGATGCCTGGCTCATCGCCCAGGGTCAGGAGTATCGCTACGTTACCCAGCACCTCCGGAACGAACTCACCCTCGATCAAGCGATTGCAAAAACCAATACGAGCCTGCGGCAGTATGCAAAGCGCTGGCGGACTTGGTACCGACGACCTGCACACAAGGATATGGTGTGGATTACGAGCTACCAAGAAGCAGAATGCGCGGTGACAGCGTTTCTGGCTTAGCGCCTCGCTGCGGTGTGCTAGGATGACGTTTGCCATGCCAAAGCGTGCTACCCCCGCCTCTACCGAATCGATCACCAAAACTTCGCGAGCGATCAAGCTGAAAAAGCAGCCCCTCGGTGCTGCTCCAGATGCCGAGCCAAGCGAGCCGCTCGAGACTGCGGGGCCGGAAGTAAAGTCTACGAAGAGCACCACTACCGAAACAGACTCCGCAGGTCGGCCGGTGCTTGTAGAGTTTCGTAACGTTACGAAGCGATACGACGCACGTGCGGTACTCAACAAAGTCGATCTCAAGCTCTTTAAGGGCGAGTTTCTCAGCCTGGTTGGTCCAAGCGGCGCCGGAAAGAGTACGCTCATCAAGTGCCTTACCCTCCAAGAGCGGCCAGAAGAGGGGCAGATTTTCGTAGCTGGTCGAGATATTACCCAGCTGCACCCTGGAGACCTCCCCCTCTATCGCCGAAAAATTGGTGTGGTATTCCAGGACTTCAAGCTCCTGCCAACTCGTACAGTCTGGGAGAACGTTGCTTTCGCACTAGAGGTTGCGGGAGTTTCTAACCGCGAGATTCAGCGTCGTGTGGGGGTAATGCTCGAAACCGTTGGCATGCTGAGCAAACGAGGACAGTTTCCAAGCCAGCTCTCGGGTGGCGAGCAGCAGCGCGTGGCGATTGCTCGAGCACTCGTGCACGATCCCAAAATCCTCATTGCCGATGAGCCAACCGGAAACCTTGATCCAGTAAACACCTGGGAAATTATCGAGCTCCTCTACAAAATCAACCAAACTGGAACGATGGTGATTCTGGCTACCCACGACCGTGAGATAGTGGATGCGCTCAAGAAGCGCGTAGTGACGATGCGCGAAGGAGTAGTGGTGGCTGATCAGGTACAAGGAACCTACCTCGTATGATTCTCACCACGCTTGCTCGTATCTTCCGCTACGGATCGTTTGGCTTTCGGCGTAACGTTTGGCTCTCCATCGTTTCCCTGCTCACGCTCACGATGACGCTCCTCACAGTGGCAGTGTTCTCCATTGGAAGTTCGGTGGTGCGCAGCGAGTATCGCCAGTTCACCCAGGAACGTATTACCTACGACATCTTCCTCAACGATAGTGCAACACCCGAAGAGGTGAGTCGTTTTCAGGAGCGGATTGAGGTGCGTACCGGGGTAAAGGATGTGACCTTCCTCGGCAAAGAGGAAGTACGAAAGCAGTTCGAGGAGCTCTTTCAAAATGATCCCGAGCTGATTGGCGTTATCACGGCCGATAACAACCCACTCTACCGAGTGCTGCGGGTGAAGTTTGATAGGCCCAATGCCATTGATAGCTTTGACAGCTTCGTGAAGGGAGATGAGTTTAAGGCGCTCGTTGCGAACACTACGTACCAGCAGAACAAGAGCGAAATTGACCGCTTCCTCCAGCAGGTTGGGCTGCTACGAGCAGTAACCCTCTTTCTCACCGGCTACTTCCTCGTAACGGCGTTCTTCCAGCTCCTCAACACTATTCGTCTGGCTATCTACTCGCGTCGTCAGGAGATCGAAATTATGCGCTACGTCGGCGCCAGCCAGGCGTACATCCGCGGGCCGTTTATGGTGGAAGCTGGGATTCTCGCCTTGCTTGCTACGCTTGTGGCCTTTGTGATTACCGCTGTAGTGCTTGGTCAATTTGGTGGCACGAGCCTGGGTGCAGGACGGGGAACCATTCTTGATGTAATTACCGGAGTAGGCTGGCTGGGTGGCAGCCTAGCGAGTGCCCTTACGAGGTTGTTCTTCTTCGAGCTCCTGGTGGCCGTAACCTTGGGGGTGGTGTGCAGCCTCGTAGCTGTTCGTCGCTACCTCAGGGCATAGGAGTGTTTGGTCTTTGTCTGCTGACAACGTGCGCATACTGTCGTATACTAGACCAGCAATGAAGCGGTACATCCGGCTCGGAGCGATTATCCTGACAGTAGTCACGGTCTCTTTCCCAGTAGTTCCCTGGATCGATACTGCTTCAGCGTGTAACCTGGCGTGTCTGCAGAGGAGGGAGCAAGAGCTCAAGCGGCAAGCTGCGGCTGCGCAGTCCGAAGCCAAGCGGCAGGCACTCATTAAGCAGCGTGCTGAGGTACGAGCACTCGAGGCGGGTGAGAACATCAACGTGGTAGAAGATCAGCTCGCCGAAACGAGCCAAGGTCTTCAGGGTGTAATCGATAGCGTAGCTATCACCACGCAAACCATTGCTAACCTCGAGTCGCAACTACGCTTGCTTCGCGATCAGCAGGCAGCACTCCTGCGTCGCCTACAGGTGCTTCGCGGCGGCATGTCAAACGATCTCCTCCTCTTTAGCGATCGGAGCTTCTCCGACGACGAGCAGTTGCAGGCACAGTTTTCGGTGCTCAAGCGATCTGTTGCGAATCTCACAGCAAAGGCAGATGCAGCAAGGGTAGAGGCAGAGAATCAGCGCCTCGCACTCGTTAGTCAACAGAACGAGCTTCAATCACTGCGTGATCAGCAAACTGCCCAGTACGAGAGTTTAGTTGCCTTCCGCAACCAGCAGGCAGCCCTTGCGAACAATGCTGAGGCAACCCTCGATCGTCTCGATGCGCAGGCTGAAGCCGCCCTGCGCCAGGCAGCGCAGATTGAAGCTCAGATTCAGGCCGAGATTGCCCGCATTATCGCGCAGCGGGAGAACGGTACGCTGCAGAACGGGAGTCGTGTGAGCGCGGGCCAGCGCATTGGCTCAATGGGAAGCACTGGATTTTCTACTGGGCCTCACCTCCACTTTGAAGTACGTGGCCATAAAACTGCGGTAAACCCGCGCACGTACAACAGCAACGTTTCCATGCGCTGGCCGGTGAATAACGTGATTGTTACCCAGGAGTTTGGCCGCACTGCATGGAGCCACTGGTATACCGGCGGCATCCATACCGGAATCGACCTTGGTGGCTCGTTTGGTACCCCCCTCTACGCAGCGGCGGCCGGAACCATCGTGTACCGCGACACCGGTAATAGCGGGTATGGGCGTTACGCTGTGCAGTTTGCCGATAACGGTTTGGTGCTCATTTACGGCCACATGGCGCGGTAGGGTACGATAGTACCTATGCGCATCCAATCTTCTCGCGGCCTTACGGGCGCAACCCGAGTTCTCACGCTCCTCATCGTATTCGTGCTTGGTGTGGGTGTTGGTGGCATTGCCATCACTCGCCCGCTGGATGAGAAAGCAGACCTAACCCTCTTCTGGAAGGCGTGGGGAGTTGTCGATCGGCTCTTCTACGGAGATGCATCGGTAGATGCTCGGGTTGAAGGGGCGATTGCAGGTATGGTGGCAGGATTAGGGGACCCCTACACCCAGTACCTACCTCCAGATGACAGTGAGCGATTCCAGGAAGACCTTACAGGGGAGTTTGGTGGCATAGGGGCAGAGCTTACGGTAAAGGACGGACTCATCACGGTAGTTTCTGCGCTGCGCGAGAGTCCGGCTGAGGCCGCTGGCCTTAAGGCAGGGGACATCCTCCTTGAGATCGATGGAGAGGACGCTACCAGCATGACGCTCAATGGCTCGATTGAGCGTATTCGTGGAGAGGTTGGTACGACCGTGCGGCTGAGTGTGGCACGAGAAGGTGAGTCTCGACCGCTCCTGATCACCATTACTCGTGACACCATTACGGTGGAGAGTGTCGAACAGGAGCAGATCGGCAGCACACGGTTTATCACCGTAAACCAGTTTGGAGCCGATACCGTGGAGCTCTTCGAGGCAGCACTCAATGAGGCAAACGCAGCCAGAGACCAGGCAGTCGTGGTTGATCTGCGCAATAACCCAGGTGGCTACCTTGACGGCGCCATCAAAATGCTTGGCATGGTGCTTCCAGAGAAATCGGTGCTCGAAGGAGGAATTCGTGACCGTGTCGCGGTGATTGAGCGCGGCAAAGAGGGTGGCGACAAGCGACTCATTGCCAAGGGTCGTCAGATCTGGGAAGGCAAGCTTGTGGTGTTGGTAAACGAGGGGAGCGCTTCGGCCTCAGAGATTTTTGCAGGAGCAGTA
>JALHQF010000022.1 GCA_022842085.1 Patescibacteria group bacterium | reverse complement strand
GCCAACCGTGCGGCCCGTTACGTCGCAGATAGGGAACACAATGCGATCGCGAAACTTCGTGGGATCACCGGCTTCTTCGATATCGCGCCGGGTGTAGCCAGCCTTTTGGAGTGTGGTGGCAGTGGTATCACCAAAAGGTGCGTAGCCGATTTGGAACCGCTCGAGGGTCTCTCTGGTAAGTCCGCGGCTCGTTAGGTACTCAAGTGCGTCCTGCCCCCACTCATGCAGCAGGTAGCGGTGCCAAAAAGCCGCGAGCCGGTCGTTAATCTCAAGGATTTTCCGCTTACCACTTCCGCCGCCTGAGCCAAGTTGCTCCGGGAGCTGAACGCCGGCCTGATCCGCCAAGAGCCGGAGTGCTTCTGGAAAGGTGAGCCCCTCATGCTCCATGACGAAGGCGAAGATGTCTCCACCCCGACCGCAACCGAAGCACTTGTAGATGCCGCGCTCGACGTTAACGGTAAATGAAGGAGTTTTCTCGCCATGAAACGGACAGAGACCCTTAAGCGTGCGTCCCGCCTTCTTGAGAGGCACGTACCTCCCGACGACCTGGTCGATAGGGAGGCGCTCCTTGATCTGCGCTACGGCTTCTTCGCTGGTCATAGCTAGCGTGAGCGTAGCAGGTTCCGTGGTACCTTGGAGGGGTATGGTTGCGCTTCTAAGTGTAGTACTACTGGCTCTGCTTTTCCTCCCGCTCTGGTCGCGGGTTCTTGGTAGGGGCTGGGGAGCAGTGGCTGGTGCGTACGTGACGGCTCAACTAACCCTTTCAGCTGCTACCTGGGTGCTAGCGTGGCTTCTGGGCACAAAGTGGTCGGTGCTTACGTTGGCCGCCCTGATTGCTGTGCTCGTCATTGCCACCAGGCGTACTTGGTTGCCAGATGTTCCTCGTTGGCTCCACCCTATTGCTTTTCTCTACCTGGTTCTTACGGTGTACCTGGCCTCTTACCATGCCCCAGAAGTTGATGGATCCCTCGTTGCGCGCGGCACGGCATGGGGAGATTGGGCGCTCGCATGGTCCCTGATCGAGCGCTACACAACACTCGGTGGTCCCACGCTCGACTTTTCACTCCATGCAGGCACATCACTTACCTATCCGTTCCTATTGAGCTGGTGGGGTGCAGCGGTGGCAGCGGTGGGCGGCACGCCACTGCAGGCGTTTCTCCTCCCCACCGCTGGTCTCTGGATTAGTATGGTGGCGCTCTGTGTACAGCTCGTACGACAGCTTACTGGCTGGCGTCGAGCTGCTTGGGCGCTGCCAGCCCTGTGGGCAAGCCTGGCAACTGCAAGCTACCTCCCACACATGTTGAGTCAATGGGTGGGTGGTTTGCGTCTCGATTGGCCACCGGTGTACGTCGTGAGTGAAAAGCTCTGGTGGTTTGGTAGCTTTGTCGGCACGCACTTAGTGCCCCAGCGAACCCTTGCGTTTGGTATCGCCATCTGGCTTGCCGTAGTGGTTGCGCTGGCCGGAAACGATCGTCGGCGCGGGGCATGGCTTGCAGCGATCCTCCTTGGATTGGCGCCGTTTGCCCATTTGCATATGGCAATTGTCTCAGGTGTAACTGTGCTGGTGTGGATTGCCTGGAATCGATGGCCCCTTCAGAGCTGGCTCGTGCCGGCACTTGTGAGCGGGGCAGCTGTTGGAATCCAGATAGCCTACTTGCTCCTTGCGCGGTCAGGAGCGTCGGGATTTTCGTGGGATAGCTGGTGGGTGGCGAGCACTGCGGGTGAGTGGCTGCTCATTTGGTGGCAGAATCTTGGGTTAGCCGCTCTCATGGGTATGCTTGGGTGGGTGCTCTTGCCGCCAAAAGCACGACCTCTTATCGTTGCCACCCTCCTCATTGCCGTCGCAGCAACTATTGGCCGTGTGCAGCCGTGGGATTGGGACACCGTAAAGCTCTACCATCCAGTGATCTTCTCGCTCCTGCTTGGCTTCGTGGCAACCCTGCGCTGGCTCTGGCTGCACGGAGCCTTTACAAGAATTCTCGCGGTATGCGCCGTGCTTACCCACCTAGGTGCAGGGATTGTAGGCATTGTTTCAGTCCACCTCCCGGAGCGTCGCTATGGAATCTGGAATAGCGTGGATCGTGAGTTTGCTCGAGCACTGCGCGGGTACGTGAAACCTGGTGATACCGTAGCACTTGCTGGTCAAGTTGGTTCTTCGCATCCTGCTCAGCTCGCAGGAGTACCGCTGCTTCACGGGTTTCGGGGTTGGCTCTGGTCCTACGGTATTAACGACAGCGACGCCGCACGCGAAACGTACTGTGCGGTAACGGGTGACTGTCCTACCCGGGCGACCCTGCTCGTTGCTACGGACGGTGAACTGGCACCTGAGCGTAGAGAAGAGCTTGTGGGGAAGCAGGTTCTCAGCTACGGACGTTGGAGTGTCTGGCGTCTGCCCTAGGCTTCTTCGACACCCTCGAGGTAGGTGCGGGTGCTAAAGCGCCCGTGACTACGGGCTTTTTCAGCGCGCGCAGATTCCACAACAGACCAACTCGTTTCATACGTTTCAGCGAGCGCCATGAGCACCTCGAGTACGTCAGCGAGCTCCTCGGCGTTTTGCGCTTCGAGGACTTCGCTTACTTCTTCCTGTAGCTTGCGCTCAAGCTCAGAGCGGTACTCGGCACTGTCCAGTACGCGCGTGATCGGCAGCTCACCACGTGCGCGTATGCGCTCTGGGATCAGGTCGCGGACGAGCTTCTGGTAGCTAGGCACGGCGGATTTGCTTGGCGATAGCTTGGAGTGAGGCGTCATCCGCCAGGGTCCCATCTTGGCTGGTGACAAAACCTGGATAGGTATCAAACCAGAGTGGCTCGTGGTGCTCGCGGCGGCCTTCTGGGTGAGCAGTTCCGTGGAGGGGAAATAGCTTGGCGTGCAGGTAGTCTACTCCGAGCCCTTCGAAAACAATGGCTGGACGCTCTGCATCGTCAAATGCCCGCACTAAAAGCTTACCAACAGTTTGCACTGCAACCATAAACTCAGCAAAGCGCTTGGGGTCCACTTCGATGAAGTTGCTTGGCTGATAGTCTTTGGGAATTACTACTGTTACCCCCGGTGTATTGGGGAAGATACTGAGGAAGGCGAGGTGGTGCTCGTCTTCCCAGACCCTGTGGCAAGCAAGTTCGCCACGTACGATTTTAGAGAAAACGTCGTCCCGCATCAGCCAAGGAGCGCTTGAAGGGGTGGTACCATCTGGGCTTTGCGAGAAACTATGCCAGGCAGGTGGGCGATGCCGTTGGGAAAGGTGCAGCCATAGGCCCTGCTTGCAATCTCTTGCGTACGCTCATCGCTCGCTACGAGGTGGGCTTCGCTCTTGAGGATATCAACGATGAAAAAGAGACCGCCAGTCAGGCCCTGCGCTGCCACGTGGGCAGCAAGCGCCGTTTTCAACTCAGCAATCATACCAAGGGCTGCCGATGGGTCGGCTGTTTCGTGGCTGCCAATGTGGAGCTTCTCGATACCCATTTCAAATACCTTACTGTCGGCCGTAATGATTCCTGCCGGGGTCTGACCGGAGAGATCCGACTTAGCGGCAAATTGCAGCTTCGCCAGCTCATCTGCCTCAACTTCAGCAATCGGAGCGAGCCACTGGACTGCTTGGCGGTCGAGCTCGGTGGTAGTTGGGCCTGTGAGGTTGAGGGTGTCGGAAATAATGGCACCTAGCATGAGAAACGCAACCTCTCGGGGAATTGTTACGCCGAGCATGGTAATCATGTTGTTAAGTATGGTGGCGGTGCAGCCCACCTTTTCCACAACCACGGTGAGCGGCTCTGAGGTTGTGAGTCCAGATAGCTTGTGGTGGTCAACTACACTCGCAATGGTGCAGCCAGAAAGACCGTGAAGCTCTGCTGGATTGGACGTGTCTACAATGTGTAGGGTGCAGCCGGCGGGAAACTCCGTGAGGATTGGTGGCTGAGCTAGCCCAGCTTCACGTAGGAGAAACGCAGCTTCTTTACTTGGTTCACCAAGGAGTACTGCCTCTGCCTCCGGATCTGTTCCAGTTGCTCGGAGGTGCCATGCGTATGCGATTGCGGAGGCTACGCTGTCAGCGTCAGGGTTCTTGTGGCCAGTTACATAGTGCATACGGCCAGGGTAGCAAAACCGCAACTGCAAAGAATAAAGGAGACATATCCGCAGCGTAGTGAGGACGCATCTCCCTTCTCTTGAAATAAGAGAAGTATCTTAGTAATCCGCAGCCGAAGGCGAGGACCTCTGAGATACTTCCCTGATGTTTGGCGGAGCGGGAGGGATTCGAACCCTCGAGGCGTTGCCGCCTACGCGCTTTCCAAGCGCGCGCACTAGACCACTATGCGACCACTCCGTGCGGACGTATCCTAGCAGCTTGCTTCAGGTGTGGTAAGGGGATGGGACGATCCTTCACTCGGCCAAATCCCAATTGCTCTCTGGCGTCTCCCTCGCGGGTAGCAAAAATGGTAGCGGGCTTGATGCTGTCATACCCAAACTTAGCGCGCACCTTTTCTACGGCAACACCAAGTGCTTCGTCGACTGGAGGAGTAAGGAGGCAAAGCTGGCTACCGCGAGAGCTTGGCTCGAGGCCAACAAAGGAAACTCCGATAAGGCGAATTGGGGCCGGTGCGACTTCTGGGAGCGAGTTCCAGCAACGGTGAATAGCGGCTAGGAGGTCGCGGTAGCTTGCTTGTGGAGAGGCAAGGGTTTCATCGGCCCACCATCCACGCTGGCCCTTGATAGAACAGAATACGCCAACGCGTTTGCAGCGAAACTGATTGCGGTTAAGGCGATGTATGAGGCGATCGGCAAGCTTATCGAGAATGGGAGTACTGTGTGCACGATCGGGCCTCCAGATTTTGAGAGCGTGCTGGTGGCTCATGGTTTTGAGTGGTTCCGGCTCACCGCTTGCCTCAAAGCCATGCAAGCGCCACCACCACTGCTGGCCCCAAAACCCAAAATGGGCACGCAAGAACCAATCGGGAGCATCGTAGAAAGCGGCTGGCGTGGCAATGCCTACGCGCGCAAGGCGTTGCTTGTTGCGCTCGGCGATGCCGGGCAAATCGAGGAGATCGAGCTTGGTGAGCACCTCACGCGTATTCTCTACGGTGATTTCTACCAAACCGTCTGGCTTTTGTAAGTCGGTAGCTAGCTTGGCGAGGAAGCGGTTGGGGGCGATGCCGATAGAGCAGGTAACGTACTCACCAAGTTCTCTCACAAAGCCGGCCTTCACTTGGAATGCTAACTCATGAGCCTGCGAACCATACCAGTTGCGTGGTAGCGAGACGACAGCCTCATCGATGCTTGCTGCCTCCACGTTTGGGGCGAGCGCGCGCAACAGTACCATAAACCGCTGGTGGTACTCTCGGTAGGGGCCAAGCTTTGTGCTTACGGTGCGTAAGGCAGGGCAGCGTGCTTGAGCTTCAGGAATGCGCATCCCGGTGCGCACACCGAATGCTTTTGCTTGGTAGCTTGCAGCAAGAACGGTACCAGCCGGCCCTAAGTGGCTACAGACCGCAAGGGGAACGTTGCGGAGCTCAGGGTGGAGCTGCTGCTCGACGCTTGCAAAGAATGCATTGCAATCTAGGTAGAGAATGCGTGCGTTTACTGCTTGCTGCAAGCCGAGATACATACGTTCGGTATACCGAACGTATACCGAACAAGCAAGTACCCCCTATGCTGCAGCAGGGATCTGCGCCTTGGCAGCCGCAATCAGCTGAAGGTAGGCCTCTGGGTGGCGAACGCCAACAATTTCGCCCACCACTTCACCCTTGTAGAGGGCCTTCACATTTGGGATCGACATAACTCCGTAGCGCTCTGCAAGCGTGTCGTTGCCGTCCTCTTCAATGTTGACCTTGGCTACTTTTACCTGTGTGTCAGCAGAGAACTCAATTGCAAGCTGGTCGATAACTGGCCCGAGAATCTTGCATGGACCACACCACTCGGCCCAGAAATCAACGAGTACAATCCCGTCAAACTGCTCGGCTTCGGTGGGGAAGGTGGCGGCGGTGAGTGCGAGAGCCATAGGTAGATACTTTACGAGTAAAAGTATCTTTACCCTACGCTACGCCACCAAGAGCTGCAAGAATCGGTAGTCGTTGTCTGAGAGGCTCGCTACGACCTCTTCAGTAAGAGCCTCTACGGTTTCTTCTTCCATGCTTTCGTCATAGAGGTGAATGAGCTCATGAACGAGCGTTTCGGCGCGCTCGTCGGTGTTCTGGTTACGCGCAAGACCGATGACGTAGGCATCAGGCATGATGAGACCGAGAACGTCGCCGCTCATGTGTCGCTTAGCCTCAAGAGGGGCGTCGAGAGCGAGGCGCTCGAGCTCGCGGGGGGCAATGAGACGAACCTCGTAGCCAGAGTCAAGGAATCGCTTCTTGAGCTGGTGAAAGGTGGGCACGCGAAGTGGCGACGTAGGATTTTTTGACATGTGTTTTATCTAATCAACAGATATATTATTACATATCTTTCAATAAAAATCAAGATTCACGCCGAGTGCATCTAACGGATAGAAGCTCCGAAAGCTAGCTTTTTCTCGCTAGAGCTCGATGCAGGGAAGTGGTAGCCTTGGCCTATGCACGAAGTACACGCAGCAAACCCAGGAGACCTCTCGGGCGTCTCCCAGCAGACCAACGATATCCACCACGGTAAGCTCTACGCGGCATACGTGGCGAAGCGTAATGAGGTGGAAGCCGCTCAGCAGGCCGCAGACGATACGGTTCTTGGAGGAGCAAACCAAATCTACAGTGTCTGGCGCGGGCTGAAAGAAGGTGAAACCTTTGCGGCTAATGGCATGGTACTGCACGAGGTGTTCTTCTCAGTGCTGGGTGGTACGGGTGATCCAACCGGAACCGAGATTCACGCGGCAGTGCTGCAGCAGTGGGGTACTTGGGAGCGCTTCGTTGCTGAGCTTGTTGCAACTGGTATGGCGGCACGTGGCTGGGCAGTGCTCGCCTACGACCCATCAGATAGCAAGCTGCACATCTACGCGGGTGATGCCCAGAACCATGGTGGCGTGTGGGGCGCTACGCCACTCTTGCCGCTCGATGTCTACGAGCATGCGTACTTCCTCGATCACGGTTCAGACCGCAAAGCCTACCTTACCGCGCTCTTGCAGGTGGTGAACTGGCAGGCGGTTGATGAGCGTTACCTTAAGGTGTGTTGCTAGACCTTTCGGCTGGTCCGGACGTTATCGTCTACGATATCGAGACCAAAGAGACCTTTCAGATGGTGGGTGGGCGCGATGCGCGTGCTCTCACTATCTCCGTGCTCGGTGCTTACTTCTACCGTGAAGACGAGTATGTGGTGTACGAAGAGCATGAACTGCCTGAATTTTGGCGCCGTCTCGAAGCCTGCGATCTCCTCGTTGGATTTAATAACAAAGGATTCGATGATGTGGTGGTTTCAGGCTATTTCCCTGAAGTAGTGAAGGTGCCACGGTTCGACATCTTGGAGGAGGTGCACCGCGCGCTCGGGTTTCGGGTGAAGCTGGATAACCTGGCGCATGCCACGCTGGAAACCGGAAAGAGTGGTGACGGTTTGATGGCGATCAGGCTCTGGGCAGAAGGGCGTTTGGAGGAGTTGAAATCGTACTGCAAGGATGACGTAGAAATCACCAAGCGCATCTACGATTTCGGAAAGCGCCATGGCTTCCTCAAGTTTAAAGACGTTGCTGGCATCAAAGAGGTCCCGGTGAACTTTAGCCGAGAGGTTGCAAGGCCGCAGGAGGCGATGAACCTGAGTTTGTTCTAAAAAACGAAGACCCCCACGGCGTGGGGGTCACTTGCTTAGCTGCAGTTGAGCTGACCAGTTACGACGTGCCTTAGGTTTGGTTAAGTGTTTGGAGTGGTAGCTCCGCACACTTCTGGCGGCCAGGTGAAAGCTCAATGCCAAGTTGCGCTACGTGTGAGGTTGCGTCAACTGATGTAGGCCAAGGCTTCCCGATCAGATCCGCGCAGAGTAAATCAGTACTCGCCGTACAGATGCTACAGGCACGTGAAAGGTGTCTTGCATCCTGCACCAGTCCATCCTCAACTGCAAGGTAGAGGGTCACTTCGTCGCCGCAGCTGAGGTTGCTTGCGCGCAGCGTGTGCGTAGCACCTACAAGCTCACCCGCGTGCTGCGGATTGCGGGCGCGGTCAATGATGACGAGTTCAGCGGGGGAGAGCATGCAGTGCGGCTTGGAGCCTTGATATATCATCGTGTGAAGTATGCACCCCAATGCTTGCCCGCACGGTGCCTGGAAGGTTGCTTGCCTGGTGTAGTAGCTGCGCGCAGTGGTGCCCGGCACGTACGTATACACCTTGGCGTGCAAGCAGATCGCCCACGTCGTGTGGATGCCAGCCGTCTACGCTGAAGCCTGCCAAGCCAGAGAGGGGATCAGGAGAGCCAAAAAGGGCAATACCTGGCATGTCCTCAAGCATCGTCACCAATGTTGAAGTGAGCTCTTTGGTTTGTGCTGAAATGGTTTCCATGCCAAGCTCTTGCATATACGCCATGGCTGCCTTCCAGCCAGCCACGCTATCGAGGTTGGGGGAGCCAGCTTCGAGTCGCTCAGGAAGCGGTTTCCAGGTGGCTTGATCGGCGCGCTCTACCATGCCGCCACCCAGGCGCAGTGGGGAGAGGAGCTCAAGGAAGGATCGGGATCCGGCCAGAATACCAAGACCGGTGAGCCCGTAGGCCTTATGGGTACTTGCTGCTATGGCGTCGGCT
>JALHQF010000021.1 GCA_022842085.1 Patescibacteria group bacterium | reverse complement strand
GAAAGAGGCAGGCAGCTCCGAGTAATCCGGCACGCTCGCCCAATGCTGCAGCAACCACCGCCACTGGGGGTTCTTGTTCGCCTAGGTACCACTCTAGATCTTTCCCACCTTTCCCACCGAAAATGATCCGTTCTGGTGCGTACGTTGCGGCCACAACCGCGAGGCATCGGTGGGTAATCTCCTGAATTGGCTCCCAAGCCAAGAGCGCCTCGCGCGAACCGCGCCTGGCACCTGCGGCTAGCTCGGAGAGCTTCACCGCAAAGCGTGCCTCGAGGTTCTTGCCTCCGAGTAGACCCTCCAGCGTTCCGGCCCCAGATTCGGCTGGAAAGAGATCACTTCGATCAATCATCAGTCGGCCAATCTCTTCGTGCAGATCGGTAGGGTGGGGGAGCACGGCGCCCCCACGAAGTATGGCGCCACCAACCCCGGTGCCAATGGTAAGCATGAGGGCATTCTCGATGTGGCGGGCAGCGCCAAGCCACTGTTCTCCCAGGAGCGCGCAGCGTGCGTCATTCTCGAGCTGGCAGGCAACTCCTAGCGTTTCTACGTGGGCGGCAAGGTGCCGATGGCTCAGGTTCGGCAGGTTCGTACACACGAGCGTGTCCTGGTGATCCACCGAAACGGTGCCGGCAATCGCAATCCCGACCTGTGTCACGGAATGGGTCCGGACGAGCTGACTCACCCAGCGTAAGAGCGTGGCTTCGCTCTTCGGACTCTGACTTTCACCAAACTTGAGCAGCTTGCCTGTATGAGCCACAAGTGCCCAGCGGCTGGTGGTGCCTCCGATGTCGAGTGCGAGAATTGGCTTAGTGGTCATCGCGTAGCACTGCCCCTTGTTGGTGGAGTACCGCTTCGATTGCGGCAAGCTTCTCCTGCAGAAGCTTTGGCGTGGCGGCCTCCGCGTTGAGGCGGATGAGTGCCTCGGTGCCACTCGCGCGCAGGTTAAAGCGCCACTCTGGCAGCCGCACCGAGATACCATCCAGCCGGTCTACCTCGCCTGGAAACGCAGCAAGTACTGCATCAAGTGCGGCCTGGCTATCGCTCACTATGTAGTTACGCTCGTGGGTGGTAACGGCGCGGATCTGGGTCCAGTGCGCGACTAACTGTGAGAGGGGTTTTTCGACAAGGAGGGGCGCGAGTACCTGGGTGAGATTCGCCAGGGTAAGGATGCCGCCATCGCAGTACCAGAGTTCGCGGTGGTAGGCGTGACCAGAGTGCTCAACGCCAAGTACTGCGCTATGTGCTCGCATAGCTTCCTTCATGAACCCGTGACCAGTTTTAGAAACTACGAGCGATCCACCGTGTAGCTCAATCGTTTTCTCGATTGGCCCAAGAATCTGTGGGCCGGTTACGATGTGCGCGTCAGGCTGACGCTGGAGCGCAGACCAGCCAAGCAGCGCCAGCAGGTATGCCCAGCTCACTACCTGGCCTGTTTCGTCGAAAACGAAGATACGGTCAGCGTCGGCGTCGAGAGCGAAGCCGATCTGTGCTTCCTGCTCACGTACGATTGCTCCGACCTGGGCACCGTTCTTGGGGAGCGAAGGGTCTGGCGTGCCCTGCGGGAAGCTGCCGTTTGGCTCCCAGTACTGTCGGATTGGCTCAATTGCCAAGTGCGGCAGGAGGGCGTCCAGGTAGCGACCAGCGGGGCCGTGGTTGGCACAGACCACTGCCTTGAGCTTTTCAGGAGGTTGTGGGTAGTGCTTGGCTACAAACTCCGCGTACTCCTGGGCAAGATCGAGCTGCTGAGCATGTCCACCCGCTACAGATTCCGGCAGGGAAGCCTGCTGGATGCGTTCGTAGAGCTCGGGTAGACCGCTGGTTTTAGTGAATGGCACACACCCTTTGCCGATGAATTTCACGCCGTTCCACTCACCAGGGTTGTGGGAGGCGGTGATGGAGAGGCCAGCATCAAGTGCACGTGATCCAACGGCGTAGTACAGGAGCTCGGTGGGTACCACGCCAATATCCTGTACCGCTACACCGAGGCGCACTGCTTCGGCAACAGCGGCGCAGTGCAGCTCTTCGCCGCTGAGACGGGCATCTCGCCCAATGGCCAGGGTCTTGGCTCCTGTTTGCGCGATGAGGGCAGCAGCAGCATGGGTTACCAAAAGCGGGGTTACTTCCGTCCCAGCAAGGCCACGGATGTCGTAGGTGCGAAAGACAGAGGCAGGAAACATGCTCCTAGTGTACGTGGAGGTATCCACGGTGCCCACCCTTACTATGCACAGCACTCACGAGGTCTGCGATTTCACGATTCCCCGATGAGAGCTGGTCGAGCGCTTCGGTTTTCACTACCCACAGATCAAGCGGTGCTACATGGGTTGCTTCGAGGAGGTAGCAGCTCGTTACAAGCGCATCGCCGCAGTTTGCAAGTACGGTACGAAGCTGTGGCATTGGTGCCGCGCTATCCGCGTCGATCACTACCAGGGTCTCTGGGAGCTTGTTACGACTGAGTGCGAGTGCTGTGGCGGCGCCAAACTCGCTGGGCAAGACGACGTGCGGCGGGAGCTGCGTGCTTGCTAGGGTACCGATGGTAAAGAGTGGATACGAACCGATATCTGGCATTCGGCGCAGGGCTCCCTTACTGATGAGTACTATCCCAACACTACTACCAGTAAGCTGCTGCACCAGCAGCTGCTCAATAGCCTGTGAGCGATTGCGCACCTCATGGCCGTCAATCCTGGCGTCTACGAGGGCGAGCACCGAAGGGTCGAGGGTAATCGTATGACGTGTGCGATTCATATGACATCATCATACCAAAAGACCCCGGATGCATCCGGGGTCTTGGTGGGGCTACTTTGTTGCCTTCTTGGTTGCGGCTTTCTTGGCGGCTGGCTTCTTTGTCGCAGCCTTCTTAGCTGGTGCCTCGGTCGCTACGCCACCTTTGGCAGCCGCCTTGGCCATACGGCTCTTGAGACGGGAAGCCTTGTTTCGGTGGATCGTGTTGTTCTTGGCTGCGGTGTCCAGAGCGCTCTGAGCCTTACTCATGAGTTCGGTTGCAGTTTCGGAACCCTCAGCAATGGCCTTGCGACCAAGCTTCACAGCTTTCTTGTACAGTGCCTTGCTACGGAGGTTCTCGATGTGACGACGAACCGAGATGCGTAGGGCGCGCTTTGCAGATTGAGTTACTGGCATGAAGAATAAAAAATACCCGCGAAGCGTACCAGCTTTCCCAGGTTAGAGCAAGCAGATACACTGTGCCAATGCCTCTCCCAGACCGTAGTCTCCCGTTTCGCGAGTGGTACGATCTCCTCATCAAACCAAGCTGGACGCCTGAGGTGGCAACTATCGGCCTCGTGTGGAGCGTGCTCTACCCAGTTTTGGCTGTCGTATCTGCTGCTGTACTCTACCAGTCACTGCGGCACGCTTGGCCTCGAACACTCCTTTTACCACTTGGGCTTACCCTAGGGACAAACCTGCTGTTTAGCCCCGTACAGTTTGGACTACGAAACTTTGTCCTCGCAACGGTTGTAGTGATCTTGGTATTTCTCAGTGCCTTCTGGCTGTGCATTGCGCTATGGCCTCACAGCAAGCTGGCAAGTGGCCTCCTCATGCCCTATGTCCTCTGGACAGCGGTTGCTTCGGTGCTTCAACTATCACTCACCTGGCTGAACCGGTGAGAGGTCGCGCCAGTTGCTCCCAAGCTTTACCTCAACCTCCACGGGCACAGAGAGCGTGACGGCCGACTCCATCACCTCCTGTAAGAGCTTTGCCGTAGTAGCAACCTGTACCTCAGGAACATCGAGTACCAGCTCATCGTGTACGGTGAGCATGAGGTGGGCACCCGGCACTTGAGTGAGGCGTGGGGCAAGGGCAACCATGGCGAGTTTCATGATGTCAGCTGCGGTGCCTTGGATTGGTAGGTTCATGGCTTCGCGCTTGGCAGCCTCTTTACGTACGTAGGGAGCGTTTCCCATGAGCTCGGGGAAGCTACGGCGTCGCCCAAACTTCGTTTCTACAAATCCCTGCGTAGTAGCTAGGTGCACCTGTTCATCCAGGTACGCGCGCAGCTTAGGAAAGGTGGCGAAGTAGGTCTCCAGGTACTGCTTAGCCTCGGGAACGCTAATGCCAAGGTCCTGTGAGAGGCCAAAGGCTCCCTTGCCGTACAAGATCGAGAAGTTGATTACCTTGGCAGTGCGCCGATCTACACCCATGCGCCGGGCTGTGGCTTCGTGGAAATCGGCATGCTCCTTAAACGCGGCAATCAGGCCAGGATCAGCAGAAAGATCAGCGGCGACGCGTAGCTCAATCTGGCTATAGTCTGCGGCAACCAGTTGGTGTCCTGGGCTGGCGATGAAAGCCCGCCGTACGGCCTGGCCGCGCTCGGTGCGTACGGGGATGTTTTGCAGGTTTGGGTTGCGACTCGAAATGCGTCCGGTTGCCGTGTCTGGCGCGTAGGAAGTGTGGATGCGATCCTGTGCGTCAGCTGCTTCCTGGAGTGGTTTGATGTAGGTAGATAGCAGCTTGGTGACCTCCCGGTACTTGAGCAAGCGTCCTGCTAGGGGAATGTGCGAGAGCTTTTCGAGGGCATCGGCATCGGTAGTGTAGCCGCGCTGGGTTTTCTTGACGCCAGCTGTAGGTGCTCCAAGTACCTCGTAGAGGATGTGCGAAACCTGGGTGGGGGAGTCCGGGTTGAACGGTTGCCCAGCGGCCTTGTTTAACTCATCTGCGAGATCGGCGATTTCCTCAGCATAGGTACGTTCAAGCCCCTGCAGGTAGGAGCGATCGATCATTACGCCGTAGTGCTCCATTTCACGCAGGATAGGGGCGAGGGCTTCGTCGGTACGGTAGCTCGGAGCATCTACCTGTACTGTTGGGGCCTCTCCGGCTTCTTCAAAAACTGCCGCAACCTGGGCGCCAAGTGCAGTGGCCTTGGGGAGATCTCGCAGCAGGCTCTTAAAGCCGAGGTCAGCAAAGCGAGCGGCGAGCTGGTCTGGATGGGCTACTTCGAGGCGACTACGGGCTGCGTCAAAGGTGGCGGGTGCATCAGTGCGGATCGTAGCAAGCTCGCGGCTGAGGTAGGCATCTTCTTTGGCTGCAATGAGCTTGGCGGTCACGGCAGGCTTGAGGCCAGCCGTGCCAGCTTCGAGTGCTTCGTAGAGCTCCTCAAGGTTCGCAAAGCGGCTGAGGATTTCTTTGGCGGTCACCTCGCCGACTCCTGGTACACCCGGCAGATTGTCTGATGGGTCACCTCGTAGCCCCTTGTACTCGACAACCTGTCCCGCTGAAATGCCAAGGTGAGCGGGTACGTCATCTACGGCGATTTCAAGCTCGCGCTTACCCTGGAGTCCTGGGACGATGAGGTGGATGTGCTCTGTTGCGAGCTGCCAGAGGTCGCGGTCTGGACTGAGGATAAGCACTTCAAAACCCTCGGACTCCGCCTGCTTTGCAATCGTGCCGAGCAGATCGTCTGCCTCCCAGCGCTCCTTGGCGTAGATTGGGCAGTCGAGGAGTGTTACGAGTTCGTGGGCAAGCTCAATCTGCGCTGCAAGGTCATCTGGCATGGGGCTACGCGTGGCCTTGTACGCCGGAAACTGTTCCTTGCGGAACGTGGTTTCATCTTTGACATCAAATGCAACGCCTAAGTGACTGGGCTGGCGATCCTTGAGGAGCGTGGTGAGGATGCGCCAGAAACCAAACACTGCTCCGGTCGGCTCACCGCTTGGCGAGGTGAGCGGTGGAAACGCATGGTAAGCGCGATAGAGGAGGGCATGGCCATCTACTAAGAGGAGCTGCTTTTTGCTCATACGTACCCGAGCTCGGTGAGGAGCTCCTGTACTACCTCAGCATCGTTCCATGGTACTTGGGCGTCACCAACAATGCGGCTAGTCTGCGCACCAAGGCCAGTGAGTACGACGAGGTCATCAATGCCTGCCTTCATGAGTGCCTGCTTAATGGCGCTACGTCGATCGGCCACACGCCACCACCAATCACCCTCACCGCTGTCAGACTTTTTGAGGATGGTTTTCGTCGTCTTGCGCACGGTTTGCGCGGTAGGGCGGAAGAGGGCGCGGCCACGTGGTACGCCTTCGGCAATATCCTTGAGGATCTGCTCCGGATTCTCGTGGTACGGTTCTTCGTCAGTGAGAAATACCAAGTCGCAGAAGCGCGCTGCCAGAGCCCCCATGATTGGGCGCTTGGTTTTATCCCGATCTCCACACGAGCCAAGAACAGCGATCATCTTGCCGCGCACTTCGGGGCGCAGAGTGCTGTAGAGACGTTCCAGGCTGTCTGGTGTATGGGCGTAGTCCACCAGCACGGTGAATCCTCTGCGTGAGGCAGCAATGCGCTCAACGCGTCCGGGTACGCTGCTGAGCTTGGCGAGGCCGGCGGAGATGGTGCCCCAGCCGACACCGTGAGCCCGTGCCATACCAGCGGCTACAAATGCGTTTTCTAACGAGAAGCGACCAGGAAACGCAAGGGATATTTTGGTGCGCTCGTCCCCATCTACCAACACTGCACTTGATTCGGTAGAGCCAGCCTGCACTCGCTCTGCGGTGAGGATCCGGTCTGCTCCGGAGGTAGTGAGACGCTTCTCAAGGGTAACCGCCCAGCGCTGCTTAGCACGGGCACGATCGAGGTACCAGGCACCCTGCTCAGCGTCCATGTTTACCACCGCGGTATGCAGGCGCGGCCAGCGTAGGAGCGCTAATTTAGCCTCACGGTAGCGTGCCATGGTTCCATGGTAGTCAAGGTGGTCGTGGGTGAGGTTGGTGATGCCGGTATAGCGAAACGGCACGTGGTCTACGCGGTGTTGGTCGAGGCCGATGCTTGTTACCTCGATTACCGCCACATCACAACCGGTATCTACCGCCTTGCGCAGGTAGGCCTGTAGCTGGGCTGGGTGAAGGGTGCTCTTATGGGTTTCGTTGCGCTGTTCTTCGCCGGCAATGCGGATGGCTACGCCGTTGATGAGCGCTACACGGTACCCCGCCTCCTCCAGGATGCTCGCAAGCATGTGGGTGGTGGTGGTCTTGCCCTTGGTGCCGGTGACACCAAATACGGTAAGGCTTCGTGCCGGGAAGCGGTACTTTGCCGCGGCGCTCCATGCCATGAGCCAGTGGTACTGGTTACGTGCTCGCTGACTGAGGAGGCGCTTGAGGTTTGTACGGAGCTTTCGAACCATACACTTAGCCTAGCAGGTCTCTTGCTAAGCTCCAGGTGGCTGCTAGAGTGAGCGCATCTCCAATACGTGCCATCTGCAGCGATAGTCTGGCATGAGGAGGACCTTGGCACCCCGTTCACGAGAAGGCATGACGCGACTCTTGCAGAGCGTTTCGAGACCGTGCGGATTCCGGTACCAAGTGAGCACCGCCCTTAGGCGTAGTAACCCCCGGCCATCCTCTGTGATGGCCGGTTTTCTCTATCGAAACGCGCGTCGTCGATCGTTGAACTTGCGATAGAGCTCGTAGGCGCCATACACAGCTGGTCGATGCACGATGTCAAAGGTGCCCGGGTACTCCACCACTGTACCGCCGAATCCGAGTTTGAAACGGGTAACACCGGCGGCGGCGTCGTTTGCAGCAACCCACTCACCGTTCCGTTGTATGGCGTGGGTTCCCCAGAGATCGTAGGTATGGTGGCCTGCTTCTTTGGCGCGTCGCATGGCTTCTCGCTGCAAGAGGTGGGGTGCCATATCGCGCTTGCCCTCCCCAGAGCTTCCACCATGCAGGTACGTTGTGGTGCCGTGGTGGTGAATGAGCAGGAGCACAGCAAGGTCTTCACCTCCCCGCGAAGCAATGCCTATACTCGCAGCCCCAAGCGGTGCAAGTACCTCGACGAGAGTTTGGTAGTAGTGGGGCGGGTGCAGACGAAAGGCCTGACGCTCACTCGTGCGCTGTAAGAGGTGAAGGAGTCGCGGCATGGCTTCTACGCCATGCCAGCTCACGGTAACACCGCGTTTCTGGGCAAGCTTGGCATTGTAGCGGTGCTTCTGGTGAAACCCTACTTCAGGATCTTTATAGAGGTCGATGAGGACGGTTTGGCGGGGCTGCTGAGCTGTGGTGGCCCGGAGCGTCCCTGAAATACGTGCAGTGTCATGCTCTGGCTCAACTCGAGTAAACCAGTCGCCGGTGTGCTGTGGTAGCAGAAGTGTCTCACTCACCGAAAATCGTGATGCCCACCAGTACCCGTTACCGCGTGGTAGGGATCGGCGCTGCCACAAAACGCCCTGCTCTGTGCGCAGGGTAGGTGTGCCATATGCGACGAGGAACTGCTCCCACTCGGAAGATTGCAGGAACGACATGTGCCTAGGCTAGCGCAGCAGTGCAGCTTCTGGTAGCTAGAACGCGGTGGATACTGATGCTTAGCAATCTGGTACTTGGTTCTTGCGTTCTGCCTCTGGCAAGTGGAGGCCCCGACTTGTTTGCGCGACTTGATTACACCACTTCTTTGCAGCCCGTAGTGGAGCGTCTGCAGATGGAAGATGCGGATCTGCTCGTGATGGATTGCCAAGGTAGCTTGGCAAAGATTGAGGGCCCACAGCGACCTCATCGAGCTTGCTTTGTACATGGAGCCACGAGGGTGGACATGTCTCTGAGCATCCAGATGATTGACGGCGTGCTCCATACCGTTGCCCATGAGGGGAATAGGAGCTGCCTGCCACTCACGGCAAACGAGATTGTCGTTGAGCGTTTATGTCCCGATCTGGCGGTGCTCGCAAAGAGACTCCTAAGGCACATGGAGGTAGTTGGTGGCTCATTTGCCATTGGAGCCTCGCCGCAGTTTGAAGGCCAGTTTGTGGTGATTTTCACCTTCAGTGGTCGTGTTCCCGATGATGACGTTCTCCTCAACCAGCTCCAAGAGCTGCTTGCGGCATGATGCC
>JALHQF010000020.1 GCA_022842085.1 Patescibacteria group bacterium | reverse complement strand
CCGGCGTTTGCTGCCACAACTGGACAACCAAGTGTTAACGCTTCGGCAACAGGAATGCCAAACCCCTCGCTTACGCTTGGCATGAGCAGGCACGTGGCGTGCTCGTAGAGCCATCGCTTTTCTTCTTCAGACACGTACCCCAACAGGAAAACACGGTCTGCAAGCTTGGCAGGAAACAGATTTGCATTACCGCGCCCCGCTACCACCAGTTGCACGTCTGGCACTGCTTCAAGAACCTGTACGAGCATGTCGATGCCCTTCGTAGCGTCCAAGCGGCCTACGTAGAGGAGGAACGACTCAGGAACCTCCATGCGTGGGGGAAGCGACTGTTCTGAGAGTACTGGAGCAAGGCGCGTAACATGGATTCGATCGTGAGGAATACCCCAGCGGTGCGAGACATCGGATCGAACATACTCCGAAGGCGTGATCACCGCCACAGAGCGTTTGGCTGCAAGTCGCGCGATAAGCTTTGTTCGTAGACGCTCCTGGAAGCCATAGTGGTGTGGAACACGGTACACGCCAAGGTCATGTATGGTTACAACCTGATCACAGGGCGGCCAGACGAGCCCTGTACCAGATGGCGTCCAGAAGAGATCGTACCCTTGGGCAAGCTTCGGCAGCCTTCGCTGAAACCAGCCCGGTACGTGCGGATCTGTAAGCCAGGCAGCACCAGGCAGTGTCTTTGACACATGGCCCACACAGGTAACTGCCGCGCCAGACGCAGTGAGTAGCTCGCATACTCGCGGCAGGACCTTGTCTACGTAGTGCTCAACCCCCGTAGGCTGTGGGAGCTGGTAGTGTGTGGCATCGATGAGGATTGACGTTGGCACCTCAAAACGGTACCATACAAGCGTGAGGGAGCCGAGTACGGCTCCCATTCTTTGTACCAACCGCTACACCCTATGGCTCTCTCTGCATTCACCGCCGCAATTCAGCAGCTCGCTGCTGAAAAAAACCTCCCCGAAGAGGCAATCATCGCCACCATCGAAGCTGCCCTCGCCGCCGCATATCGCCGTGACTACGGCGAGAGTGAGCAGGTAATCCGTGTGAAACTCCTCGACTCAGATGGCAAAGAGGGCGTTTCCTTCAAAGTGTACCAGGTGCACACTATCGTTGCTGATGAAGAGGAGCACATCGATCCGGTCCGTGAGATCAGCATTACGGAGGCACGTAAGCAGAACGTCGCCTACAACATCGATGATGAGATTCTCACTGAGCTTCCCTACCACGATGAGTTTGGCCGGATTGCCGCCCAAACAGCCAAGCAAGTCATCATTCAGCGAATTCGCGAGGCAGAGCGCGACATTCTCTACACTGAGTTCAAGGAGAAGGAGCAGCAGCTCCTCACTGGCCAGGTGCAGCAGGTTGAGTTTGATACCGTTACCGTTTCCCTCGGTCGGGTGAACGGTATTATGCCGCCCCGCGAGCAATTGCGCGGTGAGTACTATGGCCCAGGTCAACGTCTCCGAGTGTTTGTCAAGGAGGTGGCCGAAGGCATGCGCGGCCCACAGATTATTGTCTCCCGAGCTGATGCTCGCTTCATCCTTGAGCTCTTCCGGCTTGAAGTACCGGAAATTCAGACTGGCGTTGTTGAGGTAAAGGCGATCCAGCGCGAAGCCGGAAGTCGCACCAAGATGGCCGTCTTCACGGAAAACCCAAGCATTGATCCGATTGGATCATGCGTTGGGCAGCGCGGTGCCCGCGTACAAACCGTACTCAACGAAATTGGCGATGAGAAGATTGATATTGTTCTCTGGGACGAAGACTCCGAAACCTTCCTGCGGAACGCCCTCGCTCCAGCCAAGATTCGTGAGGTAACCATCGATGTTGAGCGTCGTCACGCCTCCGTGCAAGTTGATGCCGATCAGCTCTCACTTGCCATCGGCCGCAACGGCCAGAACGTTCGCCTTGCCTCCAAGCTCACTGGATTCACCATCGATATTCTCCGCGAAGAGGCCACCGAAGCAGCTGAAGCTGAAGCCACTGCCCAAACCGAGTGAGTCCACTCTTCAAGCGCTTTAGTCAGAGCAGCCGCGCGCTCCTTGCGGAAGCGCAGCGGATTGCAGAGCGACTCCGTCGTCCAGTAGCAGGAGACGTTCTGCTTATTGCCATAGTAGGCAGTCCATCAGCTGGATCGCAGCTTGTTGCCCAGTCTGGAGCCAGCTATGGAGTTCTCCTGGAACAACTTTCTCCAGCGACTCCTACTCCAGAGGAAGCACGTAGAGAGCTTGAGCGCCTCCTCCTAGTCTCGTTCCAACTCGCAGCCCGGTATGGCTCTCCCGATGTGCATCCAGAGCACCTCCTTGCCGCAGTGCTTGCTGAACCATCTCTTGGACAAGCTCTGGCCGTACGTGCAGGGCTTGAAGTAGAGCCCGTGGTCCTCAAGCTGACCGAGTGGTTTACGGCACTTCAGGCGAGTCGCAGCCCAGAAGCGACTGGAGGTGAAGAGCGCGAGAGCATTCTCGACCGTACAACCGTAGACCTCACGGCGATCGCAAAGGAAGGACGTCTCGATCCGTTTATCGGCCGTGCCGAAACCGTTGAGCAGCTGATGCGCACACTTCTGCGCCGACAGAAGGCAAATCCAATACTCGTAGGTGACCCGGGTGTGGGCAAAACCGCAGTCGTTGAAGCGCTCGCACAACGCATTGCTGCCGGAACCGTTCCAGTTGCCTTGCGCGGTAAACGGATCCTCAGTCTCGATCTTGCAAGCCTCATTGCTGGAACGTCGTACCGCGGACAGTTTGAAGAGCGAATGCGTGCGCTCTTGGATGAACTGATGCAGCAGGGATCAGTAATCCTCTTTCTTGATGAAGCACACACGATGCGGGGTGCAGGAAGTGGAGAGGGCTCGCTTGATGTCGCCAACCTCCTCAAACCTGCGCTGGCACGGGGTGAGATCTCGCTCATTGGTGCCACGACTCCCGCCGAGTACCGAGAGCACCTTGCAACCGACGCTGCACTGGCGCGTAGGCTTAAGGTTATCCAGGTACATGAGCCAAGTGCTGAAGAAGCGCTGCAAATGCTCAAAGTTGCCAAAAAACGGTACGCAGACTACCACCGCGTTCAGGTGCCCGTGGAAACACTGCGCGCTGCAGTTTCCCTTGCCAGCCGTTACCTGCCCGATGAGCGCTTTCCAGACAAAGCAATCGATCTACTCGATGAGGCGTGCACGCACCATGCCGAGCAGCCCACAGAGCTTGATAGTAGGCTTGACAGTCTTGATGAGCAGATCGAACGCCTCGAGACCGAAAAGAATACCCTGGTTGCGAAAGCACAGACCGAGGCAGACTTTGCAGAGGCCGCACAGCGTGCGCAAGAGCTCTTAGCTGCCAAACGTGAGGTGCGCGCGCTTGAGCAGGTACTCGAACGAGCCAAGCGGCCCACCGTACTTCCTCAAGATGTCGCACGGGTAGTAGCAGCTCGCCTCGGGAGCTCGCTTGAGAGCATTCTCAGTCACCTACAGCCACCAAAGCTCAATGTCGCGGACGTACTTACCACGCAGGTGCTTGGTCAAGACGCCTCGCTACGAGAAGTGAGCACTGCGTTGGAGCGACACCTTGCGGGACTCCATAGTGGCCCACAGCCCATCGCAAGCTTCCTGCTCGTTGGCCCAACTGGAACTGGCAAGACCGAAACAGCCAAGGTAATCGCACGCGACGTGCTTGGCGATCCAAACGCACTCATTCGCCTCGATATGAGTGAGTACCGTGAAGCGCACACCGTTTCGCGCCTCATTGGATCACCTCCCGGGTACGTGGGATTCGGAGAGGGTGGGCAGCTCACCGAAGCTGTACGAAGGCGTCCACACTGTGTGATTCTCTTTGATGAAGTGGAAAAGGCCCATCCCGATGTCTTTAACCTGCTACTGCAGGTGCTAGACGCGGGCGTGCTTACCGACAGCCAGGGGATGAAGGTCCGCTTTGATCAGACCCTTATTCTCCTCACGAGTAATCTTGGCACAGGTACGGCCAGCATTGGGTTTGGTGCTTCAGATACCGCCCTGCGCAGTGCAGTTGCTGAGTTTTTCCGCCCGGAGTTCCTTGGTAGGCTCACTGGAGTACTCACCTACCTACCACTCAGCGTTAAAACCATTCGGAACATTGCCACGAACAGACTCAAAGAGCTTGCAGGTCGAGTTGCAAGCCGTGGTCGCAAGCTCAAGTACCGCAAGGAGGTGACGCTTTGGCTTACTGATCAATTCGATGTGAAACGAGGTGCTCGCAGCCTTGATACGGCCCTGCGGCAGCGTATCGAGCCGCTGATTCTTGAGAGCCTTCGTAGGCATCCAGAGGCGAAGCAGCTTACGCTCGAGGTGGTATCTGGTACGGTAGTTGCACATGGCACCTAACCTCCAAGCCCCTCGCGGAACACGCGATATCCTTCCAGAGCTTCAGCCACGCTGGCGCTTCCTCGAGGAAACCGCAGCTGCTGTTGCTGACCAGCTTGGCTTTGCACGTATCGATACGCCAACATTTGAAGACAAGTCGCTCTTTGTTCGGGCAGTAGGGGAAGGCACCGATGTTGTAGACAAGGAGCTCTTCCTTACCTACGGCATAGCAAGTAGTCCTTCTGAGGCGCAGTATGCACTCCGCCCAGAAGGTACGGCAGGTATTGTGCGCGCCTTCATCGAGCACGGGATGCACAAGCGGCCACAGCCCGTAAAGCTCTGGACACTTACGCGAAACTTTCGTTACGACCGACCACAAAAGGGTCGCTACCGCGAGCACGTGCAGTGGGATATTGAGTACTTCGGTGATGCCAGTCCGTTTGCTGACGCCTGGATTCTCCTGGCAATGCATACGTTCTACAAGCGTATTGGTATCACCGATGCCACGCTCATCATCAACACCCTTGGTACTCCTGAGGAACGTCTAGCGTACCGTGACGCACTCATCGCACACCTTGCTGGCAAAGCACTCTCAGAGGACAGTCGGCGACGGCTCACCATCAATCCACTCCGTATCCTCGATAGCAAAGATCCAGTCGACCATGCGGCACTGAACGGGGCACCGACACTGAAAGATCACCTTGGTGACGCAAGCCTCAACCATTACCAGCAGGTACTCAGCTACCTCGCCGATTGGGGAATCCCGTACACAGAAGACGCTCGGCTTGTTCGAGGGCTCGACTACTACCGTCACACGTGTTTTGAGTGGCTTCCAAATACAGCTACGGGTCAGCAGAGCTCAATTGGAGGTGGAGGGCGCTACGACGGCCTCATCGAGCACCTCGGCGGTCAACATAGCTACGCTGTAGGCGCGGGAATCGGCCTCGATCGTGTGCTCGATTTCTTCTCAACTCCCGCCAAGTCAGGAGGCACTCGCGTCGGGCTCATTGCAGAGGATGATGCAGGTGCCAAGTGGTGCCGCACCGAGCTCTTACGCCGTGTCGAAGTAGGTGAATGGGTGCATGCAGACCTTGAACGAGGCTCAGTGAGCTCTCAGCTCAAGAGCGCAGCCTCACACGGCTGCACACAGGTTGTGATTGCTTCAGCAGCGGGTCAAGAGACACGTAATCTCGCATAGAGGCACCATCTGCCCGTATACTCACGGTATATGCAGATTACGTTTGCCGGGGCTAACCAGGAAGTTACTGGTTCCTGCTACCACCTCACCACCTCAGCCGGAAGCGTTGTTGTTGATTGCGGCATGTTCCAAGGTGGCCGCTATGCCGAAGAGCAGAACGCCCAGGCGTTTCCATTTGATCCAGTTGCGGTTGACGCGGTCATTATTACCCATGCCCACTTCGATCACATCGGGCGCATACCGAAGCTCTACCGCGAAGGGTTCCGAGGTAAGATCTACTGCACTCCGGCAACCAACGAGATTGCCATGCTGACGCTCCGCGACTCTGTGCACCTCTTGGCAGATGAAGCAGATCGAACTGGTGGAGAGCCGCTCTTTGGATCAGAGCACGTCGAGCCACTTGAGCAGCTGTGGCAGGTGATTCCCTACAACAGCGATTTCGCACCCATTCCAGGCATGCGAGCGCAGTTTGCTGACGCAGGTCATATCCTCGGATCAGCATCCATCCGCCTCGAGGCGGATGGTAAATCGCTCATCTTTTCGGGCGACCTTGGTAACGGCCCAGTGCCGCTCCTGCGCCATGCGGAGTGCTTCGTGGGCGCTGATACCGTGATCTGCGAGTCCACGTACGGAAACCGCGTCCACGAGCCAGGCCAGCAGCGTGAGGCTTTCCTGCGCGATGCCTTCGTGCAAAACGCGAAGAATCGAGGGGTTCTTCTCATTCCGTCGTTTGCCGTTGAGCGCACCCAAGAGATCCTCTTTCAGCTGCACCAGATGCACAAGCGCAAGGAGATTCCTGTCGTGCCCGTATTCCTTGATGCACCCCTCGCCACGAACGTAACGGAGGTTTTTCGTAACCATGCCGAGCTCTTCAATGAGGAAGCAAAGCAGGTGCTCGGCACAGACGGAGACCTCTTCAACATACCAGGACTCCACATCACTGAGACCGCGGATCAATCGCGAGCAATTGCCGAGGTGCCCGGCCCGAAGGTGATTATTGCCGGATCAGGAATGATGAACGGTGGACGCATTCTCCACCATCTTCGTCACTACCTCGAGTTTCCAACAACAACCCTTCTCATTGTGGGGTTCCAGGTTGAAGGCAGCCTCGGCAGGCGCCTCCACCAAGGCGAGAAGCGAGTGCGAATTCATAACCAGGATGTAACGGTTCGCGCGCAGGTACTCTCGTGTGGAGCGTACTCTGGCCATGCTGACTACCCGAAGCTCATGCAGTGGCTCCACTGCTTCCAGGGTCGCCCACCTCGACATGTCTACGTGACGCATGGCGAACTCAACGCGGCGCTAAGCTTTAGTGCGAGCGTGCAAGAAGAACTGGGGTGGGGGAGTAGTGTACCAAGCTTTGGTAGCCAATTTTCACTTTAGCTTTCACGCTTGCGTTCGGTCTACGTTCGGTATAGAGTTTTGGCATGGACCCACTCACTAAGCGTCAGGCGCAAATACTTGCGTATATTACCGATTTCATCCAGAAGGAGGGCTACGCGCCGAGCTACCGAGAAATCGGCGAGCACTTTAATCTCAGCTCAACAGCCACGGTAGCTGAGCACGTAGAGGCCCTACGCCAAAAAGGGCACCTTACCTACGAAGAGCGCTTGGCCCGTTCAATCCAAGTCACTCCAGACCTCAACCTATCTAACATGGTTGCCGTTCCACTCTTGGGGGCCATTGCTGCGGGGCGTCCAATAGAGGCCGTTGTCACGAGTGAAACTATCGAAATCCCACGCGATATGATGGCTCCCAACGTGTACGCTCTTCGCGTAAAGGGAGATTCCATGATCAAGGACGGCATTCTCAGTGGAGACTATGTCATCATCCAGCAAACGAATCAGGCCAAAAACGGCGAGATTGTCGTGGCCCTTCTGGAGAATGAGAGTGTTACTCTTAAACGCTTCTACCGTGAGCGCGACCACATCCGTCTTCAACCTGCCAATGACAGCTACGAACCTATCCGCGTAAAGCAGGTGAGCATTCAAGGAAAGGTTCGTGGTCTCATCAGAAAGTTTGCCTAAGCCTTTACCCGTTGTCCTCTGCCTTCTACCATGAAGGCATGCAGAATCTGCCCGCCCAGCTCCGCTCCCTAGGCGAACGCCTTAATCAAAGAGCCGGCTCCCTTACATCAAGCAGCGTGGGAGAGATGATTCAAGCGAAAAAACCTAAGCGCCATAAGCCGCAAACTCTTATTGCAAAAGCTGCAAGGCACCCAGTACTTGCCGTTACCGCACTTAACACAGCGCTCGTTGCCGGGTATGCCGCCGCAACTATAGGCACGTCACCGGCACTACCTGCGGCAAGCACCGATACCCAGCAAGGCCAAGCTACTACAAGTCAACAGCGGTTCCTGCCCAACGTCGCCCCTGTTGCCGCCGCTGTTGATACAGTCGCTTTAGCAGGCGAGCAGAAGCTTAGTCGTTCACTGTGGGTACCACCCTGGAATCTTGATGCATCAAGAACACAGGCAGGTGATGCAGTGAGTGTTTCTGCGTTCTGGCTCACGGTTTCGGACGATGGCACGGGAGTCACACCAAAAGGCGACTGGAGCTCCTGGCGCTCATTCACCAAAGAACTTCCGGCCACTACTCCTCGCTTCGTAACGGTTACGGGTAGTCCGGACGTAACTTCTCGGTTACTCGCAAGCGTTGATCTTCAGGCCTCGTTCGTGCAGAACTTGCTTCAAACTGCACGTGAGCAGGAGTTTTCTGGCATCGACGTGAACTTCGAAGGCCTCGGCATACAAAACCGAGAGCTCTTCACTGCATTCATACGCAACCTAAGCCGTGCAACTAAAGATGCAAACCTCGAGCTGTCCGTAACTCTCGAAGCCAGGCTCCGCAATGAGGTACCCATGGACTGGCGCGCTATCGGGCTTCTTGCCGACGAGGTACGTATCATGGCCTACGATTATCGTAGCCGCACCACCAGCGAGCCGGGACCTGTCGCTCCCCTTGGGTGGGTGGCTGAGGTGGCTGGATACGCGGCAGCAACGATACCAAACGAAAAACTCGTCTTTGGACTCGGTAACTACGGCTACGACTGGAGCGAACCGCAAAACGCAGTGGACGGCTGGCAAGGCGTCGGAATCAGCTTTGAGCGGGCTATAAGCCTAGCAAGCGAGCAGAATGCGCCCATTACCCGTCGCACAGGCATTGATAACCGAGGGTACGATATTGGCGTGATCCCCACGTACAGCTACACCGACTCACAGGGTGTTCGGCACGAAGTATGGTTTGAAGACAGCGCCTCGCTTTCCGATAAGATGGCGAGCGTCCGTGCCGCTGGTATCTCCCAGGTTATCTTCT
>JALHQF010000019.1 GCA_022842085.1 Patescibacteria group bacterium | reverse complement strand
CCGGACGCACCTGCACACGAGCAGCACTCACAGTCGGAAACTGCGTGAGCAGCGCTTGCTCAACACGCGCCTCCGGGTACGACCATACGCTCGTGCCTCCAGTAGGTACGAGCGCCAAAACCTGGGCAACATCAACACCCGGAGGGGCGGTAACGTGCGCTGTTTGCACCCGCACCAGTGGACTTGCTGTACCAAGGTAGAGCACACCAACTACCGTGAGAGTCCACAAGACAGCGCGACGAGAAATGCGCGGTAACATCCGGCGCGGAGCTTGTGGTGTAAGGTTGCCGTACAGCGTAGGCGCTCGGCGATAGGTAACCTGGACGTTGCGACGCTTCACCTATAGAACGTACCCCACTTCCCAGGATTCACCAAGCACCGAGGCGGATGGGGCTCAAGCTCAGCTCATGCTCGCTAACGAGGTTTGCTGCTCCCTGAACCTCTTCAAGCCATGCCCAAAGGCTGGCGGCAGTTCCGCCTATACCACGCCGACGCACAAAGCTCGGCCGACGACGATCGAGCTGAAACTCACTGTGCTTTAGGACATCACCACGCAGGCTCCGGAGAACCGTTTCGGCAAGGGGCACCGAACCTTGCACATGGAATACCGGCCCAAACGCTCCTTTTGGAGGTGGCTGGTGTGCGCGGTACGCATCGGCGAGTTCGCGGGTAAGCACATCTGGCCGCCTCGAGGTCAGCTGCAACTGCAGCGTGAGGAGAACTGCGTGAGGCTCGAGTCCAAATGCTGGCTGGGTAAGCTTATCGAGGGCACTGCCATCCCTCCGCACTACCGAAGCCGCTTTGAGCTTTGTTGGAGGCTGGAGAATGGTAACCTGGCGCACCCGAGCACGAAAACGCTCGGTGCCAACCTGAAGATTGGTGATGGCGGCACCACCAACCGTTCCACCCTCCGGTGCAAAGTTCAGAATACCGCCGTAGCCCTGGGCGACCGTTCGGTTCGCAAGCGTAGGCAGGAGCATGCCACTCTCTACCGCTACCTGGCTACGGTCGGCTGCCATGGTCATCCCACTCGCACGGTTGGTAACTACCAAGCCAGGGAAACCTCCATCAGCGAAGAGCACTGCAGACCCCTCGCCGAGCACGACGTACGGCACGCCATGCCTAAACGCCGTGTCCACGGCTGCCGCCAGCTCTCCAGCGTCCATCGCCTCAGCCGCATAGCTTGCCACACCTCCAAGCCCCAGGGGGTTACGCACACCAAGCGACTGGTGCTCCTGCACACTCGAAACGTGGGTTTGTAGCTCACGCAGAAAGCTCATGCCGACACGCTAGCACGAATTTCTTTTGACGAGACACCGAGCTCATGCGCCACACGTGCAGCTGCTGTAAAGGCGAGTGGATCACTCGCTCGAGCCGCGCCCACCCAGTACGAAGCCTCATCAAACCAGCGGTACGTGAGGTGAAACCCGCGGGTCGCTTTGCGAACTTCAGCGTCGCGCCCGTACCCAACGAAGAGTCCCCTGCGATCGGGAAGGCAGCGCATGAGGCGCCGAAGCTTCCCCCGTAGCTCGGCGGGCACATCGGTGACAACCAAGACCTGCGCCCGTAGGTACGTGAGCTCTTGAGGATCGATTGGCACAGCATCGAGGTTCCACGCTACTTGGTCTGGTAGCATGGCCATAAGGTAGTGGCGAATACGTGCTGCGTACGCACCAACTATCAACACGGTGGGCTGTGTGCGTGAGCGAAGGACGCGCTCAGTCATTTACGCTCGCGCTACGTGGCGAAGTACTCGGGCGATGGTTTGCGCTGCATCGGGCTTGGCTAGCTTGCTCAGGTGCTGCGCAAGGCGCAAACGGTCACCCTCGTTTGCCGCAAGTCCTTGCACCAGGCTAAACAGCCGCTCTGCTGCATCCGACGCGGTTTCCTCTACGTAGAGCGCTGCCCCCTGACCCGCCAGGTACCTGGCGTTCCGGAGCTGGTGCTGCTGGGCGGCACTGCTGAGGGGCACAAGCACCGCAGGCGTGCCTGTAGCAGCAAACTCATGGGTCGCACCACCCGATCGTGAGACTACCAGCCATGCTCGGTGGAGCAGCTCCGGCATTTGATCGGTAAAGGGCAGCAGGTGGAGACGTGCGCGCAGCTCACCTGGGAGCTGTTGAGCCTGTGCTTCGAGGTTTGCGTAGTGCGCTTGGCCACAGAGGTGCACTACGTGACCCATGCGCAGGTAGCCCGCCCAGTGAGTTACCACAAGCTCATTGAGTCGAGCGGCCCCCTGGCTACCTCCAGTAATAACGAGTGGCGACTCCCCTTCCGGCACTCCAAGTGCACGAAGGTCGACGGCTTGTGCATCATAGAATGCATCCCGTACCGGCTGTCCGGTGTAGGCAAGCTTGGCTCGTGGCAGCCCCGCCACGACATCTGATGGCCAGGCAGTACACACCACGCTCGCTACCCGAGCAACGATACGGTTGGCGAGGCCCGCTACCGTGTCGGTTTCGTGGCTCACCACCCGCACCCCCGCTCGGTGTGCCGCGAGTGCTACAGGAACCGTAACGTACCCACCCTTGCAGAACACCACATCTGGCTGGAGTTCGTGGATGAGCCGCCGTGCAGCACGCAATCCGGCAAGCACCTCCCTCGCTTGCTTGAGGTGCTCACGTGTAAGTCGTCGGTGGAGCTTACCAGCCGGCACAACGTGGGTTTCCCAGAGCCCTGCAGTCGCTGCAATTGTGGGACTGTCGACATCTGGCTGCGTTCCGGCGTAGTGCAACATAGCACTGGGCTCCGCTTGGTGAATCGCCTGTGCCACCGCAACGAGCGGCGCCGTATGCCCAGCTGTACCACCTCCAACAAAGAGGTACCTCATGCGCCCACCCTCCGCGTACGTGTTGGCACCTTGCCTGAAACACCTTTCTCACCACTCCGCTCGCGACTAATTGCAAGCAGCACACCAACTGCGGCCAGGTTCATAATCAAACTCGATCCACCCTGACTCAGGAACGGCAAGGGAAGCCCAGTGAGCGGAACGAGCTGAAGCATTGCGCCAATCGTAAACACGATATGCGCTGCAAACCAAGTCCCGATGCCAAATGCCATGAGCTGGCTAAACTGCGACTCAGCTTGCGCGCCAATTCGGTATGCGCGCCAAACGATGAAGCACAAGAGGCTAAGAGTGAGTAACCCAAAGACAAACCCGAGCTCCTCAACCAGAACGGCAAAGATGGCGTCCGTACTCGGCTCAGGCAAGAAGTAGCGCTTCTGGGCGCTCTCACCAAACCCCTGCCCAAACCATGAGCCACTGCCAATCGCAATCGCTGCGTTCGAGATTTGGTAACCACTATCTCGCTGCACCTGCTCTGTGCTGTTGCGAAATGCAGTAAGCCGGTCACGTCGGTACGGCGTGCTCAACACGAACGCGAGGAGTACAGCAAGCAGGGCCAAACCAACGCCAAACTGTTGCCAGGTCATACCAGCCACCCAGAACATCCCTGCGAAAATCACGATGAGCACCGCAAGGCTCCCAAAGTCTGGCTGTAAGAGCATCAGCACCGAAAGGGCCGTGCAGATACCCACGAAGGGCCAAAAGGTTTCAAACGTACCCACCTTTCCCTGCCGGTTTACTAACCAGGCTGACAGGTACCCGATGAGGCAGAGCTTCGCCACCTCAACTCCCTGCAAGAGAAAGCCTCCAGGAAGCACAATCCAGCTGCGGGAACCGTTAAATCCGCCAGCTGGCGCAAAGAGCAGTACTGCAACGAGAACGCCAAAGCCCACGAGCAGCAGGGTGCTGGCACGCGCTTGCCAGAAGCTCGGCGCAACCCGAGTGGCACCCCAGAGTACGACGATCCCAACGCCAAATGCCACGAGCTGGCGAAGGAAAAAGTACTGTGGCTCACCTGGCCTTTCAAACACCGAGGCCGAGTAGACCATTACGAGCCCAAAGAGGCTCAAACCAAGCACGCTCAGAAGGAGCGGGAGATCAAGCTTGGCTCGCATAGAGGTGTACGGCTTCGAGGTAGGCAGCGCCACGCTCATCTACGCTGCGGAATGGCTTCTGCGCCCCCGCTCCAGGAGAGAAGAGTACAACGTCACCGGACTGAAAGCGGGTGCTCAACTGGGCAAACGCCTGCCGAAGGCAGGTAGGCTGCTGAGCAAGGAGCAGAACTTCAACCCCCGCTTTCGTCCCTAGGCGCTCCCATGCCTTCGTAAGCTTCTGATCTGCACCCGGCAGGAGGGTGAGCGTAGCAAGGTTTGCGGGAAGTGCCTCAAGCAGGTTCGAGGGGTCAGTAATGAGGTGAACACGAACATCGGCGTACGCGCGCAGTGCATGCGCTCGAGCTATGGTGTCACAAGCGGCCGCATCATCAACGAACAGCACTTCTCGATGCGTGGCGATAACCTGCAATCGGTGAGGTGCGGTAGAAACCTGTGGGAGGTGCGCTTGGATATGCTCGTGGCCAATCCCCAGCTCATCTGCCAAGAGCGCCGCATAGGCGAGCGCCTCAGTGAAAGCTTCGCCACGCTGAGTAGCTGGCAAGCGAAAACTGTAGAGAGCTCCCGCGCGCTCCCAGAACAGCACCTTTCCCGTCTCAAGCTGCGCAATCCAAGCCGCTTCTCGACGAGGCAGAGAGCCGTGGAGCTCTCGAATCCGCCCTCCAGCACTCTGGCGGAGCATGGCTGCCCCCTCGTGATGCATCCCGAGAAACAGCACATCAGTTGGACGCTGCGCAGCAGCAAGCGCACTCGCAGCAGCAGCCCCAGCTAACGGCACAAGGTAGGTCGGCGCCACCTCTGCCCCCTGACCCTCGGCATCACTAAGCGGCAGAATGAGCAGATCGGATTCGCCCAGTGCGTTGAGGTGCTCAAAGCTCTCTGCCACTGAGGCGGCGATCGTAGTCCCCTGCTGGTACGTTAAGCGGAGTAGCTGCTCAATCGCTGCAGCGGTGGTGGTTTTGCCTCGACTTCCGAGTACCCCGATCGTACGGGCCGGACACCTAGAGAGCAGTACGTGCAAGGCGGTCAGCACCGTACCGCCCTCCTTCTCAAAGCGCTGCAAGGCCGGGTGGGTACTCGCTAGTACGCTTGGGCGCAGCACAACATCAAACTCGCTCAGCTTCTGCAAGGGCTGATCTGTGTGCTCGAGCAGTACACTGCTCCCAAACGCCTCCACCGAAATACTCCTATCAGTAGTACGAACCGTAAGACGTACACCCTGCGAAAGCAGCCAGCGGGCAAACGCCTGCTGCTCTCCGCCAAAGCCGAGCATGAGCACCCGACGCTTGGTAAGGAGCGTGAGTTCCATTAGCGAACCAGTGCAAGCGCTAAGCCGGCCGAAGCGCCAATGGCTTGAAGAATCCAGAACCGCATCGTCACCCGTGCCTCCGGCCAGCCAACCGCCTCAAAGTGGTGGTGAATGGGTGCCACGCGGAATACCTTCCGCTTAAAGAGCTTCTTGGAGGTGATCTGGATAATCGTTGAGATCCCTTCCACAAACGGGATAAAGAGAATGAGCGGCAGGAGCACCGCGGTATCCGTTAAGAACGCCACCACGGCGAGGGTAAATCCAAGCGCCATGCTCCCCGTATCTCCCATGAAGAACCGTGCAGGATGGATGTTAAACCATAGGAACGCGAGAAGCGAACCAGCAATGGTGGCGCAGAAAACGGCTAGGCTTGGTTGATCACGAACAATCGCGATGAACGTGTACGCACCAAAGGCGAAGAGCGATACTCCTCCAGCAAGCCCGTCGAGGCCATCAGTTTGGTTGAGGCTAAAGCCGACAAACAGTACCAAACCTGCAAAGAGCACGGGGTAGAACCACCCGAGCTCGAGCGCTCCAACCGTGGGCACCCAGAGGGTGCTAAACCCGAGTTTGGCAGTAAACCACCAGGCACTCACCGCCGCAAACGCCGAGAGAATTGACATCTTGTGGAGGAAACGCAAGCCACCGCCGTTGGAGCCCTTGCCGAGGACGTTCATGATGTCGTCTACCCCACCAACAATGCCGCCAATGAGCAGTGCTGCCAGCGGAAGGTAGGTTTCGCCTCGGTCGAGGTTGAATGCCAGGGTAAACACGGCAGTAGTTACCCAGAACAAGAGCCCTCCCATTACCGGTGTACCTGCCTTATCAGCATGCAGCTTGGAGAAAATCGGTGTCTCCTTGCCATCGATCCCGTGCTGGCGCAGGCGCTTCCCTACCCGATTGCGGTAGAGGAAGTTGGTGAGCAGGGGAGTCCAGGCCATGGCCACGATGAAGGCAGCAACCAGGTTGAGTGCCACGGTCGCCATAACGGCTGGGTCGATGAGGAAAACGGCTTGCGACATACGGGTAGTTTAGCGCTTCTTCCAGGCAGGGGACATGCGTACGAGCAACTCGGGCGCACTTGCCTGGTTTGCCATAAGGTCAAAGACGAACCGCTCAAACCGCATGCCATTCTGGGAGGCCTTGAGGTACACTACCGCACCTTCTGGGATGAGGGCATCGAGCTGCTGCCTCGCCTCATCTGCAGTGCGGAATACCTCAATACTTGATACACCCGCCTCCCGTGCCCCGGTAGCCATGTGTTCGGCATTTGGTCCAACCAGAATCGCCTGATCCACATGCCCCCGCAGCGCGACACCAACTTCTCGGTGGAGCTTGGCGGCAAACGCTCCTAGTTCGTTCATGTTTCCCAGTACGGCTGCCACGTGCCGACTACCCGCAAAGGGACGCAACGCCTGGACGCCCGCGATTACGGCTTCGGGTGAGCTATTGGCGGTTTCGTCAATAAGCGTACGATCCTTAATCCCAGAGATCACCCGACCGCGACCAGCTGGCGGCTCAAACGTTTCTGCCGCCTGGAGGGCTTTGGACTCTGGTACCCCAAGCGCCCTGGCCACCGCGAGCGCCGCCACGAGGGCGAGGACATGTTGCTTGCCCACCAGCTTAGCCACCACTGATGCCTGGTAGCCCGTTGGCTGGAACAGCCACCCTTCTGAGTGTTTCTGCATGACGGCGTTGTAGCCGGTTCCCCCGAGGGAGAGCTTCTCAAGGAAGGGATCCTCCCCGTTCCAGAAGCGATACTGCTCAGTAACCACGGCAGCAAACGCTCGGTGCTCCGCATCTATGGCCCCCTGCGAACCGTAGAGCTCGAGGTGCACCGGCCCACCCGAAGTGAGTACGATGTAGTCTGGCTTGATCTGCGCACAGAGCCAGGGGAGGTCGCCAGGGGAATCGCCCGAGTACTCGAGCACCCAGGTTGGCTGCACTGCCGGCTTCTGCCAGCGTCCCGTGAGGGCACGCCAGATCAGCCAGAGCTGTGTACGTACGCGGGTAGCCTGCTCGGTTCCCCCGAGCAGACTGACCGCCAGCCCAGTATTGGTGGCCAGGTTCCCCTTACTCACCTCTACCGGCCGATCACTCGCCAAGACGTGCCCAATCGCCTCTTTGGTAGACGTCTTCCCTACGCTGCCGGAAACCGCAATAACCAGGGGATTCTCGACTCGATACCGCCGCTGTACGGCGCTCCAGAGAAACCTCCAGATGAGACGACGGGGGAGAGCATGCATACCCGTAGGCTAGCAGAGCCTTACCTTGGTGGCACCTGATAGTAGGGGAGCACGAAGCGGCTGATCTCCCCCGCAATCGGCACGGCGGTAGCCTCAGCAAACCGTCCTACCTTGGTGAGATCGGGCTGCTCAACGGTCACGATGAGCACAAACCTTGGATTCTCGGCTGGAAGGGTCATGGCAACAGTATGGTTTGCTGCGTCGGCAAGGTACCCCCCGTTCCCGTCCGGAACTTGAGCGGTGCCGGTTTTCCCACCTACTAGGTAGCCCGGAACGAGGGTTGGATACTTGCGCCGAAAAATCTCTCCCAGCATGGTTCGTACCGTGGCAGCGGTCGTACCACTCACCGCGCGCCGACCTGGCAAGAGCGAGAAGGGCTGACGTTCGTCCCCGCGGATGAGCGCTTCAATCACGTGGGGGATGGGAAGGGTGCCGTCACCCGCGAGCGCGGCGTACGCTGTTGCAAGCTGTATGGGCGTAGCTGTCATCCCTTGGCCAAAGCTCACGTTTGCCCGCTGAATCTTGCTCCAGCGTTTTGGGTCACTGAGAATCCCCTGGGCTTCTCCCACTACGTCGATGTTCGTGCGCGAACCAAAGCCCTGCGCACGCAAGCCATCACCAAGCCGCTCAGCCCCCAGCTGCTCTGATAGCCAGGCCATGGCCACGTTGTCGGAGTTGACCAGTACATCAGTCATCGTTTGATCACCGTAGGCACGGTCGAGCGCGTTCCCTACCCGGTACCCATCGATAACCACCTCGCGGCCAAAGGTATTGCGGGTATCGGCCTTCACGACCCCAAGATCGAGGGCAACCGCCATGCTCAGTGGCTTCACTACGCTTCCTGGCTCGTAGGCTCCTGTCACCGCCCCATGCTGGAAAACGGTCGGGTTCGTGACGGTGCTGAACGCGTTGGGGTCAAACCCTGGGCTGCTGGCGAGCGCGCGTAGCGCGCCGGTACCCACCTCCATCAGCACCACGCTCAGACGCTTGGCGGCGCTCTTCTCCTGCCAGGTAGCGAGTACGCGCTCTACCTCTGCCTGCACGGAGCGATCGATGGTGAGCTCGTAGGTGGCGCCATCACTCCCCTCAACCATCGAGAGCTGACGCAGCGCGGTTCCACGGCTATCGCGCTCAAACCGAACCTTCGTCTCCGAACCCTTCAGCTGCTCGTCGTAGTAGGCTTCAACACCGTACTGCCCCAAACCCTCGCCGTTTACGAACCCAAGGACTGGTCCAGCGAGCGAGCTTTCGGGATAGATGCGCGAGTAGGTGCGCAGGAACTGCACGCCACCCAGGTAGGAGATTACCCCACCTTGTCGCGGATCAAAGTTGACTGGCACCGGTTTTGGGTTGGTGCGATCAGCGGTCAGGGCCTCCCACAGCTCCTGTGCAAAAGCTTCTACCTCCACCTTTGTAAGCCCACTTGCTACGGGAGGCATGTAGCGTACGAGCTGTCCTTTCTGCGGCCCATCGCTCAAACGCCTCGTGAGCTTCTCGCGCAGCTCTTCCTTTGGTGTACCACTC
>JALHQF010000018.1 GCA_022842085.1 Patescibacteria group bacterium | reverse complement strand
TGGCAAGAGGCGATCAACCACCTCAGCCAAGAGCTCGGCGTACTGGAGAAACTGGAGCTGGTTCTCCGGGTACGACACGCCCTCACTGCTCGCTCCGGTTACCAGGTAGAAATCGCCAGTTTCTTGAAGCTCGAGCTGGGTTGGCACGAAGCGCAGCAGGTGCCCCGCCAGCCGAGAGCTTGGCCGCCGCGCCCCCTTGGCGCGCACCCGTACTTTTCCGAGACTCTCGGTAACCACAAGGTAGAGCCGGTCGGCGTCAAATACGTCGGTTTGCTTGAGCACCAGGGCATCAGTGCGAACGGAGCGCATCAGTGCTGGCAGCTAGAACAGAAGTGGGTGGACCGACCACCAACCACAACCCGCTGGATGGGAGCGCCACACGTACGGCACGGCTGGCCGGTGCGACGGTACACATTCGCCACGCTCAGGTAGGTTCCCTTCTCACCGATAGCGGTGCGATAGTCACGCTCACTACTCCCCTGGTGGGCAAGGGCAAGGTGGATCGTTTCTTGGGCTGCCCTCACGAGCCTCTTGGCCTCATCCGGTGTGATAGTGCCAGAGCGCCGATCTGGCAAGACGCCGGCCCGAAAGCAGGTTTCGTCAGCATAGATGTTGCCTAAACCCGCGACTTCCGTTTGATCGAGCAGGAAGCTCTTGAGGACCGTGCCCTTACGGGCTTGCAAGCGCTCGATGAGGTACTCAGCCGTAAGCTGCTCTGGCTCGGGGCCAAGCCCAGCCACGAACGCGAGCTTCTGCACCTCTCTGACTGGCAGCACGCGCACTGTGCCAAAAATACGCTGGTCATTGAAGAACAGCCGACCACTATCCGTGAAGGTGAAGACAAGCCGCGTGTGCTTGTGGGGCTCACGCTGCAGGTACCCCTCTTCTGGATGCCCTCCCATTACCAGCGAACCATCCCCTCCCCACCAGATGAGCTGTCCGGTCATCTTGAGGTGAATGGCACAGGCGAGCTCTCCACACTCTAGTACGAGCAGCTTGCCGTAACGCTGAATAGCCGTAACCGTAGTACCCACCAGGTCTTCTAGGCGTCCCTGTCCTACCTTTGGATGACGGGAGACCACCTCTGCAATGCACTTTCCCACTACGTGTGGCAGCAGGCCACGACGGATAGTTTCAACCTCTGGAAGCTCGGGCATACACGCCGATGCTAGCAGAAAGCCTGTTGACAGCCGAAAAACTCCTGGCATGATTTTTCGTACCCGATGAAGTCTGTGTGGGATAGCGCCACAAAGCCGTCCAACCATCGGGCACCGTAAACCGAGCCCACCTCACGGGGCTCAACGACTGCACAGGAGAGATCAATGATCGACGCCAAACGACGCCGTCAAACGGCAACCAGCGAAACCTAGTCTCTACGAGCCGCCCCACCTCATGGGCGGCTCTTTTTCTACAACCAACGCTCTACGTCCTTCAAGTGAGCTAAGGCAACGAGCACGCGTCCAAGCTTGCGCTTATCATGCCGAATGAGCGTACGCTGCGCTGCGAGCGGATCACTCGTCGATCGCACCCCGTTTCCGGCCAAGAGCTTTGCCCCCACAAGGCGGTACGGCAGCTTAGGGCGCTTGCTATCTCTGCGCACGGGCATCCGCTCCATTTCTTTACGATACCGCTCTAGGAGCCCCATACTGGCCTGCGCGGTGTTATACACCACCGCGTTGAGGTGACGCTTCCCAAGGTAGTGCTGGATGAGCGCGGCGTAGTCCTGCACAAACCAGCTCGTAGTTTGACCCTTCTCAGACATCAGGTTACACACGTACACCAGCTCCGCTTTGCTCTGCTCGAGAGCCTGCACCACACCATCAACCAGGAGGCAGGGAATGAGGCTCGTGAAGAGGCTTCCTGGACCCACCACGATGAGGTCTGCTTCACGAATAGCCTTGCCGGCGAGTGGGTGCACGGTTACCGGCGGCTCTACCCACAAACGCTCCAAGGCTGCCTGATCGCTCCAGACAAACTCTTCGATGGCATGCTCACCGGTAATTACCGTGCCGTCTACTGCTTCGGCGTAGAGGGTGATGGGGTCGTTGGCCACTGGCAACACTCGGCCGTCGATTTTGAGGATATCGGCAGCTTCAAGGACTGCCTCATCCATGCTCCCCTTGAGCTTCTCCAGGCCCGCAAGCAGGATATTGCCCACGGCATGTCCCTTGAGTGAGCCCTCTTCAAAGCGGTAGGTGAAGAGGTCGCGCAGGCTTGGGCTATCATCTGCCAGCGCTACGAGGGCTTGGCGCAGGTCGCCTGGAGGGAGCACTCCCAGCTCATCACGCAGCTGACCAGTTGAGCCACCGTTATCGGCCATGGAGACGATCGCCGTAAGGTCAAACGCCCCAGACTGCTTGAGCGCCTGGAGCACCACAAACGTTCCTGTTCCACCTCCGATAACAACCGCTTTCTTGCGCATGCCAGACTACGGTGCCAGATTCTTAGGGCATGTAACAGGGGGGTGCGTGGAGGTTTCTTGTATCAGTTTGTAGTTGAACGAGTGACATTCTGGCATCTCCGCAGGTACGAAGTACCGAGGACTTGCCTCGCTCTGTGCGAGAGGTATTGAGGGTCGATGCCAACCCAGCTACCCTAGATCCATGAGTGCTCCCGCCAACCCAACCAGCCCAACCTATTGGCGAAGCCTCGTAAACCAGGCAGCCGTACGCTTCTTTATCCTCCGTGCCCTCATTGATAACGACAGCTACGGGTACGCGCTTACCAAGGAAATCGAAGAGCTCTCGTGGGGGTTCTGCACACCACGAGAGAGCACACTGTACCCTGCCCTCAACGATCTGGAGAAGCGCGGGCTGATTCGTGGAAGCCAGCAGCGTAGTAACGCACGTACACGGAAGGTGTACGCCATCACCGAGCAGGGTCGTTTGGCCTTTCGCACTGCTGCTAAGGTGTGGGGCGAGATTATCCCCGCGATTCGCAAATCTACAACGCTGTAACCGTGAAATGCGAAGCCCCCAGGCTTGTAACCTGGGGGCTGGTGCTACCGGAGTAGAATCGGCCTATCGTCGGGCCGAACTGTGGTCGGGTTCATCCGAACCGTCAGAAAGATCTGTCCTGCGATCTCTCTGCGGTGGAAGATCACGCGATCCGCTTCCACCGAGCGGTCTACCACCACGCTTTCACGTGGCACATAGACGGGGACCACACTATCGTACCCGTCGAGGCGGACCCGAACATCGATTCGGTAGAGCCGCAGCTGGTTGGGACCCTTACCCTGAAGTGCAGATCCGAACCGGTACAGCTCGATCGGTCGGTTGAAGTGAACGGCCGGATTGAACTCGGCTCCCGTTGCCCGAGCGAGTGCACGTGTAGCCTCGAGGCGATTTGCCTCGCTGACATCGACACGCTGACCGGCATTTGCGGCAACAAATCCGCTTACGGTGAGTGCGAGAATCCCAAAGACTCCCATGACGGCGAAAAGGTGTTCTTTCCTCATAAAGTTCCTCCCTGACCTGGATACGCAATCCTTGCAGGTTGGGTGCAATATTACATATTTTATATCAAAAGTCAAGGACCCGATCCGTAGATCGGGCCCAGATGAGTGCTTACTGAGAAGCCGCGAGTTCGCGCGCACCTGCGGGCGATGGCAGATCTCGAGGGAGATCCGACACCTTGCGCAGCGGCGCGACGAGCTCGATACGAAATTCATCGCTCGAGAGCGCCGCCACCGATTTGTCGATGTGCAGCCTTTCCTTTACCCAGGCGGACACCACTCGGAAGACGCCGTCTTCAAGCTCCAGGAGCACGAGGTTCTGATCACCCGAATCGAACGCCTCACGGATTTCGCTGAGGCTCCTCAGCCGCGCGGGCCGCGGATCTTCACCAGGCTGCAGGGCCACTACCCTGCACGAGGCGCCGTTGGCCGTGCGAAGGAACTGCTCCTTCTGAGCCCTAGTTGGCTTTGCGTTGAGGCAAACGGGGGTCCGTTTGCCGTTCTTGACCACCAGAAAGTCCGGGGTTTCCCCCAGCTCGTTGATGAACTGTGCGCAGTTGCAATAATGTCTCATGTGTTTTCCAATCCGCCGAGTTGGCGGTTCCCCATCCCTCCCAGAATCATCCGTGAAAAGGTGGTTTTCTTACCCTAGCAGGTGTTTTTTCATATGCAAACATACACAACGTCAAACCCCGCCCTTTCAGGCGGGGTTTGGCACGACGCGAGGCTGCTGTGCAGCACGAGTCTCTACCCTGGCGGCGACCTACTCTCCCAGGAAGTTGCCCTCCAAGTACCATTGGCGCTACCGGTCTTCGCTTCCGTGTTCGGGATGAGAACGGGCGGTTCCCCGGCGCACATACCACCAGGGTAGAAACTCGTAACTGGTCAACAGACCTCGCGAATCGTAAAGATAAGGTGCATCTTGGAGCCTACTGGCATCCAGAAGGTACCCGCCACAGTCAAAACAGGCGGTCGGCAGCAGGAGACCCGGACAAGTCCTGGTGCTCCTGTAGCCGTAGGAGGAAAAGAGATCGACGTATTAGTACATCTCGACTCAACGCCTTGCAGCGCTTACATCTAATGCCTATTAAGGTGGTCGTCTACCACCGGTCTCAAACGAAACCTAATCTTTGGGCCTGCTTCCCGCTTATATGCTTTCAGCGGTTATCAGAACCGAACGTAGCTACCCAGCACTGCCCTTGGTAGGACAACTGGCACACCAGAGGTTCGTCCCTTCCGGTCCTCTCGTACTAGGAAGAGCCCCCATCAAGTTTCCACGCTTGTAGTAGATTAGGACCGAACTGTCTCACGACGTTCTGAACCCAGCTCGCGTACCCTTTTCATTGGCGAACAGCCAAACCCTTGGGACCTTCTCCAGCCCCAGGATAGGACGAGCCGACATCGAGGTGCCGAACTGCGCCGTCGCTATGGACGCTTGGGCGCAACCAGCCTGTTATCCCTAGAGTAGCTTTTATCCGTTGATCGACGGCACTCTCACACGTTACCGTCGGTTCACTAGAACCTGCTTTCGCATCTGCTCGGGTTGTAGCCCTTACAGTTAAGCCAGCTTGTGCTCTTACACGCCAAAGCCAGATTTCCATCCTGGCTGAGCTGACCTTTGCACGCCTCCGTTACTTTTTAGGAGGCAACCGCCCCAGTTAAACTACCCACCAAACACGGTCCCCCAGTCATTACCCGGGGTGAGTGGCGTTGCAACACGTGGGAGGTGTTTCATTGGCCCCTCCACGTCTCCCGAAAGAAACGCTTCAAAGGGTCCCTCCTACGCTACGCGCGTGAGGCAACGACACAATGTCAGGCTGTAGTAAAGCTTCATAGGGTCTTTCCGTCTAACTACAAGAAAACGGCATCTTTACCGCTATTGGAATTTCACCGGGAACCACGTTGAGACAGTTTTCAAGACCGTTATGCCATTCGTGCGGGTCAGAACTTACCTGACAAGGAATTTCGCTACCATAGGACGGTTATAGTTACCGCCGCCATTCACCGGGGCTTACAATCAGACCCTGATATAATCTCAGTCCTCCTGGTGACCTTCCGGCATTGGGCAGGCATCACCCCCTATACATCCTCTTACGAGTTCGCAGGGAGCTAAGTTTTTGCTAAACAGTCGCTTGAAATCTTTTGCTGTGGGTTACTCACGCAACCAGTCCTTATCCCGAAGTTACGGACGCTGTTTTGCCGAGTTCCTTAACGTGGCTTCTCCCGATCCCCTGAGGCTACTCGCCTCGTCCACCTGCGTCGGTTTGCGGTACGGATACCGCACGCTAAGCTTGCTCCCTTTTCTAGTCACCCGATCCCCCAACCCAAGCATATCCATAGCATGGGGTGAGCTTTCAGATGCGTCAGGAGGGCATACGTGCGGCAGGGCAGGAATATTAACCTGCTGTCCATCGACTTCACCGTTCGGCTACGCCTTAGGACCGCCTAACCCAGGGACGATTACCGTTGCCCTGGAAACCTCGGACTTGCGGGGGGCAGGTTTTTCACCTGCCTAATTCGTTACTCATGCCAACATTCTCACTTCCTAGCGGTCCAGGTCGGGTTACCCCTTCCCTTCAGCCCCCTAGGAACGCTCTCCTACCACATACACCTAAAAGGTGCATATCCATAGCTTCGGTACGTAGCTTGAGCCCCGTTATATTTTCCGCGCAGAACCTCTTAATTAGATCAGTGAGCTGTTACGCACTCTTTAAATGGTGGCTGCTTCTAAGCCAACAGACTGACTGTTTTGGAGACTCCACATCGTTTCCCACTGAGCTACGCTTTGGGGACCTTAGCTGATGGTCTGGGTTGTTTCCCTCTCGAGCGTGGAGCTTAGCCCCCACGTTCTGACTCTGTAGATCTTGGCCGATCAGTATTCGGAGTTTGGTTAGGGTCGAAAGATTGCTCCCCCGAACCCTATTCAGTATCTCTACCCCTGTCGGGAACTCTACAGGCTATACCTAGATATATTTCGGAGAGAACCAGCTATCCCCCGGTTCGATAGGTATATCACCACTTACCACACGTCATCCCGCAGCTTTACAACGCTGCCGAGTTCGGGCCTCCCACTCCTGTTACGGAGTGTTCACCCTGCACATGGTAAGCTCACCGGGCTTCGGGTCTAGTGACAGCAACTTGGCGCCCTATTCGGACTCGCTTTCGCTCCGCCTCCGGGTCTTACCCCTTAGGCTTGCCACTGCCAGCAAACTCGTTGGCGCATTTTGCAAAAGGCACGCAGTCACCCGTCTTGCGACGAGCTCCTACCTCTCGGAGGCAATCATGGTTTCAGTACTATTTCACTCCCCTCACCGGGGTACTTTTCACCTTTCCCTCGCGGTACTTGTTCACTATCGGTCATGGAATGTATTTAGCCTTAGAGGGTGATCCCCCTAGATTCCTGCCGGATTTCACGTGTCCGACAGTACTCAGGTGCCGCATCAAGAAGTGGTATGGATTTCGAAGACCGGGCTTTCACCGTCTTTGGCTGGCCTTTCCAGGCGCATTCTTCTATCCACACCTTTGGTAACTTCTCGTGATATCACCATGCGGTCCTACAACCCCGCGTCTATAAAAAGAGGCGGTTTGGGCTAGATCCGCGTTCGCTCGCCGCTACTAACGGAATCGCTTTGCTTTCTTTTCCTCGTGGTACTGAGATGTTTCACTTCCCACGCTTACCATCACTGCGGATTCGCACCGCAATGTAACAGCTCAAGGCTGCTGGGTTACCCCATTCAGAAATTCCCGGATCAATGCTTGCTTGCCAGCTCCCCGAGACGTTTCGCAGGCTGCTACGTCTTTCATCGGCATTCCATGCCAAGGCATCCACCATGTGCCCGTAACGTTCCTTTCTCCTAAAATGCTTGTTTTGAGAATGTGACGAGTACCTTCTGAATTCCAGATTTCTCTTATCAAGAAATCGTTTACAGTTTGATACAAGTTATCTTTACTTTACTAAAATCACTTCTGATGGTGTCTAAACGAGTTGGCAGAGTTCGGACACAACGTCTTGCGACGCTGAACGATGCCACCCGGCGCGATTGCGCGAGGTGGGAGGCACCCGTTCAGCTTCTCAACTGTGGTTGTCTGGGTGCCGGGCGGGGACGGTGATCATCGGCACGTGGCCAATCTGATGAGAGCACTTCTTTCCCGCGGCGTGCAAAAGGGAAGATAGCACCGCTGAGGGCGCACGTCAACACGTTAAAAAAGAAAGTCCCCCAGCCGCGATGTGCAGCCGGGGGTGAATACTTAGGCGGGAGGGCTCAGCGTAAGCTTGAGCTTCGAGCAGAGCGCCCTGAATCGGTGCCTGGCAAGCCAGATCACGAAGATCCCGAGGCCCATACCCAGGAGGGGCAACCCCCAGCTCCAGGGAACCTGGACCGTTCGCCGAGCCACCGCAGAGGGGTGCGCTGCGTTGGCGGCAATGAGGCCGCGTGTGGCCCAACCCTTCAGCGACACCTCATCGTAGAGGTACCAGCTGATGGTCGGGTACTCGGCGGTTTCCACCACGAAGTCCCGCAGCTGCTGCGCATCACGCTCCTGAAGCGGATTCGCCATCGTGCTATCGGACCAGTACACGTTCCCCACGGGCACAATTGGCAGGTCTGGCCTGCCAATCCGCTCGAGCAGGGCAGCCCACTGCTTCTGTCCCCTTGCGAGAAACTGACCAGGGGCGGAGCCGTTATGGCTCCAGTAGACCTGGGGGGACCAGAAGTCCACCCAGGTGAGAATGCGGTGTGTGCCCACGTGGGCGTGGGTTAACGGAAGGTTGTACCCGGTGTACCCAACGAGCACACCAGGATGCTGCCTCCGAAAGTCGGCGATAAGCTCCTCGAGCCTGTTGAGGGACGTGTTGCCGCGGGCATGCTCGATGTTGAGCATGATCCCAGCAAGGTTGCTGGCAGAGGCGAGCCTCGACAGCTTGCGCATCCGCGCCGCCTGCGTTCTGGGCGTGAGGTACACCCAGGGCACCACGTGAAGATGTCTCCGGTTGGCCTCCTGCACCAGCTCCACGAGCTGGTTGTGGTTGGCGCCACGCCCGTCAGCGAGCGGCAGGATGTGACCTGCTCCGACTGCGGCTGCGTAGCGAACGATTCGCTCGGGCGCAGCAGCGTTCCGATCCATGATCCAGAGACCAGGGCCGAGCGCCGCAAGGGTGGGCTGGGTGGCGAGCGGCTTGGGAGTAGTGCATCCCTGCACGCCGCACGTTGCCAACCCGAGCGCGAAAAAGATTGTCAATGCACGTGCCCACCTGGGCACCAGAGCAAATCTCATACCGTCTTCCTAGCAGAAAATGTAAAAAAAAGTCAATATCAATTACCTCACACACTCTTGACAACAACCACCTCGGGTCGAACCAAGAACCGGCCCGGAAGGGTCGAGCTACCGCACCCCCGACTCACAATCAGTGTGCGATTGGCAACATGCATGCGACCCGCCCAAGAGCGAAAGCTGCCCGGGGGTACGGGAATACGCAACCATCGAACTGGTGCATACTGCCCACCGTGAGTATGGCCAGCGAGCACAACCGCAGACTCGCTCAGCGAAGGGTGGTACACACCATCCGGATTATGTACCAACACAAAATCAGCTGGTGGCAGCTCCTCGGTAAGCGACTCAACGTACATCCGGGCTGCTTGCGGTTTACCCTGGCGAAGTGCCGCATACGTTTCGTGCAGGGAAATGTCTCGCATTCCAAGCAGGGTCAATCCGCCAATGCGGGTGATCTCGTTATCCAGTAGAGTCACGCCGGCGCGCGAGTACACACCGGCAATCTGTTCGAGACTGCACTGTGCATGGTGGTGATCATGGTCGCCGTACACCGCATACACGGGCTTACCGAGCGCAACAAGCTCGCGGAGCCAAGCCTCAAGCACGGGGTAGTACCTTGCGTGGGCATCGATGGGGTCACCACCAATGAGCACCGCGTCCACCTCGCCGATTACCCTCGAGATCGTCTTGAGCAGCTCGCGCCGTCCAACCCTTCCCCATCCAACGTGAATGTCCGTGAGGAGGAGCAGGCTTGCTCGCTTGCCAGTCTGCACCACCTCTCTGCGTACACGAAACCACCGCGGCTCAAACTGGAAAACGTAGAGCGCGACAAGCAGTCCTCCCGCAACGACGTACCACATGCGAGGTTGATGCTAGCATGTACGGGTGGATATCCCCACCCTCATCTCACTCGTAGCTATTGGTGTTGGGCTGTGGTCAAGCATTCGCT
>JALHQF010000017.1 GCA_022842085.1 Patescibacteria group bacterium | reverse complement strand
GAACTGATTCTTCGTGGCGCTTGCGGTGACCAGAGAGAAGGAAACCGTTACATAGAATCGCTTACTCATGATATTTGCCACAGAAATGAGCCGTCGAACGAACGAGACGTACTCCTGCATTTGGATACGCAAAAGATCGTTTTCAACTTGGCCGTGCTGGTCTTGCAGGCGAATGAGGTAGCGCTCAAGGTCGAGTCGCTTGCTCTGCACTACTACCTGGATGGGAAAATCGAGAGCATTGAGAAAGCCCTGGTAGGCATAGATGATTGCGTTTTGCTCCTGCTCACTCTTGAGCTCGAAGTTTACGGGGTCGCAGCGGAGCACTGCTCGCGCGCTGCCGTCTGCCAGAAGAATGACATCCTCGAGAATCCCTGCAATTGGCAGGTGTTGTTGGGTGGATGCACTGCTCATGGCTTCTCCTCCTGCGGAAGGTTTGGTACCGCACCCTGGGTGCCGCGACTATCAAGTACCGCAGCGAGGGCGGCAATTTCTGTACGAGAAACCGTTCGGGTAGGTGCTTGTCGCTGCTTTTCTACAACTACGCGCTGTGAGATGAGCTCTGGCTCGGCACCGCTCTTTCGCCATACCCGCTGGCGGGGATTTACGATAAAGGCGATAACGTGGCGAAAGAAGCGGTAGGTTGGCTGGCCGTTAAAACTCGTTACGGCAATCACGAAGGTGAAAAATCCCATGAGGCCACCAATCGTGCGCGAAATAACCGGCGGGAGCTCGGGTGCGGTAAAGACGAAGAAGCTCGCCAGACCGCCGATCACCAGAATGGTGAACTGAACCGCATTGAGCGAGTAGTAGATCTTGTCCTCAATGAGAACATTTTGGGGGACCTTGAACTGCACGTTGTAAGTATACGGCAGCGAGGAAGTGGAAAGCGACAGGTGGTGTTGACGTTTTCCTTCGATGCTGCCAAATAGAACGCAGGAAGTTTAAAAATGAGAGAAACCGTTGATGCATTCTGGCTCTGTCTTGCAGGAGCCCTCTTCGCAAACATGGCCGCCTCTCAGGGCGGCAGACTCTCCGGAACGCTCCGGATCCCCTTCTTCCGAGTAGATGGCGGGAGAACGTGGCATGATGGCCGGGCTGTTTTTGGTGAAACCAAGAGCTGGAACGGTGTCGTGCTGGGAGTTATCGTCGCTTTCTGCCTTGTGGCCCTGCTTGCTTTGATACAGGGCAGGCCGATGGCTCAATGGGTGCTCCCTGTGGTGCTCGGCTCTCTCGGTGCTCCGGTCGTTGATTTGGCAAAGTCGTTCTACAAGCGACGGCGCGGTACGGCGAGTGGTGCACCTGCCGGTATCTGGGATCGACTCGATGTGCCTCTCGGCACCGTTGCAGCTCTACTGCTCTGGTGTGCGGTGTCTTCGCGGGGGCATAACCTCTTCAGTCCAGTGATCTCTGGGCTTCTGCTAGGACTCCTGCTACTTGGTCCGCTGGGACACCACGTGGTCTGCACGCTGAGCCATCGGCTTAGCCTGAAAAAGAGCCCGTACTAGCTAAGCGTGCACCCTCGTGGTGCACGCTCTTTTCTAAAATTTGCACGCAAGAAGAGATTGCAGATTATCCGCAGACACGAAGTTTCGAGGACGTTCTGTAATCTCTTCTGAGTATGTGGTACCGCGGGTGGGAGTCGAACCCACACTCTCGGGAGAGAAGGGGATTTTAAGTCCCCCGTGTCTAACCATTCCACCACCGCGGCGCGTGGTTACCCTACCAGGGGCGGCTCAACCCGCCAACCATCTGCGCCTTGTACGAGCCTTCCGGGCACTTCAAAACCGGCGGCTCGAGCATGTCCCCCGCCCCCGAGCAGGCCACTGAATTCGCTTGCGTCCCAGGCACCGTTGCTGCGCACTTGGCCTCGTACGACACCAGCCTCTTCAATGAGGAGTATGGTGGCAGCGCTGCCGGCCTCCTCAAGCAGAGGGATAATCCCATGCACAGAAGATCCGCTGTGGCCGGCTTGTACTTGGTCGGCAAGCGTGAGTGCGCTCACTGTTGCGTTTAGCTCCGAGTTCCAGGCTGCCCTCGAGAGGGCGATGCCAGAGAGTCGTAGCATGGCCGCAGTCTTAGGGGTTGAGAACGTATCAACAACCTTGCGGCGATCAGCTCCCCGCTTTACGAGGTCACTTGCCAGTAGCAGCGAGGCCTCAGATGTGGCGCTGTTCTTGAAGTTAGCGGTATCTGTGGCAAGGCCCAAGTAGAGTGCAGTAGCAATATCCGGAGTGATACGGGCACCAAGCTCTCTAGCAAGCTCTGCAACCAGCTGCGTAGTGCTTGCAGCGGTTTGATCGCGCACCGCAAGGGGCCCCGCGAGTCGTTCTAACTCACCAGAGCGATGGTGGTCGATGAGGCCCAGCTTGCCACTGGCTCCGTAGGCTCGCACAGCGTCACGGAAGCCGCTCCTGAGCGCATCCGGGGTGTCTAGCACAAGGAGCAGGTCCGCACTACTTGGAAGCTCTTGTGCAACCTCCTGGGCACCTGGCAGCCAAGCATACGAGGCGGGCACTCCGTCTTTGAGTACACCGGTCACCTGCTTGCCAAGCTGCCGAAGAAGCGCACTGGCACTACACACAGACCCGATGGCATCGCCATCGGGTCGTACATGTGCAAGAACTACTACAGACTGTGCAGCAACGAGTGCAGCAGCGAGCTGCTTCATGCACCAAGGAAGAGTCGAGTTCCTTCTTCAGGAAGACCGCTCCGACTGATCTTGAGTGTTGCTCCTGCCTCTGGCGTAAGTCCAAGGGTGCTCCCAAGCTCTTGAGCATTCGACCCGGCAAGTACCAGGTACCCTGGCTCGAGCTTCTTGATGAGGCCTCCTACAAGCTCCCTAGACTCATCGCCACGCAGCCGAATCACGAGCACCTCAGTTGAAGATGCATCTTCAAGCTCGCTCACGCCCGCAACAGCCGGGTCGAGGTAGGTAACGTGGACGCCATCTAGGGTGAAGAAGTACGCGTACTGACCTTCTGCCACTTCGACGGTGCAGGGCACACCCTGTACCTCAAACTCCCCAGCGCCTGGAACCTCGTAGGCACCTATGCGTACGACGGTTCCAAGTACGACCTCAGCCTCCTTCTCTTTCAGGAGAACGTCACCTGCTGAGGTGAAGCTAAGCTGCATGGCTACTCGGCTTCCTCTACTTCGACGACCTTCTTGCCGCGTCGCTTCTTTGGTGCTTCCTCGGCATCACCACTCGCTGGTTCGTTGAGTTGGCGGAACGAGAGTCCAATGCGGTGCTGCTCGGTGTCGATGGAGATTACCTTGAACTCGTACTCCTTACCAATCTCAAGCCGTTCGGTTGGATCGGTAATCTTGTCCTTGGTGATTTCACTGATGTGCACGAGCCCATCAATGTCGCCAGGAAGACGAACAAAGGCGCCGAAAGCGGTGCTGCGCAGAACGGTTCCACTCACCTTCTGGCCCTCGGCAAGCGCGCTTGCAGCTTGCGTCCAAGGATCTGCCTCGAGGCGCTTGATAGACAGGGAGACACGGTTATCTGCGGTAGAGACCACGAGCACCTTTACCTTTTGGCCGACTTCGAAGAGGCCGTGGATGTCGCTCACGCGACCCCAGGTAAGCTCGCTAATGTGAACCAGGCCCTCTACGGCTTCATCATCACGACCCAGTCGTACAAAGACGCCAAAGTCTACGATACCGGTGATGGTTCCTTCCATTACCTCGCCCTCGGTGATGTGCTTGAGCTTAGCTTCTTGCTGCGTATCCCCTGCTGCCTTCTCTGAGAAGATGAGCTTGCCGCTGCGCTGGTCAAAGTTGATGACCTTTACGCTTAGGGTTTGACCAACGAGTTCACGGAGCTTTGCCAGGATTTCGTCTGGGTTGCCGCCATCTACGCGTGGGTAGTGTTCGGTTGCCAGCTGAGAAACTGGGAGAAAGCCTGTGTAGTCGCCGTACTCAATGAGGAGCCCGCCCTTGTTAGCGTCGGAGACTTTTACATCAATTGGCTCGCCTGACTTCTGGTGTTCCTCTAGCTCGGTGTTTACCTTGTCTCGGCTAGCACGCCGCAAGGAGAGGATGACGTTGCCGCGGTTGTCCTCGAGAACGAGCACGGAAGCGCTAATTGCGTCTCCTGGCTTGAGATCTCCACCAAGCGTAGTGAGCTCGCGCTCTGGAACAACTCCCAGTGCTACTCCATTGATATCTACCCAAACACGGGTGGACGAGGATGAGATAACCGTCCCCTCGATTACAGTGCCGGGGGTAAACGGCACTGCCCTTCCTGCCTGCTCCTTAAGGAGCTGATCCATTTCGGATTGTGATGTTGCCTTCTTTGGCATGTGAATAAAACCTTTCGTTTCTGGGTGGCTCGGGCCATCCGCAGAGGGAGGCTCCTCGTGGGGAGCTCCACCTCTACCGACGGTTTCCCTTTGGGAGGTAGCGATTGCGTCGATCCGCCACAGGGCTTGGGGCTACTTGAACAGGTAGCCTGCGCAAGTGTACTAGAGCGGGTACCAGGTAGGCTAGCGTGAGAACCAGCTGCACGACTTGCCAGATACCCATGCCTAGCACCGGTACGCCACTCACCCGTAGCCACCAAATCAAGGGGCCTGCGAGGGCATTCCAGCCGAAAATCGGTAGGAGCGCAGCGCGACCAGGAGCTTTCTTCCAAACAAGGAGTACAAAGAAGAGAGCTGCTGCAAGCGCAATCAAGGTAAGGTACACAGGTTCCCCAGACCACGTATCAGGCGGTGTAGTCTGCAAGAGTGATGCAGGATTCCACATGAGGCGTTGTGTAGAGAACTGATGCTTGGTGCCGCGAAAGGGACTCGAACCCTTACCCCATCACTGGGCTACGCCCTCAACGTAGTGTGTATACCATTCCACCATCGCGGCTGACCTGTGCACCTTACCAGTGTGCACACCTGGTGTCTAGGGTTTTTGAGCCAAGACTAGCCTAGCGCGGTGCGGGCCCGAGGTGTTTGCTGCCGACATGGGCTACCACCGCTTCTTCGTTCCCTACCTCTGCCAAAGCGGTGAGGCTTGTGTGGTTACAGTTGAGGTCTCGGTTCTTCGTGGTATACCGCACATGGAGGTACTTGGTGCCACGAATAGGCGCCTACGCGACAGCGTCCAGCGAGTGCGGAGCGCGCTTACCTCGAGCGGCTTCAAGGTTCCGCCAAAGCGAATCATTGTTAATCTGCAGCCAGCGGATGTACCTATGCTAGGTGATCGCTTTGATCTTGCAATTGCGTATGCGCTTATGCAGGAGCTTGGATTGGCTGTCGCCCCATCACAGTGGCTAGTAGGAGGGCTGGGCTTAAATGGTGACGTGCTACCCTGCCCGCTTACGCAGGCTGAGCTGGCACTTTCGGATGTGCCCGCTGCAGGCAATGGTTTGGGTGGGGTGTGGCTGCAGCTCGAGCGCCTAGGTGGTACGGCGCAGTTGCAAAACCTACAACTAGACTCAGAGGCTTTGCCACATATACAAGGTCATGCGCACGCGAAAAGGCTTCTAGCTGCCGCGAGCATTGCACGGCTGCCGGTGCTTCTTGTCGGACCGCCAGGTTATGGAAAAACCTTTCTTAGTACAGCCTGGATGGGAAAGCCCACTCAATCACTTACCCACTTAAGTTCTCCCGCCTCACTGCGCCGCATATCCAGCGTAGGCAAGGTGAGTATGCAGGAGCTCCACTTGTGCAAACCTGCACAGCTTCGCGTTCTTCAGCACGTGCTTGACGAACTGCCCTCACTGTTTCTCGTCGCCACGGCAAACCGTTGCCTGTGTGGCAGAGAGGGGATGCCTGGCCGCGTATGCACATGTGCGCCAGTGGACAGGCAGCGTTTTCACCAGCGACTCACGCTTCCACTCATGGATAGGTTTGCAGCTGTAATTCCTGTTGGGCCAGAGTTTCTCAATGAGTACGCAGGATCTGCAGAGCACATTGATCAGGCTGTACTGACTACTCCAAACGACTACTCACTGCGTAAGCAAGAGCTTGTTCAGCGAATGGCAAAGGGTTTAGCGCAGGTAGACGGGCTTGAAGCTGCTTCCAGTGGAAATCTTGCGGAAGCAGTCTACTACGCAGCTGTTCCATGGTAGATCTGCTAGAGTCGCTTTGCCGACCCATAGCTCAGCTGGTTAGAGCAGTGCTCTTATAAGGCACCGGTCCTGGGTTCGAGTCCCAGTGGGTCGACCAAGCTAGGCTCGTGGATCTAGCTTGCCTCAGGTCGCAGCGCAATACGCCCCTTTGCGGTGTCTACGCTGAGCACGCGCACGCGTACTTCATCTCCAACCTTAAAGACATCATCGATGCTCTTTAGTGGACCAGGGGAGGCTTCCGAAATGTGAATCATCCCTGACTTTCCAGGCGCGATGTCTACGATCGCGCCTATCTTTATGTCGGGATTCCGCTTGTCACTTACAAGCGCGCTTACGCGGCCGGTCAGGATTGTGCCAACAGCAATGGGCTGCATACTCGCGCGAATATGCGCATACGCAGATTCTGCGTACTCAGCTATACGACTCGTGATAGTTACCCGGCCTGTCGGCTGTACATCAATACTCGTCAGCTCTTTGCCCCCACAGTCTTCAATGAGGCGTTGAATCGTTTTTCCACCTGGGCCAATGAGCTCGCCAATCTGTGAAGGGGAGATATCGATAGTGAGAATACGAGGTGCGTAGGCAGATAGCTGGCGGTGTGCAGGAAGGTGGGATTCAAGCAAATCAAGAATTTCCGATCGCCCCCTCGCTGCCCAGCTCAGCGACTCACCAACGACTTCCCATGGGATGCCTGGAAGCTTGGTATCCATTTGAATGGCCGTAATGCCATGGCGCGTGCCGGCCACTTTGAAATCCATATCCCCATAGCGGTCCTCTTCACCTTGTAGGTCCATCAGGAGCTGCCAGCGGCTACCTTCACTCACAAGACCAAGGGCTATGCCTGCCACCGGAGCGGCTAGGGGAACACCGGCATCTAGGAGCGCAACGGTCGCACCGCAGGTGGCTGCCATAGAAGAAGAGCCATTTGAGCTCAGAATCTCGCTCGTTACGCGAATCGTGTATGGGAAGCGGTCTTCCGTAGGGAGTACAGGTTCGAGCGCTTTCTCGGCAAGCGCCCCGTGGCCGATTTCACGCCTTCCAGCAGATCGGAGTGGAGCGGCTTCCCCTGTACTGTACGGAGGGAAGCTGTAGTGGTGCATAAACCGTTTCCTGTACTGAAAGCCCATTCCTTCAACCTCTTGCTGATCTGCCGGTCCTGCCAGGGTGACCGTAGAGAGTGCCTGGGTTTCGCCTCGCGTGAAGAGACCGGAGCCATGCGTACGCGGTAAGAACGCACTGCGTAGGCTGACTGGGCGAATAGCCGTATAGCCGCGCCCGTCTGGTCGATTCCCCGCAAGTATCTGTGCGCGTACCGCCTCCCTAGTAGGGTCTGGTTCTTGCTTCAGACCACCTGTGTAGGGTGTAAAAAAGCTCTGCTGGAGGGTAAGCCATGGCTCTGCTGCTTCGCGAGCCTTTACCAATGCCTCTAGCACACGTGCTTCAGAGATTTGCTGGCCAGAGAACTCAAGCATAGCTACCCGGTCTTTTGTGAACGTCGCAACGAGCTCAAAGGATGCGTTGTCTTGTGCGTCTTGACTAGGCATCACTACCAGTTCACCGCCGAGTTCGACTACGCGCACTGTTACAGCAGGCTCTGCAAACGGAGCTTGATCCGTACGGCTGAGGCAGGCAGAAGCGCCAAGCAAGAACAGTACATCTGGTGGGCATGTAGGGTCGTAGGAGAGTACGGTTCCGACGAGCTGAATATCCCTGCGAAATTCGCTTGCAAGCAGCGGCCGCAGGGGACGGTCGGTCATCCTGCTCGTAAGCACCGCGTGTTCACTTGGTTTTCCTTCGCGCTTTACGTAGCGTGACCCCGAAATTGAGCCAGCTGCGGCAAGACGCTCTTCGAAGTCGACTGTGAGAGGAAGGAAGTCAACGCCCTCACGGGCCTCAGGAGCCACCACAAGCGTCACCAAGAGCACTGTATCGCCTTGTTGGAGCATTACGGCCTGGGTGGCTCGCATGGCCACGGTATCGAACTCTAGAACCACAGGAAGCGCCCCGAGAGGCGCTTCATACCGCGTAGTCATTACCAGTGACTAACCCCGTAGCCCAAGGTCGGCAACGAGATCGGTGTAGCGAGCTTCGTCTGTGGCCTTGAGGTAGTTAAGGAGGCGACGGCGTCGACCCACCAGCTTAAGGAGACCTGAACGTGAATCGAAGTCTTTGCGGTGCTCTTTGAGGTGGTCGGTTACTTCCGTAATTCGCTCGGTGAGAAGGATAACCTGCACCTGGGTGGAGCCGGTATCTTCTTTCGTGAGCTGGTACTTCTTGAGGAGATCCTGTGTCTTCATCAGAGAGACGGTAGCGGTTCTGAGTGGAAAGAGCAAGCAGTTAAGCGACTGTGGCTGGCCAGATCTCTCTCAGCTTAGCAATAATCTCCTGCTCGTGGGTCTTGATGCTGCCTCCTTCGATCACGAATGCCGCAGCCTGTGGGTGGCCACCTCCGCCGAATGCCTGTGCAAGGATACTCACATCAACTGTCGGCTTATTGCTTCGAAACGAGCCTTTCAGGTTTCCGCTGCGCTCGTAGAGAACAAGTCCGAAGTCGGCTGTGGTAACTTGCTTGAGGAAGCTGCCTACGAAACCGGAGAGATCAACATCTGCTGGTGCTTGTGCAGCGACAAAGTCTGCTTTGCTCACCGCTGTCCAGACGAACTGGTGCTCAGGCTCTTCTTTCAAGTAGGCAAGTGCGCGACCCCATAGCCGAAGCTCGGCGAGGGACTTCTCTTGGTAGACTTTGCGAACAATGAGCTCACGATCTGCGCCGGCTTCCTGTAGCTTTGCAGCCGCGGTGAGGGTTCGGGGAGTTACGTTGCTGTTCTGGAAGCTTCCCGTGTCCGTTACCACCCCTGTCAGTAAGCATGTGGCTACGTTTGGGGTGAGCAAGTCGGCTCCAACGTGGTTTCCTAGTACTTCGATTACCTCAAGGAGCTGCTCACAGGCCGAGGAGGCCTGAGGGTCCACCAGATTTTCGCTTCCGAATCGCTCGTTGGTTCGGTGGTGATCGATGTTCACAATTGGCACCTCGGCAAAGAGGTCTGGGTGGCTGGTAGCGAGGCTTCCAAGGCGGGACAGGTCGCTTGAGTCGAGAGCGACGATGAGGTCGTAGGGGAAGGTTCCCTCTTCAATGCGGATATCTTGGCCTGTAAGTACACCTTCCTTTGTCGAAACGACAACTGCCACACGGTGCTCGTTGAGGCGGCGAAGGGTAAGGTTACCAATCTTCCCCTGTGATTCGTCAATCACCACAAGGAGGTTCTTACTGTCAGGTACTGCCTGAATTGCTTCAAAGCCTGGCAAAAACTCGAAGGTAGCGGCTGGGGTTTCTAGTACTACTGTGCAGGCACGGCCTAGCTCTAGGAGGGCAGCGCGAAGCGCCAGGCTTGATCCAACTGCATCTCCGTCCCCATTGGCATGCGAAACCACGAGGCAGTGCTGTGCATCAGCAAGCGTGCGGGCGATCCTTTCGAGGTCTTGCACAGAAGAGGGCATGCGCAAAAACTAGCGCTTTATCACTCTGGGAGCAAGAAACTAACGGCGCCAACAGGTATTGGTGGCTGCGCTCGTTCCGCAGAACGGACCGAAGAGGATGTACTGGAGCCGGCCCTGGGTAAGCACGCTGCCAACTGCCCGTTGAAGATCCCCGCGACTGTCACTGTCTGGGTCGCTTTCCAGGCCAACCGACAGTGCAAACTCGTACTGTTCACCGGTTGCCGGCTTCACGAGCGCGTCAGTACCTGCTGCCGGACGAGT
>JALHQF010000016.1 GCA_022842085.1 Patescibacteria group bacterium | reverse complement strand
GTTACCCGATTAACATCGATCGTACCCCAAGCAGTAGCCACACCTACCGCTACGGTACCAGTGGAACCCAGCTTACTGCTGCGCCAGTTGCAACCGACTTCACGGCACCAGGCGCAGTTAACTACTGCATCGCAACTTCAGTGGTGAGTGGTAGTGGTGGTGTAACTGACACCTCGTTCTTCGTGAATAACGGAAGCTCTGGGAACGGTTCAGCTGCAACCATCAACATTACTGCGGGCGTTTGCTCTTAGGTTAGCCTAGGCGTGGGTGCCAGCTTCTGCTGGCACTTCGCGTATGCGAAACTGAATGGTGGTACAATGTACCCAATGCAGCGTTCCGCATTCACCATCATCGAAGTTGTGGTTGCCGTGGCCCTCGTAACCCTCATTTCGGCGGTTGCCATTGCGAGGCTTGGTTCGTATGGTGCACGTGAAGAGCTGCTCAGCAATCTCACGAAGCTGAGTGAATGCGCAGAGCAGGCTCGTCTTCAACGCGGAGTGCGTACACCCTACCAGTACGGTGTGGCGAGGATGAGCGTAAGTGGCACCACGGTTGCCTGTACGCCATGGGGGGTTGCGGCCGGCGGTACTCTTCAGGCGGCCTACCAGTCGAGCCCCACAGCCCAAACCCAGCTGGCCCAGACGGAGTCAATTTCGGCGAGCGGATCAGGTGAGCTTACCCTCGTGTATAGCAATCAGTTTGAGGGGGTACTCGTAGCGGTTTCTGCCGGTTCGCAGACGGTGGAGGCACCAGATGGCTCCGGAATTGCTCTCCCAGAGCGGGCGACTTTCCAACTCGCGAGCCTCCAGGATCCGCGCTTCGTTGGAGTTCTCACGATTCCAGCCGCGGGTGGTCCAGCGCGGTTTACCATTGCAGCTCCCACACAATGAAGCGCCCGGCCCTCACCCTTATCGAAACAATTGTTGCACTTGGTATTGCCCTCGTACTCCTAGGTGCAGCCGTTGCAACTGCCCGCAGTATCGAGAAGAGCGCTCGCCAGAGCGAGCAGTCGCTCCACATGGTTAGGGTGGCGGATGAGGTCATCAGCGCGATGCAAGCCACACAAAGGGGGAGCATTGGGACGCTGGCAAGCGCCCTTGGCCTTTCCGCTAGTGGCCAGCAAACGCTCGTACCGTATCGTATAGGTAACACGGTGGCTTGGTGTAGGCAGGGGAGCGGAAGCGGTTGCCTTACCGTTCTCGCCGCAGCTGCCACTCAATCGGGCGAGACACTTTCTACTCAGATGACCACAGGGCAGCCTACCTCTGGCGAGCTCGTGCTCGTAAGGCGCACTACTGCAGCTACGGGTGCGCTGGTCAGCAACTTGTCACCCGAAGGATCGCCGCGTGTAGTAGCAGCAGACGATCCCGAGTGGTTACTCTATCGTCGCTTCGTAACCATTACCCCGGTAAGTACCCCAACGTTTGGGACAGTGTACGATGTGAGCGTTACGATCGAGCTCCATAATCAGCGCAGTATCCGTCGCACCGTGACTACACGCTTTACCGACGCATTCCGATGAACCGCTCTGCCTTTACCCTTGTCGAAGTTGTCGTAGCCGCGGCTCTTACTGCAGTACTTGCGGGTATTGTGGTGTCGTCACTCAGCTCGGTGAGCCAGGGTGGTGGTCGAGAGATGGCAACCCAGCGCGCTTCGGCGGAAGTTGACCGTACCCTCGTACTCATGCAAGACCGTATCGCAGTCTCTTCGGCTGCCCAGGTTAGCTCACTCACCGGTGGTCGTGGAGTGCTGCACCTTACGGTGGGTGGGTACGAGATTTACTGCCTCGACGACGGGGTGGGAATCGTCAAAAAGTTTACCGCGAGCGGCCGCGGTTCTGGCCAGGTAACTGGCTGCACCCAGGCAGGAGTTGCCGTTGGTTACACGGGCGTTTCAACAGGATCTAGTGTCACGAGCCCTGATCTTGTTGCAACCACATGGCAAGCAGAGCTCTTGCAAACAGGGAGTCAGAGCTTGGTAAAGGTTACCCTTGGGCTACGTTCGGGCGGTGAGGTGCGGGTTTCACGTCCTGCTACTCCAGTCGTGGGGTCAGCGGTTGCTACGGTTGGAAGAGATGCGGCAAGCTTTAGTGCAACGTCCACGAGTTCTGCAGCGACAAGTACTACCACTACAGCCACAACTCCGTCCACAGCCGTCATCATTTCCGGTGCGGGTGGAACGTTCCAAGAGGTTGAGCCAATACCTGATGATCCCTTCACCTCCATGACTTCTGTAGGAAGCATTTCCTCTGGCCCTGCAATCGGTGTCCAGCAACTCGACTAAGATGAAACGCCAAGGTATCGCTCTTATCTCCGTTGTTCTCCTCGCCACAGCGCTCAGTGCAGCACTTGGCGTTGCACTTCGTTCAACGCTCATAGCCAACCGAGCTTCCGGTGTGAGCGAGGCAACAACTACGGCAGGCTGGATGGTGGATGCAGCTATTCAAGAGGGGTTGGCGTGGGTGAGCCGTAACCCACTCGCCGAGTATGGCCAACCTGCTGACGGTGAGCCCGGGTATACACTCGTTCCCTTCGTAGGTGGTTTTGCACCTGGTTCAAACTGCGTTACGCGGGTTGCAGCTACGACGGGTGCGGTAGTTGATACCAACTGTCCGGTATACCGACTCGCCGTTCGACACCGTGCCGAGTATACCCAGTCCAGCAGTGCGCGCTTTGTCCTTCCGGCGCGCGTATTTCCCTCGAGTACTCCAGTGTTCGTACCGGTAACTGCTTCAAACCTCGTCCTGAATGTAGCCGGTGCTTCAGGTAGCTACGCGCTCTGCCCAACCCCAACAACTTGTGGAGCCACGCAGACAATTGTTGGTCAGATTGGTCCGATTACCTTCCCAAGCGGTGGCTACATTCGTTTCAATCTCACCCACAACCAGGCCCCATCTACGCCCTTAGTGACATTTGGTGGTAGTCCACTCTGGCCAGTAGTGATTGGAAACGGTGAGGTGGTAGTTGATGCTACGGCAGTTGTAGGCGGCGTAACGGTGCGCCGGCACGCGGTGATTCTGGCAAACGGCAGCGTACGGTACTACAACGCTGTTACCGACTACACATCAAAGGGACTTGGTGACCCAGCAAACCCCATCCGATAGGCACACTCCAGTTCTCCTGAACGAGGTGCTCGAGTTCCTGCAGCCAGAGCGTGGCGGGGTGTTTATAGATGGTACCCTTGGTATGGGAGGGCACACCGAAGCCGGGCTTGCGCGCGCCCAGCAGGCAGGCGCCAAGGTGAAATGGTATGGCATTGACAGAGATCCTTTTGCCCTCGATATGGCCGAAGAGCGGCTGGGAGACGCTGTAACGTACCGACAGGGAAACTTTGCTGACCTTGCCAAGCTGCGTGCCAAAGGCCACTTGGAGCAGGCTGACGGCATCTTGCTCGACCTTGGAGTTTCTAGCTACCAGCTTGATACGCCACAGCGTGGATTTTCTTTCCTCCGGGATGGTCCGCTGGATATGCGCATGGATCCTGATCAAGGGGTAACTGCCCAAAGCGTAGTGAACACCTGGCCACTCGACAGGCTTGAGCACGTTATTCGTGACTACGGGGAGGAGCGCTACGCTCGGCAGATCGTGCATGCAATTGGGGAGGCGCGCAAGAAAGCGACGATTCGCACCACGCACGAGCTAGCAGAGCTCATACGTCAGGCGGTGCCTGGCAAGGCAAAGTTTGGGCCGCGGCATCCTGCTACCCGTACCTTTCAAGCCATCCGCATGGCAGTAAACGAGGAGCTTGAGTCTGTAGATGCCGGAATCACTGCTGCTCTTGATCTCCTAGCTCCAGGTGGAGTGCTGGTGATTCTCACCTTCCACTCACTTGAAGACAGGCTTGTGAAGCGCCGGTTTAGGGCGGCTGGGGGCAGGTTTACCATCCTCACCAAACGCCCCTTGGTTGCCACGGATGAAGAGGTGCGTAGCAACGTGCGCTCGCGTTCGGCCAAGCTTCGTGCCATTCGGCGAGAAGCGTGATAGCCTGCAAGCTATGGCAGTCCTGATGGTACATACCGATGGTGGCGCGCGGAGCAATCCGGGCCCTGCAGGCGTGGGTGCGGTTCTCCAGATGGGTGAGTGGCTACGCGAGCATGCCCGAACTATCGGCACTGCTACCAATAACATTGCCGAGTACACCGCGCTCCTCGATGCGCTTGATATCCTGTCCGAAGCCCCAGAAATGCCAGAAGAGGTGGTCTTTCACCTCGATAGCGAGCTGGTCGTAAAGCAGGTGCGTGGCGAGTACCGAGTCAAGGATGCAACACTCCAAGACCTACATGCCAAGGTGCAGGCAAAGCTCAAGGCTCTGCAGTATCCCTACAAGGTAGTGCACGTACGGCGCGAGTTTAACAAGCATGCCGACGCTCTCTATAACGCCGCCCTCGATGCCGAGTCCCGCTGAACTCGAGCAGAGTATCCTTGCGCGCTGGGCTGCACGTGATCCGCTTGCCCTGCGTAACCAGGAGAATACTGGTGACGAGTACGTGATTTATGATGGTCCGCCAACTGCCAACGCGGCACCAGCGCTCCACCATGTGCTCCCGAGCACGTTTAAAGACGTCATGCTGCGCTACCAGCTCCTGCGCGGGCGTAGGGTGGTAACCCGCTCAGGTTGGGATACCCATGGTCTGCCAGTAGAGGTACAGGTGGAGCGAAAGCTCGGGCTTACCGGTAAGCAGGACATCCTTAGCTTGGTGCCTGGAGATGAGGCGGCCTCGATCCAGAAGTTTGTTGATACCTGTCGCGAGGATGTGTTTACCCACAAGGCGGAGTGGGAGCAGTTTGTGGCACGCCTTGGTCGCTGGATGCCCGCTACCGATCCCTACGTCACCTGTAACGCAGAGTACATCGATGGCGTTTGGTCGGTGTTTAAGCAGGTTTGGGACAAAAACCTCGTTACCAAGTCCTACAAGATTCTCCCACACTGCCCGCGCTGTGGTACGTCACTCTCGAGCGCGGAAGTCTCCCAAGGTTACGCCGACGTGCACGACCGCTCGCTCTACGTAGCATTTTCCCTCGTTGATGAGCCGAGCCACGCGCTGCTCGCCTGGACCACTACCCCATGGACACTACCGGGCAATGTGGCCTTGGCGGTGCATCCGGAGCTACAGTACGCCACGGTACAGCTCGCCGACGGACGCAGGTTTACCCTCGCGCAGGATCGCCTGAGCGTACTTACCGATGAATACCAGGTACTCGAAGTTCGCTCAGGTGCCGAGCTTGTGGGCCTACGCTACCAACCACTCTGGGACCACGGCTTCAACGGAGCTGAGGGCGAGCGAAACCTCGTTGTTGCAGCTGACTTTGTCACTGCCACCGATGGTACAGGTATCGTGCACACAGCTGTGATGTACGGTGAAGACGACTACCAGCTTGGTGTAGCTGCTGGGCTGACCCAGGCGCATGTAGTTGGTCTGGATGGTGTGTACTTCCCGTGGATGGGAGGTTTGGCTGGCAAGCATGTAGATGAGGTGTATGAGCGAGTCACGACCCACCTGGGCGAGCGTGTGTACCGTACCGAAGTGATAAAGCACAGCTACCCACACTGCTGGCGCTGCAACACCCGTCTCATCTACTACGCCAAGGACTCCTGGTTCGTGAAGGTCAGTGAGATCCGTGAGCAGCTCCTTGCCGCCAACGCTAACGTAACCTGGCTGCCCGAGCACATCCGCGATGGTCGTTTCGGTTCATTCCTCGAAGAGGCACGCGATTGGGCGATTTCTCGAGAACGCTTCTGGGGTACGCCACTTCCAGTGTGGACGAGTGAGTCTGGTAAGTTTTGGGTGCCAGAGTCACTCGCAGCGCTTCGTGAGGCGGCTGGACTTCCCGAAGACTTTGATCCACACCGCCCAGGCATCGACGCGGTTGCTATAGAGCGCGACGGCGAAACCTACCGTCGTGAGCCGTACGTACTCGATGTCTGGTTTGACTCTGGTGCCATGCCGTACGCAGCAGGGCAGCCATTCCCAGCGGATTTCATCTCAGAAGCCGTCGACCAGACCCGCGGCTGGTTCTACAGCCTGCTGGTGCTTGGAGTAATTCTCAAAGGAGAAGCACCGTACCGCACGGTGGCCTGCCTTGGACACATTGTGGACGACAAAGGCCGCAAGATGAGTAAGAGCAAGGGCAATGTGCTCGTTCCCGCAGAGCTTTTCGAAAAGTACGGGGCAGATGCGGTGCGCTGGTACCTTGCAACCCTCAACGGGGTGGGGGAGCGGAAAGCCTTTGTGGAGCGTGATCTACAGGTTGCCTACCGAAAAACCTTCATGCTGGTGGGCAACGTGCTGCGCTACGTTGAGATGAACCCTGCAACAGGTGGAGAGTTGGCAACCGAACACGCACTCCTAGACACTTGGATCAACTCAAGGCTTTCTCAGCTTGTAGGGCTTATAACGAAGGCGTATGAAGAAGTTGACCTTTCGCGTATTGGCCGTGAGACCGAGCTCTTCGTAGACGATCTCTCAACCTGGTACGTTCGGCGTAGTCGTGGCCGAACCGACATGCAGTTTGTGCAGACAGTGCACGAGGTTGGTCGAACACTTGCAGTGCTTGTTGCACCAATTGCGCCGGTACATGCGGAGCTCTGGTGGGAGCGTGCGGGTGGTGAAGGCTCCGTGCACTTGCAAGCCTGGCCGGACCTGAAGCCGCTCAGTGAGACGGTGCTATCTGGGATGGCTTCAGCACGCCAAGTTGTTTCACTTGGTCTTGCGCGTCGTGCTGAGGTAGGCATTAAGGTACGTCAACCACTTCGTTTTGCTCGAGTGAAACTGCTTGACGCTGCAAAGTATGCCACCTTCGTTTTCGAGGAGCTAAATGTGACAGAACTGGATCCTATCGAGGGTGATCCAGAGCTCGTGGAGCTCGATACCGATCTCACAGCTGAGCTCCTCACCTTGGGTCTTCGTCGAGATTTTCAACGTTTGGTGCAGGATCGGCGACGTCAGCTTGGTCTCCAGCCAGGTGATCGCGTAACGCTAGTTGTAGGTGCAGACCACAAGGCAAGGCTAGAAGAACTAGCAAGCGCCGCACTCCGGGAGAGCACGGGCGTCACCAGGATAGAGCTTGGTACTCCAGACTACGAGGTAGAGCTCGACGGTGAAACGGTAACCTTTGACCTGCGTCCACTATGACGCTGCGCTGGTTTCGCACCTTCGACCCGCTTCTTGCCATTATCCCGGTTGTACTTACCGTAGTGAGCGTGGTGTTCGTGTACCTGCTTACGCAGGACACAGCCGGAACCGCCACCGCGTGGCGTGCCGCCGCTTACGGGGTTGCGGCGCTCATTCTCATGCTCGGGGTGGCAGCGGCAGACTACCGTGGGCTGCGCGCCTGGGTGCCGTGGCTCTTTGCGGCCGGAATCCTTGCCACGGTTGCCGTGTACTTCGTGGGAAGTGAGGTATTTGGTGCCAAGCTCTGGATTGATCTGGGATTCTTTCAGTTTCAGCCGAGTGAGCCACTGAAGTTCCTGCTTATTGTGTACCTTGCATCGCTGTTAAGCCGAGCTCCTCGCCCGCTGCCTTGGGGTACCTTCTGGGCAGCGCTTGGGGCTGTACTCCTTGCAACTGGTGTGGTCTTCTTTCAGCCAGACTTTGGTACCTCCATGATTCTCTTTGTGGTGGGGATTGGCGTGCTACTGCATGGGGTGAGCGGGCGGTTGCAACGGGGGGTAATTGCTGTTGGCCTCTTGGCTCTTGCGGTGGTCGCAACACTTGCAATTCGAGGAGTGGCCCCGCTGAGTGGGGTACTGAAACCCTACCAACGTGATCGCCTCACGAGCTTCGTTGACGCCGAATCTGATCCGCAAGGTAGCGGGTGGAACGTACTGCAATCAAAAATTGCGGTTGGTTCGGGCGGGCTCCTTGGAAAGGGCTTGGGAAACGGCACGCAGTCACAGCTCAACTTTCTCCCAGTAGCACATGCTGACTTCATGTATGCCGGCATCGCCGAGGCGTGGGGGCTTATGGGGAGCCTACTGGTAATTGGGCTCCTTACCACTCTTGCGCTGCGCTGCGTGAGCATCGCAAAGCTGGCGCCAGATCGTTTCGGGCAGCTGGTAGCCATTGGCGCGGCGGTCAAAATCACGTTTGAGCTGCTGGTCAACGCGGGTATGAACCTGGGCGTGATGCCGGTTACCGGTATTCCACTCCCGTTCCTCAGTTACGGCGGTACGGCGCTGCTTACCAACGCGCTCATCGTAGGTGTGGTGCAATCTATTGCGGTGCGGCACCAGCGCGCCGCTTCAAGTTGACCCAGGAGTTCTAACCTGGTAGCGTACAGCGGAATCAAACCCGATTGTTCAACCTATTTCGCATGTCGAGCGCCGTTATTCAGCTCTCCGGAAAGCAGTTTCGCGTTTCCGAAGGTGCCACCCTCACAACCGATCGTCTCGCACTCGAAGAGGGTGCAAAGCTGGTCGTTTCTGAGGTTCTCCTCCTTACCGATGCCGCAGGCAAGGTGCACGTAGGTGCTCCACACATCGCCGGGGCAACCGTTACCCTCACCGCGATTCAGCATAAGCGCGGAACCAAAATCCGTGTTGCTACCTACCAGAGCAAGAAGCGTCGTCGAACGGTAAAGGGTCACCGCCAGTACCAAACCGTACTCACGGTTAGCAGTATTTCTATGGGCACTAAGCCTAAGTCAGAAAAGGCTGAGGCTCCAGTAGAGGTTGCCGAGAAGCCTGTTAAGGCTGCAGCTCCTAAGAAGGCTGCTCCCAAGAAAGCCGCAAAGTAAGCAATGCTTCGCAAGCTAACCGCGTACCTCAAAGGTTCCTACCAGGAGCTGCGTAAGGTCTCCTGGCCTACCCGCAGCAAGCTTCTGCGTACTACAGGTATAGTAGTGGTGGGCGTAGTTATTGCTACCGCGGTACTTGGTCTCATCGACGCCGCACTCATCAGGCTCCTCGGGTTCATCATCGCTTAACCATGAGTATGCAACGTCAGCCAGAAACTGCTCGTAACTGGTACGTGATCCACACGTATGCCGGCTACGAAGACCAAGTGGCCCAGAACCTCCGTCAGCGCATTGAGTCACTCAAGCAGCAGGAGAAGATCTTCCAGGTGCTCGTGCCAACGGAGAAGCAAGTTGAGATCAAGCACGGCAAGCGTAAAACGATTGATGCCAAGATTTTCCCAGGCTACGTGATGGTAGATATGATTGTCACCGACGAGTCCTGGTACGTAGTTCGTAACACGCCAAACGTCACCGGTTTCATCGGCTTTGGTAGCCGCCCAGCTCCTATGAGCCTCACCGAGGTGCAGGCTATCTTCGACCGCATGCAGAAGGACGAGCCAACCTACAGCATCGACTTCCAGGTTGGTGAACTGGTTCAGATCACCGATGGCGCCCTCAAGAACTTCCAAGCAAAGGTTGAAGAGGTGGACGGCGAGCGCGGTAAGGTAAAGGTGCTCGTAACCATGTTTGGCCGCGAGACCCCCGTTACCCTCGACTTCCTCCAGCTCAAGCGCGTATAACCCATATCATGGCAAAGAAAGTAGTAGCAACCCTGAAGCGCCAGGCCGCAGAAAACGAGAAGGTCGTTAAAGTAATTCGTGCCCGTCGTTCGGACAAAAGTGGTGCATACACCTTTAAGGAGGAGTTCATCACTGCCGACCGTGTGAAAGAATACTTCAGCAAATAATATTAACAGATAGGTTACCGGAAAGCTTCTCGATTGAGGAGCTTTTTGTGTTTATATTTCGTTCCAATCCAATCAGATAATGGGATTTTTTGATTTTTTCAGCAGTAAGAAGAACAAGGAGGACCTGGACAAGGGGGTCGAAAAGACCAAAGAAAACGTCTTCTCCAAACTGGCCAAAATTGTATTGGGCAAAAGTTCGGTAGACGATGAGGTGCTCGACCAACTGGAAGAAGTCCTCATTTCGTCGGATGTTGGTGTAAATACCACTATTCGT
>JALHQF010000015.1 GCA_022842085.1 Patescibacteria group bacterium | reverse complement strand
TCCGCCTCGAGGGTGACGCCGAGGCCGCGACGCTCAAGCTCTCCGCAAAGGGGGCAGGTGCGGTAACGGCAAAGAGCCTTACCGGTGATAGCATCTGTGTAGTTGTATCTCCAGATGCGCATATTGCCACGCTTTCAGACGGCGGCAAGCTCGAAATGACGGTTCACATTCGCCGTGGTGCTGGCTACCTGCCAGTAGAGCGCAAGCTCGATCGCGAAAAGCGTGTTGGACTTATCGTTACAGACAGTATCTTTAGCCCAGTTACGGCAGTTGCGTACAACGTTGAGAACACTCGCGTTGGTCAAATGACCAACTACGATCGTCTCGTGCTCGATATCACCACTGACGGGAGCATTGCTCCACAGCTTGCTCTCCAAGAGGCCGCCGCTATGCTCGTTGCGCAGTACCAGGCAGTTGCAGGCAGCGTTGTGCCTCGCTCAACCCAGCCACCAGCTGAAGCAATGGAGGACGAAATCCCAACTCCCATGGCTACCTCGGAGGTAGCTGTAGAGGATGGAGTTGAAATGCTTCAGGTGATCGATGCGAAAACCAAGATTGAAGACTCTGGCCTCTCCCCACGCACGGTGCGGGCACTGGCTGCAGCTGGTTACAAAACCCTTGCTGGCATCAAGCGCCTCTCAGACCTCAAGCTTCAGAGCATTGAAGGTATTGGTGACAAGGGACTTACCGAGATTAAGGCGGTACTCGACCGCGTTTCCTAAATGAAAACGTATAAACTCAGTCGCAAGACGGGGCACCGAAAGAGCCTAACACGCAACCTCGTGACAAGCCTGGTGTTGTACGAAACCATTCGTACCACCGAGGCGAAGGCGAAGTCGATTGTTCCTGTTGCCGAGCGACTCATTACCCACGCTCGTACCGGAAGCCTGGCGGCACGCCGCTCCGCCAAAGCGCTGCTCTTCGACATGAATGCGGTACGCAAGCTCTTCGAAGATTTTCCAGAGCGCTACGGAGACCGAACCTCAGGTTTTGTGCGCCTTACAAAGCTTCCCACACGCCCGGGCGATCAAGCCGCTATGGCGAAAGTGGAACTCCTGCTCACACCGCTTGATGCTGTGATTGAGCAGTCAACAAAGACCAAGCTTGCGGTACGCAAGAAAGATGAAGCACCTAGCTCAGAGGAGGATACCAAATGAAGACCAAGCACATCCGACACCACGAGCCAGCCTGGTTTCACATTGATGCCTCGGGCAAGGTACTCGGTAAGCTCGCTACTGAAGTAGCGGGTAAGCTTCGAGGAAAGCAGAAGGTAAGCTTTGTGCGCAACTGGGATTGTGGTGATCACGTTGTGGTTACGAACGCCTCGAGCATCGTCCTTACCGGGCTGAAGCTCCAGCAGAAGAGCTACTTCCACCACAGTCGCTGGCCAGGGGGTATCAAAGAGCGAAAGGCAAGCGATCTGCAGCAGACCGATCCAGCATTCCTCATCGAGAATGCAGTGAAAGGCATGCTCCCAAAGAACAAGCTCCAGAACGAGTGGATGAAGCGACTGCACGTGTACGCAGGCGCTGAGCATCCACACGTTGCAAACCTTGCAGGAAAGGAGAACGCATAATGTCTACCTCGCAGTTTTTTCAGGGTGTAGGACGCCGTAAGACCTCCGTTGCCCAGGTTCGTATCACTCCAAACGGAAAGGGTACAGTGCTGGTAAATGAGATCGCAATCACGGGCGAGCCAACCTACCTTTCGCCGCTTAAGCTTACTGGTCTACTTGGTGCAGTGGATGTTTCCATCCATGTCCAAGGCGGGGGCTTTGCCGGACAAGAGGGTGCCATTCGTCACGGTATCGCGCGTGCGCTTGTTGAGCTTGACGAGGCGTACCGTGGTTCGCTCCGCGCAGCTGGGTACCTTACCCGTGATAGCCGCATGAAGGAGCGTAAGAAGTACGGACTCAAGGGAGCCCGCCGCGCACCACAGTGGTCGAAGCGCTAGCCAACCATCAAGAACAGGCTGCCATTCAGGCCGTCCGACGAACCGAGGAGGTCCGAGACCTCGTCGGTTCTTGGATTTCTGAGCTCGTGCCGCGTCCAATCGTTACGGTGCCTCGAGTAACCCTGCACGCAAATGGGAAAGAGTACCTCGTCTGGTACCGTACCTACCCAGAGATGAGGCTTCCAGAGGCAAAGCTTGCAAAGCAGCTACGTCAGCGCTTGGCTCGCCACCAGAACCATCGGCGCGTACCGGGGCTTCGTCTCGTTCAGGCACCCTCGACGCTTCCTGGAGAGCTCTGGTAGCGTAAGCGTATGCCTCAGCATCGTATCCTCCTGGCTGTGCTTGCGATTGTTGCGCTTGCGTGTGGGACTTCGTTCCTTGCGCTCAGTGAGGCCCTGCCGCCAGCAGATGCAAGCTTAGCAGGCACCGCCTTCATGGCCTCTCTTGCATGTGTCTCGCTAGCCGGCTTTGCCGGTCTCGTCTGGTGGGGGGTTTCACCTCAACCCAGGCTGCTGCTTGGACGAACTCGCGTCTTAGGACTGGTCGCACTGCTTGTTGTAACCGCGCTCGTACTGCGCTCCAGAGAGCTGTTTGATGTATGGGCCTTCCTGCCACTTGTGCTTGCAGCTGGTATTCTTGAGTTCTCCATTCGCACTCGCAAGAATCAAGGCCTATGAAAGATCAGGCGCTCTCGACCCAGCTGACGCAGCTGGTTGAAGAAGCAAGCAAAGCATGGGCAGCAGCGAGTACGGTCGATGTACAGGATCAGGTTCGGGCGACTTACCTTGGTAAGTCAGGTAGGCTGGCGGAGTTCACGGCGCGCTTTCAGAATTCGAGCGCAGAACAGAAGCGCAGCATTGGCGGTGCTCTTGCGACCGCAAAGGAGCAGTTGCGCGCGCTCATGACTCTCCAGCGGCAACGATTGCCTCTTGATGTGACGCTACCTGGCTACGATCAGCCTGAGGGTGCGCTGAGTCCTGTGCTTGAGATGATGGATGAGCTCGTTCGTACTATGCAACGACTCGGGTTTTCGGTGGCAGGTGGACCGGAGATCGTGCGCGACTCCGAGAACTTTACGGCGCTCAACCTTGGGCCTGACCACCCTGCCCGAGACGAGCACGACTCGTTCTACCTAGACGAGCACCGGCTCTTGCGAACACAAATGACGACCGCCGATGTGGGAGCAATTACAGCAGAGCTCACTGCTGGTCGTGTGCCCGTTCGCCTCGTGCTGCCCGGTCGTGTATTCCGCAGAGAAGCCGACACTACTCATGCCCCCGCATTCCACCAGCTAGATGCTGTCTACTTGGGTGATGATGCTACGTTCTCACAACTGAAGGGCGTGCTCGAGTACCTTGTTCAGCAGACGTTTGGCAAGGATGTAATGGTACGGTTTAGGCCACACCACTTTCCCTTTACTGAGCCAAGTGCAGAAATCGACCTTTCATGGGGAGTGCACGAGGATGGGTCGCCACGGTGGCTTGAGCTTGGTGGCTGTGGGATGCTCCACCCCCATGTGGTAGAGCGTACCGGCGCCAACCCGCAGGTGCTGCGCGGTTGGGCGTTTGGACTTGGTATCGAGCGGCCAGTGCTGGTTCGCCACGGAATCGATTCACTGAAGCGGTTCACACATCCGGATAGGCGCTACCTTGATCAGTTTGCCCTATGAAGGTATCGCTTAACTGGATCAACGAGCTGGCTCGAACTACGCTCTCTGCAGGTGAGGTGGCGGAGCGTCTCACAATGACTTCCTCAGAAGTAGATGGCTGGAGCGATCTTCTCACGATTGATGAGCGAATCGTCAGTGCGCGGGTTCTCTCAGTGCAGCCACATCCCAACGCAGAGCGCTTGCGACTCGTTACGGTTTCATACGGCAGTAGAGAGCACCTGCGGGTAGTATGTGGTGCACCGAACGTGGAAGTGGGTGCGTACGTGGTGCTTGCCCTTCCAGGAGCCCGAGTACATGGCCGGGGTGGTTGGCAACTCCTCAAAGAAGGGGAGATTCGGGGTGTTGCCTCAAAGGGCATGCTCTGCAGCCTCGCTGAGGTAGGCCTCCCGAGTTCGGGTGAAGGGATCTTCTGTTTCCCGGCGCCAGTACCTGTTGGTAAGCCGCTCGCTCACCTCCTAGGAAGCGACACCGTGCTTGAAGTTGCAATCACTGCAAATCGACCCGACCTACTTGGTCACGTAGGTCTTGCTCGGGAGCTTGCAGCTGCAGTGCGCAAGCCTTGGAAAGAGCCGACAGTTCCACCGGTTCCAGCGTTTGTGGGAGGAACTGCGCCCACGATCCGCGTGGAGAGTCCTGGCGTTGCCTCGGTGCACACGGCTCACCTCTCTCTTACAAAGAGAGGGGTAACGCCACTCCGGATACTGGCGCGCCTGCAGGCAGCGGGAATCCGCGCCATCCACCCGGTGGTAGACGTGCTCAACTATGTGATGCTGGAGTATGGACAACCGCTTCATGCCTATGACGCGACACGTTTTGGATCGCAGCTCACTATTGCGACCCTAAAAGAGCCCGTAACCTTTCTTGGTCTCAACGGTCAATCATACGAGCTTGCGGCGGGCGACCTTGTAAGCACAAATGTACGTGGAGAAATTGGCGATATCGTTGGCATTCTCGGATCACAGGAGCATGCAGTACATGAAGGCACGAGTGAAATTCTGCTCAAGGTTGGAACGTTTCCAGCTGCCACACTTCGGCGTACTGGAAGGCGCCTAGGTTTGCGAACCGACGCACTGGCACGTTTCGAGAAGTTTCTCCCTACCGGACTAGCTCACATTGCATTCCGGAGGGCCCTGGAACTGTTGCAGGAGATATGCGGCGCTGAACTCTGCGGACCCACTGCCCACTACACAGGGCAGGAGGGCGCAGGGGGTATGGTTTCACTCACCTTCCACCAAGCAGAGCAACTGCTTGGTGCTGCGCCAAGCCCTGCCGAAACACGTACGATTCTTGAGCGCCTCGGCTTTGCAATCGTTCGTATGACGAAGAGTGGGCTGACGGTACGACCTCCGTACTGGCGGCGAGATATTGCTCTTCCGGAAGACCTCATAGAAGAGCTTGCTCGTATTTGGGGATACGAACGGATTCCTTCTGATTTACCAGTGGGCCCACTTGCTGCACCTACTGCTGGTACCCCATATGATCAGTGGCACCTTGTACGTCGCGGACTTGCTCGATCGGGGATCCGTGAGTGCATCTTTCACCCATTCGCCTCCGCGGCAGAGCTCAAGCTGTTTGGGCTCGATGCGCCGGCCCTCTTACAACCGCTCAGCAGCGAGCTTGCACACCTAGCACCAAGCAACCTTATTCGACTCGTACTCGATACGGCTCGCGTTGAGCCACAGGCCACCGCAGGAGCCTGGTTTTGCAGTGGAGGAGTTTTTCCTGAGGGTATCGAAGAGCGCACTGTAGCCATTCTCATTCGAGATGCAGACCCGGTTCATGCCGTTCGGCTACTCAACAGAGCAGTTGCCGGAGTAGTGCGTTCGCTTGGCTACAGGCTCGATATGTCTCCGTACAGTAGCCAGCCAGCTTTCCTAGAGCCGGGGGAGGCTGTGCAGTACCGAGCAGGCGAACGAGTTATCGGATTTGGCGGTCGGGCAGTTACCTCACTCACTCCGAAGGCGCGAAACGCCCCTGAAACGCTCCTTGCAGAGCTCAGCCTTGATGCACTTGCTTCGCTTCCAGTTCGAGCGGTAGCTATCGACCCCGTTTTGGACGCACCAAGCCACACACGTGATCTCACGTATGCTTGGGATGCTCCTGCGAGTACAATTCTCGAGCAACTTGAGGCAGTGCCAACGCCACCTGGTGTGCGCCGGAGTATCGCGCTCGTTGCTACGTATACGGCAAGTGAAGCTGCTACACTCACATTCCGAGTGCAGTTTACCCCGATGCGCGAGCCCATCTCTGAAACTCACCTCGCAGCCTGGATGCGCCAGTTTCCTAAGCCACTCTCGTAATGCGAACTCTCAACGAAGAAACTCCAAGCAAAATCGGTAGCACGGTTACCGTGACAGGGTGGGTCCACCGCATTCGGAAACATGGTTCAGTTACCTTCATTGACCTTCGTGATCGCACTGGCGTCCTCCAGGCGGTAAGCGGAAAGTGGAACCCTGAAGTCTACGCTCAATTGAATGAGCTATCTCCAGAAGATGTAGTGCAGCTGACTGGTGGTGTCGTTGCCAGGAGTGAAAAGTCGGTGAACCCAGACCTGGCTACTGGTACTGTTGAGCTTCAGGTGGAGCAGGTCACGCTTCTTTCCCAGGCAGTTACGCCACCATTCTCAGTAAACGATTCGACGCAGTCCGTAGATGAAGAGCTGCGACTCGCGTACCGCTACCTTGATCTACGCACCGAGCGTATGCAGGCCAACCTGCGAGCCCGAGGCAGGGCAACGAGTTTCCTCCGGCACGCCCTTGATAAAGAGGGCTTCATCGAGGTTGAAACACCGCTCCTTACTGCAACTACCCCAGAGGGGGCGAGGGACTTCCTCGTGCCAACCCGCCATAAAGGATCGTTCTACGCCCTTCCGCAGAGTCCGCAGCAGTTTAAGCAGCTGCTTATGGTTGGTGGGATTGAGCGCTACTACCAGATTGCACGCTGCCTGCGCGACGAAGATTCTCGCGGTGATCGTCAACCAGAGTTTACCCAGCTCGATATGGAGCTCAGTTTTGTTTCTCAGGAAGACGTGCTTCAGTTGAATGAGAAGCTCGTGATAGACCTAATTCGGGCGCTCTACCCGGAAAAGCGTATTCAACAGCAGCCATTTCCACGCATTACTCACGCAGAAGCTCTGGAGCGGTACGGAAGTGACCGGCCAGATATGCGAGAAGATAAGAACGACCCAAACCTCTTGGCATTTTGCTGGGTAACCGATTTTCCGTTCTTTGAGCGCACCGAAGAAGGTGGTTGGACCTTTACCCACAACCCGTTTTCTATGCCGCATAGCGACCACCTTGAGCGCTTCATGGCAGGGGAGGTAGAAGGTATTCTAGCGCAGCAGTATGACCTTGCACTCAACGGCTTTGAGATTGCTGGTGGAAGCGTGCGTAGCCACCGACCGGAGGTAACGGAGAAAGTGTTTACCACGATGGGGCACACCCCTGAAAGCATCCAGGCCCAGTTTGGACACATGCTGCGAGCGTTCACCCACGGAGCTCCACCACACGCTGGCATTGCATGGGGCTTTGACCGCCTTATGATGGTGCTCCAAAACGAACCGAATATTCGGGAAGTAATAGCGTTTCCAAAAACCGGCGAAGGCCGCGACCCGCTTATGCAGGCCCCCGGGCCAGTCTCAGATGCCCAACTCCGTGATCTCGGCCTCCAGTCGCGCTGAGCGCCTGCAGAAATTCCTCGCTCGCTGCGGTATTGCATCGAGGCGCGGGGCTGAAGAGCTCATTACCCAGGGTAAGGTTGAGGTAAACGGGGCGCGAGCCAGCCTCGGCATGAGCGTTACGCCTTCCGACGTTGTGACAGTTGATGGTCAGCGCCTTCTTCCACAAGAGGCCGCTACCTACCTTCTCTACAAGCCGCGCGGATACGTTTGCAGCCGAAACGGCCAGGGGAAGAAACCGGTCCATGAGCTGTTGCCCGAGCATCCGCGCGTAGAGCCTGTTGGCCGCCTTGACGCGGACAGCGAAGGACTGCTGCTCATGACGAGTGATGGAAACTTGCTCCTCAAGCTCACACATCCACGGTATGGGCATCGGAAACGCTACCTGGTAACTGTGCAACTTACGCCTGGCTGGTCGCCTGCAAAGCTCGCAGATCGCCTCAGGAAGCCCATTCTCCTTTCGGACGGGAGCGCGCAAGCAGAGGACGTGACGGTGCGAAAGGATGGAGTGCGCGCGAAAGTTGAGCTTACTGTCCGCGAGGGTCGAACCCACCTAGTGCGTCGTATGGTAGGAGAGCTAGGTCTCAGGGTAACGCGGCTCGTGCGCATTGAAATGGGCACCCTTGCGCTCGGAGACCTCAAACCAGGTTCGTACCGCTTGCTGACGCCTGAAGAGCTTGCACACCTATGACCCCCCAGCGACTCTTTGGGTTTCTTGCTGCCTGGAGCGTCCTCTTGGTCTTGGTGTGCCTCACCCTAGTCAGCTATGCGCAGTTTCGCAGCCGAGCAGGCTCATCAGTGCCAGCTACTCGGCCTGCGGTGCTTGCCGAGCTGCCAGTTACGCCAGCCCTCTCACTCGCCGCTGATGCCCGCGCCTGGGCGGTATACGATCCTGCTACCGGACAGCTCATTGCGGGAAAGAACGAAGATGAGGTACTCCCTGTAGCGAGTATCACCAAGCTCGTTACCCTCCTACGCACGCGAAGCCTTCCTGCTAATCAAGTTGTAGAGCTTGAAGCAGCTCACACGCTCCTCCCGCCGGCTGAGGTTGGCTACGCCCAAGGTGAGCGTGCGCTCATAGGAGATCTACGTGCGGCTACAGCCGTGGCCTCTGCAAATGATGCCGCTGCCGCCCTTGGCGCACTTGCTAGCGCCGAAGATTTCGCGCTGCTACTCCCGGAGGCGGACTCGACTGGCCTGTCCGCAAAGAACACCGCAAGCGCGCGTACCGTTGCACAGCTCCTTGACCTAGCTTGGCGCTCACCCAGTGTTCAGCCGTTTCTTGGGCTTGCCACGACGAGTGTGCCACGCGCGACTGGCTCGCAAGTACTGAACACTACAAACCGGCTGCACGATGTGCTTCGGAACGAGACTGTGCTTGGCGGCAAGACTGGGTACACCAATGAGGCTGGATTCTGTCTTGTCGAGCGCTTTCGCAGCGGTAATCAAGAGCTCATCGTGGTAGTGCTTGGCAGCGGGGCAAATACCCGGCTAGCAGCAGCGCAGCAGGTTCTTGATCTTGCGACTGCTGCGTTTACGCAGCTGGAGCTTGCTTCCCCGTAATCTCCTCCAGAACGGATCGCGCTGCGTCTACTTGGGCTGCTTGCTTGCTTGATCCTGTCCCTAAGCCAAGGGTAGTGCCTTGGACTCGGAGCGCTGCTGTAAACACTTTTGCATGATCAGGCCCCTCTTCACTCACAATTTCGTAGGTCGGGGTAGATCCGTGGGAATCCTGCAGGATTTCTTGAAGACGACTCTTGGGATCAATGAAGAGGGCGTTCTCGAGAATGCCTGGAAGCCTACAAAGCAGAACGGATCCAAGAAACTCCTGACAACGCGCATAGCCTGCTTCTAGGTAGAGTGCGCCAATAAAGGCTTCTAGGGCGTTGGCGAGAAGGTAGCCTTTTTCACGGCCACCGCTACGTGCTTCGCCCCTGGAGAGTCGTAGCAGATCAGAAAACCCAAGCTCTCTCGCCACTTCCGAAAGCATCTCTCCCTTTACAAGCGCACTTCGCCACGTGGTGAGTTCTCCCTCCGGATTTGGGTAGGTGCGGTAGAGAAACTCCGTGCTCACCAGCTCAAGGACGGCGTCACCGAGAAACTCCAGTCGCTCATTGTGCTGAAGCTCGAGGCTCTTGTGCTCATTTACATAGGAGCGGTGCGTAAAGACCTGCTCCAAGAGCTCACGGTTAGAAAACACGTGGCCAGCCGTTGCCTCGAGCACATCAAATCGCCGTGGGTCAGGCTGCATCTTTTACAGGTTTTGCAGGGGCATTTGCATCGCGCGGTGCTAGGCGATCCTCAAACTTGCGGTATACGTAGCCGAGCGCTCCATTTACAAAGCGAGGTGTGCTCTCTGCGCCAAAGCGCTTACCAATCTCAATCGCTTCGTTGATCGCTACTCGCGGTGGAACGTCTTCTGTGGCGTCGAAGAGAAGTTCGAAGATTGCTACCCGCAGGACGTTTCGATCTACACGCGCTACCTGGTCTACCGGCCACTCTGGAGCAGCCTCCTGCAGGAGTCCGTCGATTTCCTCAAGGTGAGCCACGGTACCTTCACAGACGCGGCGAACATAGGCCACATCAAGGTCTTCACCAAACTCAGCTTCGGCTGCAGCAATTGCTGGCTCTAGGTTGCGTGGCTCGTCTTGGAACTCCCAAGAGAAGAGCGCCTGCATTGCTACCGTTCGCGAGAGGTGACGGTTTGCCCCCACGGCAGAGCGCTAGGCCTTTGTTGGCTCAGCCCCGCAAGCTGGGCAAGCGACGTGACGCACAGCAAGTGCGCCGCAAGCTGCACAAGTGCGAGTTGCGGGGAGGGTGATACCGAGCTGCCGACGGCGATTGCCAGAACGGACGGGACTCATGCGCTTCTTAGGAGTTGCCATAGGTAAGTGTTCAATGCTGTATGCTACCAGG
>JALHQF010000014.1 GCA_022842085.1 Patescibacteria group bacterium | reverse complement strand
TCCCTGCGGTGGTAAAAACAATCGAGTACGATCCCTACCGCACGGCTCGCATTGCTCTTATCGAGTATAAGGATGGAGAGAAGGCCTACATCCTAGCTCCACTTGAGCTAAAGGTGGGAGATGCTATCCAGAACGGGAGTGGCTCTCCGATTCGCCCAGGAAACACCCTTCCGCTCTCCGAGATTCCACTTGGCCTTGATGTGCACAACATCGAGCTTGTGCCTGGAAAGGGTGGCCAGCTGGCGCGTTCCGCCGGAACCGTGGTGAAGCTTCTTGCAAAGGAAGACAAGTATGCTGTTCTGCGACTCTCTTCTGGCGAGCTGCGCCGTGTCTCACTCAGCTGCCGAGCTTCGCTTGGCCAGGTGGGAAACATTCTCCATGGCACTGTTACCTGGGGCAAGGCCGGCCGTCAGCGCCTGCGTGGTATTCGTCCTACTGTTCGCGGTAAGGCAATGAACCCAAACCAGCACCCGCACGGTGGTGGTGAGGCGGTAAACGGCATTGGTCTGCGCCGTGGCCCTAAAACTCCTTGGGGTGCACTCGCACTTGGAGTAAAGACACGTCGTCGCAAGAACCCGTCGACCACGTTCATCATCTCTCGTCGTAAGAAGAAGTAGGCATGTCACGCTCTCTCAAAAAAGGACCATTCATTGACCCAAAGCTCCTGAAGAAAGTTCAGGCAGCAGGTAGCGGTAGCAAGCAGGTGATTCGCACCTGGAGCCGCGACAGCGCCATTAGTCCGGAGATGGTAGGTCTTACCTTCGGCGTTCACAACGGAAAGCAGCACCTGGACGTATTCGTTACGGAAGACATGGTTGGGCACAAGCTCGGCGAGTTCTCTCCAACTCGAAAGTTCGTTCGTCACGGTGGTAAGCGCGCTAAGCTCTAGGTCATGACCGAACTCACTCACCACACACGTAACATTCGCCTCGCGCCTCGTAAGGTGCGTTTGGTGGTGGACAAGATCCGCCACAAGCGTGCTGAGGACGCCGCAGCGATTCTTACGCTCGTACCAAACCGAGCAGCAGTACCTGTTCGTAAGGCAGTACTTGCCGCAATCGATGCCGCAAAAGCTCAGGGCATGGATACCAAGACCTTGATCATCCAGCGCGCCTGGGCTGATGAAGGTGCTGCGCTCAAGCGCATCATTCCTCACTCCCGTGGTCAGGCTTGGCCGATCATGAAGAAGTACAGCCACGTTGGTATCGTGCTCAAGCCAGCCGACGAATCCACCAAGAGCTAGACTATGGGACACAAAGTTAATCCACACGGGTTCCGCCTCGGCTTTAACCAGAACTGGTCTACCCACTGGTTCTCACCAAAGTCTCAAGTGGCAAACCTCCAGGAAGACCACTACATTCGCCAGCATATCTCTAAGCGTTTTAAGCGCAGCGGCATTGCTCAGGTAGAGATTTTCCGCAACCGCACCGAAACTCTGGTCGTACTCCACACTGCAAAGCCAGGTGTGGTAATCGGTCGAGGCGGGAAAGGCATTCAGGAGCTTCGCGAGCAGCTCACTGCGATGGTTCGTAAGCACCGAAACCTTTCCATCAAGGAAGCGCTTCGAGTAGATGTGCGTATCGTTGAAATCAAGAGTCCAGAGTCAAACGCGCTGCTCGTAGCTGAGAATATAGCTTCCCAGATTGAGCGCCGCATTGCGCCAAAGCGCGCAATGCGCCTTGCCACCGAGCGTGCTATGGAGAAGCGTATCTCCGGTATCAAGGTGCAGGTTTCTGGCCGTCTCAACGGAGCAGAGATTGCTCGAACTGAGCTCATGTCTAAGGGTTCGATTCCGCTCCACACCCTGCGCACCAACCTTGACTACGCAACTGCGCTTGCCGTAACAACCTATGGGGCAATTGGAGTTAAGGTTTGGATCTCCCACGGAACCCGTTCAACCATGCCAGAGGCAGTACCAGTTGCTGCAACTGGTGGTGGCTCTAATCGTCCTCGACGCTAACTGCCATGCTTCTTAGTCCACGTAAACTCCGCTACCGAAAGCCGCAGCGCGGCAAAATGAAAGGCGCCGCATCTCGCGGTACTGAAGTCGCCTTTGGTGAGTTCGGTCTTCAGTCCACAAGCAACGCTTGGGTAAGCGCTCGTTCAATCGAGGCAGCTCGCCGTGCCATGACTCGCTACATCCGCCGTAATGGGCAGGTGTGGGTGCGCCTCTTCCCGAATAAGCCAGTAACTAACCACGGCTCCGAGTCCGTTATGGGATCTGGAAAGGGTTCCGTCGATCACTTCGTATGTGTTGTGCGTGCTGGACGCGTTATGTTCGAGATGGGCGGTATTAGTGAAGATCAAGCACGTGAAGCAATGCGCCTCGCGGCAATGAAGCTCCCGGTGAGTACCAAGTTTATCGTCCGTGATCAGGTTTCCCTATGAGCAACAATCAGATTCTCACCGGCGTCGTTGTGCGCAAGCGCACGCCTAAGACCATTCGTGTCGCGGTGAAAGAGACCAACATCCACCCTATTTACAAGAAGCGCTACACGCTCACCAAGTATGTCACGGCTCACGATGAGTCCGATGCCGTAGTTGAGGGGCAGACCGTAACCGTGCAGCAGTGCCGACCAATGAGTCGCACCAAGCGCTGGCAGGTCGTAGCCTAACCAGTTGACCAGGTTAGCAACAATCGCTACCATTTCACGGTATGGTTCAGCCCTATACACGCCTCAACGTCGCCGATAACTCTGGAGCCAAGGAGCTTCAGGTTATTACGGTACTCGGTCGCGCTAAGCGTGACGCGGGTCATATTGGATGCATCGTTTCGGCGTCCGTAAAGTCGGCAACACCAAACGGAAACGTAAAGCGCAAGGAGGTCGTTAAGGCCGTTATCGCTCGCACTCGCAAGCCTTTCAAGCGCGCAGATGGTTCTAGCGTTCGTTTCGACGATAACGCGGCCATCATTATCGCCGAGAGCGGCGAGCCTCGTGGTACCCGTATCTTTGGGCCAATTCCACGTGAGCTCCGCGAGCTCGGCTACACCAAGATTATTTCACTCGCTCAGGAGGTTGTGTAATGGCAGTTCGCAAAGGAGATACCGTACTCGTGATCGCTGGTAAAGAGAAGGGAAAGCGCGGAGCTGTACTCAAGGTGCTTACCAAGACGCAGCGAATCGTAGTTGAAGGGGTAAACATGCGTAAGCGACACCAGAAGCCCACCCAGGCCAACCCCCGTGGAGGAATTCTGGAGTTTCCAGGCAGCATGCATCGCTCCAACGTTCTCCTCATTGAAGGAGATGCAGCTGTGCGCGCAGACAAGCGTGGCGCAGCCGTAGCCAAGAAGGCGACACCGAAGAAACCTACCGCCAAGAAGAAGTAGTATGGCTACGAACGTTCACCCATTCACCAATCGCTACCAGAATACGGTAGTACCTGCGCTCACCAGCGAGCGACAGTACGCCTCAGCCTACGAGATCCCTCGGATTACTCATGTTGTGGTAAATGCTGGTGCGGGCGATATGCTTACCGCCGCGAAAGGCATGGAGCAGCTCGTAGAGCTCATCAGCAAAATCACTGGTCAGCGGCCAGTTGTGGTAAAGGCGAAGAAGTCAATTGCGGGGTTCAAGATTCGTCAAGGAATGGAGGTCGGCGTAAAGGTAACCCTTCGTGGAGAGCGTATGCGTGACTTCCTCACCAAACTTACCGATGTGAGCCTGCCACGTACCCGCGACTACCGCGGAGTAAAGCCTACCGCCATTGCTAAGGATGGCAGCCTGCATGTCGGCATTCGTGACACGCAAATCTTCCCAGAGGTCGCCAACGACTCCTTCCACCACCCGATCCAGGTCTCTCTCGTGCCAGCTCGCCCAATGAGCCAGGACGAGGCACTTCGCCTCTACCGAGGACTCGGATTCCATTTCCAAGCCTAAGGTATGGCACGTACAGCTCAAATCGTAAAATCTAGCCGAACTCCTAAGTTCTCTACCCGTATCGTTCGTCGGTGCTGGAAGTGTGGTCGCCCGCACTCTGTTTACCGCAAGTATGGCATGTGCCGTATCTGCCTGCGTGAAGCGGTGCACCGCGGTGAGATCCCAGGTATGCGTAAGGCTTCTTGGTAAGACTATGGACACGATCGGAAACCTCCTCACCAGCATTCGTAACGCCGAGATGGCGGGACACAGCACAGTTACTGTGCCAAGTAGTCGCCTCTCACAGGCAGTGTGCGAAAAGCTCCAGCTTGCAGGGGTAGTAACTGCTGTTGCGACCGTTGAAGCTACTCCACGCGCTCGGCTCGAGCTCACGCTTAAGCCAGGCGTACAGCACCACCTCCGCCGAATTAGCACGCCTGGTCGCCGCCTCTACACTGACGTTGCTCGCATCCCACGCGTGCGCCAGGGTTTTGGTACCGTGCTCATTAGTACCCCTATGGGTGTTCTGACGGGTAACGAGGCACGCAAAGCCCGTGTAGGCGGAGAACTCATCTGCGAAATCTACGAAAAGTAGCCATGTCACGAATCGGAAAGCAGCCCATCCATATTCCAAGCGGCGTTGCCGTCGCTCTGGCTGATGGGGTGTACACCATCACCGGCCCGAAAGGCACCCTCACTGTTCCAGCGTTTGCTGGGGTAGTTCACCAAATCACCGAAAACGTTCTCCAGCTCTCCCTTGCAGATGCGGAGCGAAAAGCCTTCTATGGCCTCCAGAGAGCACTCCTCGCAAATGCCGTGCAGGGAGTTTCTGCGGGCTGGTCTAGGGATCTTGAGCTACACGGGGTTGGGATGCGAGCCGCAGTTGCGGGAACCTCTCTCAACCTGAGCCTTGGATTCTCACACCCAGTAGTTGTAGAGGCACCGCAGGGGATTACGTTTACGGTAACCAAGAACGTTATTACTGTAGCTGGCATCGACAAGCAGCTTGTTGGTGAAACATCTGCGTCTATTCGCAAGCTGCGAAAGCCAGAGCCCTACAAGGGTAAGGGCATTCGCTACGCCGGCGAGCAGGTTCGTCGTAAGGCAGGTAAGGCTGGAAAGGCAGGTAAATAAGCTATGAACTCTCACGCATCTAACGTCCAGCGTGCCCGACGTCGTGCCCTCCGTACACGGGCGAAGCTTGCACAGAATACCGAACTGCCACGATTGAGTGTTCACCGAACCCTCCGGCACATCTACGCACAGATTATTGATGATCAAACCGGCCGCACGCTTGCATCGGCGAGCGACGAAACCGTCAAAGCCACCGGCACTAAGGTGGAAGCCGCGGTGCAGGTAGGCACAAAAATTGCCGAGCTCGCCAAAGCAGCCAAAATCACTCAGGTTCGGTTCGATCGTGGTGCGCGCCGTTACCAGGGCCGCGTAGCCGCGCTTGCTGAGGCTGCTCGATCCGCAGGACTTACCTTCTAGCTATGGCCCAGAACCGAACAAATCAACCAGAAGAGGTACGCAGCGAGTTTACTGAAACCGTTGTGGCCATCGATCGCGTCAGTCGAACGGTAAAGGGTGGTCGCCGCATGCGCTTTCGTGCCCTTGTTGTAGTGGGGGATGGAAATGGGCGCGTTGGTGCGGCTGTTGCCAAGGGGCAAGAAGTACAGTCTGCTGTACAGAAAGCAACTGCAGCAGCAAAGCGATCGATGATTCGCGTTGCCATTACGGATAAGGGTTCAATTGCCCACGAAATCCAGGTTTCTCAAGGAGCCACAACCGTTCTCCTTAAGCCTGCCTCCGAGGGAACTTCAGTTATCGCAGGAGGGCCCGTTCGTGCTGTGGTTACCGCAGCAGGCATCGAGAACGTGCTATCTAAGTGTATCGGCTCGAATAACAAGGTAAACGTAGTGATGGCTACGCTTACTGCACTGCAGTCGCTTAAGGCAAAGGCTGCTTAACCTTCTGGTATGCAACTCAATCACCTCTCCTCAACCCACTCTCGCCCGAAGCGCCGGCGTGTAGGTCGTGGGAACGCAGGTACTGGCGGAACCACTGCCGGCCGCGGCACAAAGGGCCAGCTTGCCCGCACGGGGTACAATATCCCGCGCACGTTCATCGGTGGGGCTACTCCGCTCGTCCAGCGTCTCCCAAAGCTGAAGGGCTTCAAATCCCTCGCGCAAAGCAAGCTTAAGAAGCCCGTCACGGTTTCGGTGAAGCGTCTTGTTGACGCTCTCGATCCGAAAGAGGTCGTGACGCTCGGCGCTCTCATTGCGGCTGGTGTTATCTCAGATGCAGAGGCTCTCCGAGGCGTAAAGATCGTTGGCGGCACTGGAAGCGAGCCAAAGTTCTCGTTCGAGACTGGCAATGCGAAGCTCCAGGTAAGCAAGCAGCTAGCAAGCCGCTAGCCAACTCGCTAAAGAAGGGGTAGGATCGAGCGGTATGACTGCACTGCAGGGAATCCGCTCGTTTTTACGTCTCCCAGATTTGCGCCGAAAGGTGTTCATCGTTTTGGGTCTCATTGTGCTGGCTCGTGTGTTCGCGCTCCTTCCTATCCCAGGCATCGACGCAACGCAGCTCCAGCTCTTCCTCCAGCAGAACCAGGCCATTGGCTTACTAAACGTGTTTACTGGTGGCGGCCTTAGTAACTTCTCTATTGGGCTCTTGGGAGTTGGGCCATTCATCACGGCTAGCATCGTGGTGCAGCTGCTGACACCAGTTATCCCTGCGCTTGACAGCTTGAATAAGGAGGGCGAGCTCGGAAGGCGCAAGATTAGCCAGTACACACGTCTTCTCTCAGTGCCACTAGGAATACTCCAGGCCGTCAGTACCCTTACCCTTCTCAAGAACCAGCAGCTCATTCCATCTTGGTCTGGTGCTGAGCTTCTCTTCCTTGTAGGCGTCGCCTTGGCAGGGAGTGTCTTCCTGATGTGGATTGGTGAGCTGATCTCCGAACAGGGGATTGGAAACGGGCTCTCTATCCTGGTGGCCGTGAGTATCGTTTCCGTCTTCCCTCAGTACATTATCCAGGCGTGGTCGCAGTACACGGCGCCCGGAGTGCCAATTGCCGACTATGTGCGCCTCGTTGGTTTTAGCTTGTTGGCACTCCTGATGCTTGCAGTGATCGTTCTTGTAAATGAGGGCACGCGTAACCTTGCGGTTAAGTATGCGCGGCGAGCAAGTGCTGGTCGAACTACCAGCACAGTAGACAGCTTCCTTCCTATCAAGGTAAACGCTGCCGGTGTGATTCCGATTATCTTCGCCGTAAGCCTCGTGCTCGTTCCTACGGTAGTTGCTCGGTTCCTTGAGAACGCGCGCTCGGAGACAGCGCGAAGCATTGGCCAGGCACTAACCGAGTTTTTTGCCAACCAGTGGGCAAATACCGCAATTCTCTTCTTGGCGGTTATCTTCTTCACCTTCTTCTACACGTTCCTCGTGTTTCGTCCGAAGGAGCTTGCTGAGAATCTGCAGCGGCAGAGCGGGTACTTCCCGGGCATTCGTCCTGGAGAAGACACAGAAAAGCACCTCGCTGACGTGCTCGCGAAGCTCACCTTCCCAAGTGCGCTCTTCCTTGCACTCATTGCTGTTCTGCCATTCCTCGCGCAGCAAGGTACTGGCGTTACGAGCCTTAGCCTAGGTGGTACGAGCTTGCTGATAGTGGTTTCCGTGGTGCTTGAGATTATCCGCCAGTCTCGTGCACAGGTGCAGAGCCGCACCTACGACACCTACCTCCGGTGAGTCTCATAAAGTCTGCAGCTGATATTGCCAGCCTCCGCAAGGGAGGCTCGCTTCTTGCATCCGTACTAGAGGGTGCTGCTCAGCAGGTAAGGCCAGGCCTCGTGCTACGCGATCTCAATGCCTGGATCGAGCAAGCGGTTCGCGACGGAGGAGGCCAGCCTTCCTTCCTGGGTTACCAGGGCTACCCAGCAGCAAGTTGCCTCTCGCTGAATGCAGAGGTGGTACACGGAATCCCTGATGGTCGTGTGCTCAAATCAGGAGATATCCTTGGCATTGACGTAGGTATTGCCCTCGATGGTCGCTTTACCGATGCCGCAGTGACGGTTCCAGTGGGGGAGGTGGTTCCTGAGGTGGAGGCGCTCCTACGAGCCACCTACGAAGCGCTCCATGCAGCTATCGCGCAGATTAGGCCAGGCAGGCGAGTTGGAAGTATTGGCGCGACCGTTCTTGCTTGCGCTGAACTCGCGGGCCTCGGGGTTGTGCGGGCGCTCACTGGGCACGGCGTCGGGCATGCCGTTCATGAGCCGCCGGAGGTGCCAAACGCAGCGAAAGCCACTGATGGAATGCTCCTCCAGCCCGGTATGGTACTCGCCGTAGAGCCGATGCTCACTACAGGAAGTGGTGCCGTGTATACCGACGCTGATGGTTGGACAATTGTGGCTGCCGATGCTCCTTGGGCTGCACAGTACGAGCGTACGATTGTCGTTACAAAGCAAGGCTGTGAAGTGCTCACGCCGTGGAGCCTAGAGCGCTTGCATCCAACAGGTTAGGTATGGTACGGTTACCAGGAACCTTCGTCGCAAGGCTTTTGTTTTCGTGAATACATTCTTCAACTGATGTCCAAAGAGGGAATCCTCCGCTTGCGCGGAGAGGTCATTGAGGCGTTGCCCAACACACTGTTCCGGGTCGACGTTCCTCAGCTCCCTCAACCGGTTTTGAGCACCCTCTCTGGGAAAATGCGACGCCACCGTATTCGAGTGGTTCCTGGAGACTGGGTCGAGCTTGAGCTCACGCCGTACAACCTCGAACGTGGTCGGGTAGCAACCCGACTTTCACCGGATGAGGCGGCTCAACTCCGTAAGCAGCGTGCGACCTCCACGCCTCCCCAATCCACTACCGAAACGGAATGACCGTAGCTCCCTCCGTAAAGAAGCGCTGCGATAAGTGCAAAATCATCCGTCGACACGGAAAGGTTCTCGTTATTTGCGAGAATCCGCGTCATAAACAGCGCCAAGGCTAATGCCACGTATCGCCGGAGTCACCATCCCAGCCGCCAAGCGTATCGAGGTCGCCCTGACCTACGTGTACGGCATTGGCCCAGCAAAGAGTAAAGCTATCCTGGCTGCAGCCAAGGTAGACCCTAATCTCCGAGCTGGAACCCTCAGTGAAGAAGTTCTCGATACCATCCGCGGCCTCATTGCCGTAGAGAAAACCGAGGGCGATCTTCGTCGTGAGATTCAGGCGCATGTTAAGCGTCTGCGCGACATCAACAGCTACCGTGGTAGCCGTCATGCCAAGCGCCTCCCAAGTCGGGGTCAGCGCACCAAAACGAATGCCCGTACCCGCCGAGGAAAGAAGACGAACGTCGGTAGTGGCCGCAAGCCAGCAGCATCTAAGACCTAAGCATGGCCACAAAGTCAGTCGCCCGCCGGAAGAAAGCCGTACGAAAGAACGTTGGTACCGCCATCGCTTTCGTGAACGCCACCTTCAACAACACGATGATTACCTTCTCTGATCACACTGGCGCCGTTTTGGCCTGGTCAAGTTCAGGCTCTCTGAGCTTTAAGGGCTCGCGCAAGTCTACGCCGTATGCCTCAAGTCAGGTTGTGGCGGCAGTGCTCGAGCGCACGAAGTCAATGGGAATTACTGACCTTATGGTCCGAATTTCCGGAGCCGGTGGTGGCCGCGACGCAGCCTTGCGTGCGCTGGCTGCATCCGGCCTCAACCTTACTGAGATTCGTGACGTCACGCCACGCCCGCACAACGGCTGCCGCCCAAAGAAGGTGCGTCGCCCATAACCCCACGCCATGGCACGTTACATTGGACCCAAGGTAAAGCTCTCACGTCGATTTGGCGTGAAGCTTGGCCTGCGCACCAACGAGGAGGCGTTTACCCGCCGCCCGTACACCCCAGGTCAGCACGGCGCAAGCCGTCGCCGACGTAAGCCGAGTGAGTTCTCACTCCAGCTCACCGAGAAGCAGAAAGCAAAGTACATCTACGGCGTGCTTGAGAAGCAGTTTCGCCGCTACTACGAGCGTGCAACGAAGTCAGATAACGTTGGGCTTGCACTCATGCAGCTCCTTGAGACTCGTCTCGACACAGTTGTGTATCGTTCCGGCTTTGCCCTCACGCAAGCTCAGGCACGTCAATTTGTAAACCACGGCCACGTTACTGTGGACGGCAAGCTGGTGACCATCCCGTCTTTCCAGGTTAAGTCTGGCCAAAAGATCAGCGTTGACAGTAAGCTTGCGCAGCTCATCGACGAGCAGCGCGGTACGAGCGCGGTCATCCCAGGTTGGATTTCCGTAAGTAAGGGAACCGCAACTGTTGGATCCGTTCCGGCCCGCGAAGAGATTACGCCTCTCGTTAACGAGCAGCTGATCGTCGAGTTCTACTCCCGCTAGGTAGCACCCCATTCATGCAGCACATCATTACCCCTACCACCGAGATCATCCAGGAAACTGCAACTACTGGGTCGTTCGCCATCGAACCACTTAACCCTGGTTACGGAGCTACGCTCGGCAACGCGCTCCGACGCGTTCTCCTTTCATCCCTTGTTGGAGCCGCTGTTGATGCTGTTGAAATCGACGGCGTTGAACACGAGTTCTCTACGCTTTCTGGTGTTCGTGAGGACGTCGTCGAGATTCTTATGAACCTCAAGGC